>JAYSYH010000040.1:0-2416 GCA_043716645.1 Betaproteobacteria bacterium | reverse complement strand
GTGGTGCGCATCATGCGCAGCGAAGGCCTGAACGCCACCGTCAGCTCGATCCACATCAACGGCTGGTTTGGCAGCCACAACAAGCTGCAGGGCGCGCGTTGGATCGTTCACGAACTTTTCGGCCGCGACCTTGACACAGAAATGGACCGCTGGCTTTACGTCGGCGACTCGACCAACGACCAACTGATGTTCGAGGCCTTCGGCAACAGCATCGGCGTGGCCAATGTGCGGCGCTTTGAAGCGCAGCTGAGCCACCTGCCGCGCTACATCACCCGGGGCGAACGCGGCGCGGGCTTTGCCGAAGTGGCGGCCGCCGTGCTGGCGGCGCGCACCGGCTGACGCCCGAACGCTACCTCAAGACGGCTTGCCCAGCCCCAGCTTTTCAACCAGCGCTTTTTCCTTCAGGAAGGTTTCCTGGGCAAACTTGCTGTAGTCGGCCGTGCCCATGTAGTTCGGCAGCATGTCGTAGCGGCCCAGCGCGCTCACGTAGCTCGGTTCTTCCATGGCTTTCTTGAAGGCGTCATGCAGGCGCTTGACCACATCGGGCGGCGTGCCCTTGGGCGCGCCGATGCCGAAGGGCGAGTTCTGCACGATGTCGTAGCCCAGTTCCTTGAGCGTCGGCGCATTCGGAAACTTGTCCAGGCGCTTCTCGCCCCAGGTGTTGAGCACGCGCAGCTTGCCGGCCTCGACCTGCGGCGCAAAGCCGGTGCTGTCGGCGGCCGCCATCACCTGGCCGCTGACCACCGCCAGCATCAGGTCGGCGCTGCCCTTGTAGGGAATGTGCTGCAGTTCGATGCCGGCCTTTTGCGCGATCAGTTCGGTCGTCAGGTGCGGACTGGTCAGCGTGCCGGTCGAGCCGTAGGTCAGGCGGCCGGGATTGGCCTTGGCATAGGCGACAAAGTCGGCCCAGGTCTTGAACGGCGAGTCGGCCGGCACGACGATGCCGAAGGCATAGCCGGTGACGTTGAGCACATAGCTGATGTCCTTGACCGGGTCCCAGTTGATCTTGGTGGTGTAAGGCAGGCGAAACACGCCCAGCGGAATCTGCGCCAGCGTGTAGCCGTCGGGCTGCGAGGTCTGCAGCTGCTGCGCCGGCAGCGTGCCGCCCGCGCCGGGCTTGTTGTCGATGATGACCGGCTGGCCGAGGATTTTCGACGCGTTGTCGGCGAGCGAGCGCATGGTGATGTCGGTCGGCCCACCGGCCGGAAAGGCAACGATGAGCTTGATCGGGCGGACTGGAAAGCCTTGGGCCAGGGCAAGGCCTAGCGGGCCCAGCGCGGGAATGGCCAGGGCGGCGGCGGACTGGAGCAATTGGCGGCGTTGCATGGAAGCATCTCCTGAAGGGTTTGGCGGTTTGCAAAACGCCATGATGCGTTACCCCGCCCCTGGACACATCAGGGCAACACCTGAAAGGCTGTCGCCATGGCGTCAGCTTTTTTTATAAGCCTTTCGGTGCTTTTTCTCAATATGAGCGGGCGCAGGTAGCTATATATTTAATAGCAATCATGTTTTCACGACTCGCGCCAGCACGCTCGCCAGCGCCTTTCCGGTCGGCGTTCCCAGCGCCACCACTGCCTCAGGCGGCGCCGATGCCACGACCAGTCCACCCGCGTTGCCGCCATCGGGCCCCAGGTCAATCACCCAGTCGGCTTCGGCGATCACGTCAAGGTCGTGCTCGATCACGATCACGCTGTGGCCGCCGTTGACGAGACGGTGCAGCACATGGATCAGCTTTTCCACGTCGGCCATGTGCAGGCCGACGGTGGGCTCGTCGAGCACATACAGCGTGTGCGGCGCCTTCTGCCCGCGCCGGGTGATGTCGTCGCGCACCTTGCTCAGTTCGGTGACGAGCTTGATGCGCTGCGCCTCGCCGCCCGACAGCGTGGGCGACGGCTGGCCGAGTGTGAGGTAGCCCAGGCCGACATCTTTCAGCAGTTGCAGCGGGTGGCCGATGGCGGGCATGGCGGCGAAGAAGTCCACCGCCTCATCGACTTCCATCTTCAGTACGTCGCCAATGCTTTTGCCGCGCCAAGTGACAGCCAGCGTTTCGGGGTTGAAGCGGGCGCCGTGGCAGGTTTCGCACAGCACCTTCACATCGGGCAGAAAGCTCATGCCGATGGTGCGCACGCCCGCGCCTTCGCAGGTCGGGCAACGGCCTTCGCCGGTGTTGAAGGAAAAGCGCCCGGCCGCGTAGCCGCGCGCCCGGGCTTCGAGCGTGTCGGCGAACAGCTTGCGCACCGTGTCCCAGAAACCGATGTAGGTCGCCGGGCAGGAGCGCGGGGTTTTGCCGATGGGCGTCTGGTCGACTTCGAGGACTCGGTCCACGACGCGGTAGCCTTCGATGCGCTCGCAGCCGGTCCAGGCGGGGTGCTGGCCAATGTCGTCGGCGTCGCGTCCGGCCCGGGTCGAGCGCAGC
>JAYSYH010000385.1:0-8176 GCA_043716645.1 Betaproteobacteria bacterium | reverse complement strand
TGCGGCTCTGACACCCCTAACCTGCTCGCAGGCGACCGGCCGCTTTCGCTGCCATTGCTGACACCCATCACGCGGACGCGAAAGACAGCAGTGGGTCGTGAGCGCCAGCACGGTCGCGACGGCTGCAGACGTTCGACCATGTTCCGCGGCATGCCGGGCCGACCACCAGGCTGAATGACCGCAGTAAAGATTTCGTCGCAGCGGATGGGTCGCAGGCTATGTCGGCTGTACTTCGAGACCGGTCACTGGTCCAGAGATTTTTGTGATGCTTGGGCGACCGGTAGTGGCCGAGTGCGTGAAGCCGGCCCGCAGTGAAGCCGACATTGCCTTCCGCCGATCAGGTCCAAAACTTCGAGTGCACCACACTTAAGCCTTGCGCCAACGATCCATCTCTGCGTCGATGTCTCCCAGTCGCCCTTGCAGCAGGCCCAGTTTGGCCGCCATGCCCGCCAACGCGGCGTTGACGTGGGCGTCGTGTTCGCGCTGCAGCTGCTCGAACGTGCGCCACTGCATGCCCTTGGGCTTCCGGCCATTGCCGTTCAAGATGCCAGGCACCCAGCCCAGCCGCCGCCTGATCGTGTCCGCCCGGCGCGTTGAACGGTCGTCGCCAGCTTCACGCTGGCTGCGGTAGGCCAGGGCGTGACACTTGCGGCAGGCAAAGATTCGCCCGCCAAACAGCACGGCCACGCGCCGCCCGCAGCCGACTGCCGGGCACCGCCACCAGACCCGCTGGCCGCCCAGCGTGCAGGGCGTCCAGTCCAGCAGCACGCCGTACTTCATGGGCTCCCACTCGCCACCGTTGTGATGGGGGCTGCGGTTGCGGTAGTCCAGCACCACCCGGTCCGCTTCCACCCTAAGGCTGATCGTTGCGGTGACTTCCTCGTTGCACGTCCATTGCCAGGAAAACCACCGCCCTGGCGTCAGCAACCCACCCCGGTTGATCTTGCGCACGTCCAGCGGCCGCATGTCGTCCGTGCAGCGTCCGTCGCCCTGTCTGCCGCTTCCAAATCCCCCCATGGTCCGCGCCCTCCTGGATTTACCGAAATCATCTGGCAAGTGCAGCATCACTTTTTGCGTCACTCCGCAGTCAATGGCCCGCTAACCCGCGCCGTTGCTGGGTTTTCGATGGTTTCCACGGTGCGCAACTTTCCCGTCAGTTCTGCTGCAATGAGCGTCCTGATGTGGTCCTTGAAACCACCATCTGAGTCTGGAAACTTGGTCGAATGGATGACTTTCTGGGCCAGTTTCTCGATCAACGGGTCCGCGCCGTTCAACTGCTGGACCACCACCGTCAGCGGCGTGGGCGCGCTGCCGGCGGCCTTGCCCATCAGGTACTGCGCCAGCCATGAGCGCGCCTGCGGGTCGCCAGCCTGGGCCAGCTTCTTGGCGTTGTTCACCACCGCGCGCCAGTCTTCCAGCGTCACGGCCTCCAGCAGCACGCTCATGTAGTCGCCCTCGGTGCGGCGGTGCACCGCGTGGCCTCGGATCAGCTCAGCAGCTTGTCGTTTGCGTCCCATGTTTCACCTCGTCGTTGATGTCGTCAGGTCAGGCCGTGCGCCAGCTGGAAGCCGGGGCAGCGTTGAAGAATGGTGGGCAGCGGTTCAAGGCGCCGATCAGCACCGACAAGACGGCCCTGCGCGGCCAGCTCACAGCGCCGGCTGTCGGCCAGCGATGTGCATTCCAGGCAAAGCCGGCGGTCGTCTTGTTCGCGGTCACGAAGGGTCAGACGTTCGGCCAGGTGTTCGGCGTCGGCCGTGCGGCCCAGCCGCGTGAACCGTGCTTCGCGCGCCATGAAGACTTCGATCTCGGCATCGTCCCAGCCGCCAGCGTGGCACTCGTCGCCCTGCGCTGGCGTCATCAGTGGGTTGCCGCTGTGGCGAGGCGGTGGTGGTGGTAGCAGTGGCGATGGCGGGCACGATGACTCAGCCAGCAGCGCCAGCACCAGGGCGTCGCGCGCAGCCCGTATGGCGGCGCGGTGTTCATCGGTCAGGGCGTCGCGGGGTGCAGCGTGCAGACCGTGGCCTGCGGTCAACGTCAACAACAAGCCGTCGCCGCGCAGGCGGTTCAGCAGTTCGGCAGCGCCCATCAGAAGACCTCCCCGTCGTCGGCCTTTGCATCGGCGCGAACCGGCGGCACTGCTTTTTCTTGGGCAAGACTGCCCGGGCTAAGTCCTGAACGTCCTGCATGTCCTGCTGGGGCAGGCGTGGCCGCTGGTGCTGGTTCAGGACGTGCAGGACTTGCAGGACTTGGTTCTGCCGGCTGGGCCTTCGGAAAAATGTGCCAGCGGATCACACCACCCGTCTTGGGCAAGCTCTTGCACTCGAAACCGATCAGGCGCAGCGCCGGTGCCAGGCGGCGCAACGCATCGCCCAGGCCCTTGGCAGAACGTGGCCATGCCTCGCCGTGCGGGCGGTAGCGTTCCAGCCGGTCCAGCAGTTCGGACAGCGTGCCGTTGAAACCGCCCGTCACTTCCGTCAGGAAGGCCGAAATCGCCGCGCCGACGGGTGACGCATCGATGGTGCGCAGCACGCCGTCCTTGCGCATGGCGCCGTAGCGGCTCAGGAAGGCGCCGGCCGGCTGACCCTGCACGCGGAACACCGCTTCGCCCAGCGCCGCGAAGTCCGCCATACGCGGGCGCTGCTCGGGGGCTATCACCACGCCGGGCAGGGCCGCCAGAACCTTGACAAACAAGTCCAGCAAGGCGCCGACCAGCGCCGGCTGTGCGGCTTCAAAACGTGTCTCGATGTCGCCGGCCAGCTCGCGGCTGTGAATGGTTGGCAGGTCGATGTGCAGGCAGCGGTCCAGCAGGTCTTGCGCCGTCACGATCACGCTGATGCCGTTCAGCACGATCGGCTTGCGCAGTTCGATGATGGTTTCCTCGGCATTGGTGTACAGCGTGCGCGCCGAGTAGCCGCCGCCGGTGGCCAGCACGCACAGCGCGTCTTGATACGGTGGCTGCAGGTGGCTCAGGTTTTCCAAGCTGACCATGTGACTGTTGCGCGCAGCGATCCACACGTCTTCCACCGACTTCGGCGCAGCCCGCAGGTCGGCTTGGTTCGGGTCGATCAGCCGGCGCAACGCGCGCTGGGTGGAACTCTTGGCGCTGCCCTGTTCGCCCACCAGTTCCAGCACAACGTACGGTGTGTCGGCGCGCAGGCATTCCAGCAACCAGGCCAGCACCATGGGCTGGTCAACTGCAGGGATGTTGACCAGTGGCCACAGCGCATCCAGCTTGCCCCCGCGCTGCGGCACCGGCAGCGGCCGCATGGATGCGCTGCGGGTGAACAGCGGCGTGCCTGCGCCGGCCACCACGGCCCAGCCGGTGGCGGTAACCTGCACGCACTGCCAAGCGTCGTTGCACAGGTCCAGCCAGTAGCCGTTGTCTGTCTTGGCGATACGCGTGAACACCGCGCAGGCCTCACCCTCGAACTGTGCTTGCCCGCGCAAAGTCGCCAGCGCAACTTTTAGCGACGATTCGGTCGGCGCGCGGTCGTGTTCACTGTAGTAAGCGTGGGACAGGTAATCACTGAACCCGCTGGACAGCACGCCGTACACCTGGCGTGCACCGCCAGACTCGAATACCGCATAGGGTTCGCGCTGGGCGTCATGCATGAATTGGCACTGGCTGCGCGCCAGCGCGATCAGCTTGTCGGCGACGCTTTCATCTTGCTCCGACTGCCCGCCGTCGCCGCGCTGCAGTTGCTTGTCCAACTCGGTGACGCCAACGCCGGCCTGCTTCAGCCGGGCACGCAGGCGTATCCAGGCGGCGAAGTCTTGCAACTTCACCGTGCGCAGCATGTCCAGGGCCGCCGGCTCGAAAGGTGCACCCAAGTCCCCTGTGGCGATGGCTTGGAACAAGGCATCGAAGGGCGCGTTGATGTCGTCGCCCGCTGCAGGCTGGGCCGTGTCCTGCATGCTGCTCGGTGCGCAGGGCAAAGCCAGCACGTCGGCCGCCGTGGCCTGCGGGTGGGCCGCCAGCCAATCAGCCGCGTCGCCCTTGGCGGCCAGGCCCAGCACTGCCACGTCCAGCACGCGCACCGCACAGCCCAGCGGCATCAGCACATCCTGAACCGCTTGGGCATAGCGCTGGCCGGCTTCGTCGTGGTCGGGCCAAATCAGCACGTCGCGGCCGGCCAGGGCCTGCCAGTCGGCCTTGGCGGCAGAGTCCGCCGCGCCCGAGGTGGTGACCAGCAGGCCCAGCGCCGCCAGCATGTCCGCCTTCAGTTCACCCTCGGTCACGATCACCTGTTCACCAGGGCTCGACGCCAGTTCGTGCAGGCGGTACAGCGGCTTGCCACAGGGGAATTCTTCGGCCGCCGGCTCGCCCAGCACGTAGCCCGTGCCGTTCAACTTCATCGGTCGTATCCACTTGTCGCCAGCCGCGTTCTTGGCGCGGATGCGCCAGTACAGCGGCTGGGCGTCGCGGTCGGTGTAGGTGTGCAGCGCCTGCGGCACGTAGCCGTCACGCACGGCGCCAGCAGCCAGGCGACGCGCCGCCGCCTTGGTTGTCTCTGCGGTGGTGGCGCTCATTTCGCGGCCTCCCAGGCGCCCAGCGCCTTGGCGGCGTCAATGAAGCGCAGGCCGTGGCGCAATATGTAGAAGGCCAGCACGTCGCCGCCCTTCGCGCCGCAGACCATGCAGCGAAAGGCGCCGGTGTTGAAGAACACGCGCATGGATGGGTTCTTGTCTTTGTGGAAAGGGCACAGCGCGCTGCGCCATGCGCCGCCGCCCAGCAACTTGATGCCCTCGCCGGCATAGAAGTCGGCCGGCTGCGGCAGGCGGTCGCGGTTGAAGGCGAAGCGATGGGCGCTGCCGGGTGGCGTCGGGCGGCGTGCACCGCGCAGGACGACAGTGCGATCAGTCATGGCGCACCACCAGCACCTTGCGCACCAGTCGGCAGATGGTGTTCAGCAGATGGAAATGTGCACAGGCGACGATGGCTGCCAGGTCGTCCGGGTGAACCCAGGCAGCGTGCAGGCGGTCGAGAAACGCACTGTCAACTTGCTGGCCGTCGGACACGGGCACCGCACAGTCGGCGTGATGAGCGGCTTCGGCCAGGGTGGCCGCCCGCGTGGCGTTCGCGCTGTTCATGTCGCGCCCCCTACGCCTGCTGCGCCAAGGCGCGGGCGGCTTGCAGCTTCGTCACCAGCGCGCGAATGTCGGCCTCACCTTTGCCGGCAATGCGTGCGGCATTCAGCGCGGCCACTTCCGCTGCTGGCCAGGCCACGCAGCGCGGACCCAGGCTGACCGGGCGGGTCCACAGGCCTTGCGCGATGCGCAGGTAGATCGTGCTGCGGCTGTAGCCGCTTTCCGCCTTGACGGACGGAAGTCTTAGGAGCGTGTTCGACATCTTGGCACCTCGTTAGTCAATCAACGGGTGCAATTCCGAGGCAGACAGCGGGTGCCTCGCAAAGTGTCTCGCCCAGAAGGGCGGGCTACCTGGGCCGTTTCTTTCGTGTCGAGACAGTCGTGTCGGGTGCCGGCTGCACACCAAGGCCCGCAAACGGGTTTGGGGCTGATGCCTTGGCAATCAGTTGCTTGACCCAAGACTCTGAACAGTCTTCTTCCAGGGCAATGATCTTCACGAATGCCTTGGTGCCTGCGGCCTTCAGCGCCAGCTTGCGCGCCAGCATTCGTTTGCCAACAGCCTCTTGCGACTCAGCCGGCACGGCCGAAGCGGCGTCCGCTGGCGCATTGACGCACCGCGCCAGCAGCCGCTGGTCCAAGGCCAACTGTTGGTCGCGCAGCACCAAAACGTCCTGCACTTCCAGTGCATGGCCGGCCACCAAAACGCGCGGCCCCTTGTCGTCGAAGCTCAGGTGTAGGGCCGCGCGGTCTTGCTTTCCCTGGACGAACCCCAGGCGATAGCCAGCCGCGCCGCCGCCGTGGGCGTTTGCGGTGCCGCCGTCCATCAGGCCAGCCAGGGCATCGGCCAGTGACTGCATCGTCAACCGCCACCGCGCCAAGTCACCCAGCGTCACGGGCACGCGGTCGATGTCGTCGCGCAGGTGGCACACCATGAACGCTGCGGCTTCGCCGCCGACCCTGGGTACCACATGTACCGGCCGCACGCACGCTTCTTCGCAGCCGTCGCATACCAAGCTGGCCGCCGGCTGGCCAGGCACCAGAACACCGGCCACTTGCAACGCCATCACCGCATCGGCGGGCCACCCGCGCAAGTCCGCGGCAGGCACCTCTACAGCCTGGCCACGCAAGGCGCGCAAGCGGCCCAGCAGTTCCCCCAGCACCGCATCCAAGCCCAGTCCCATGGCCTCACACCGCCGCAGCAGCAGCCACGGCCGGCGCTTTGGGCTCGATGCCTGACGCCTCCAACATCTTGCGCAGCCTGTTCCCCACGTCGTCGTGCTTCAGCGAACAAGAATTCGGGTGCGTGATGCGGATGGTCACCTTCTTCAGCGTTTTGCCTGTACCGGTCTGCACCGTTGCTGCCAGTTCCACCTGGGTCACGCTGTACAAATGCAAGGGCAAGGCTTTGCCGATTTCCTCGGCCAGCGCGTACACCGCCAAGTGGTCCCGGTCTGTGTCCGCCGACACGAT
The DNA here is from genome assembly GCA_043716645.1 of Betaproteobacteria bacterium. GTDB lineage: Bacteria > Pseudomonadota > Gammaproteobacteria > Burkholderiales > Burkholderiaceae_C > Rubrivivax. The sequence goes on along the minus strand of JAYSYH010000385.1, from coordinate 1,618 downwards.
GAGCTGGTCGCCATGCCGGGCCCGGGAACTCAGGCGCAAGCGCTTGACCACCACCGTGCCGATGCCGCTGTCCGGCGCATGCGTGAACGTGAAGTCCCGCTTCATCAACGGGCCCAGGTCGTACACCTCCTTGCTCTTCGGGTCCGGCGGCAGGGTGCTCAAGCCCAGAATGGCCTGCGCAAACAGCCCTTGCAAGGCCTCGTCGGCCTTCGTCGCGCCACGGCAGTTCAGTTCCAGCGTGCCGTCGGCCTGCGAGTACACGAACACCACTTCAAACGCCGGGTTGTGCGGGCGGTCTTTCCGCTCGCCGCCCTCCCACTCCACGCGGTTTTGTGCATGGTCTTCTGGGAAGGCAAAGAAGTAGTCACGCTCGCCCCATCGGTACACCTCCACGTCGCAGTTCTTGCCGCGCCCGTCGGTCTTGCTGAAGTGTTGCTTGATGAGGTCCGCCAGGCGCACGGTGCTGGCTTTGTCCACCGCCGCCGGGGTCTTGGGCAGGTTTTTGCGCTTGCGCCAGTACGTCATGCCGTCCACGTAGCGCAGCCGCGTGGCGCCCTTCCAGTAGTCCTTGTGCTGAAGAAACACCGTCATCGCCTGGGCCGGGTGGTTCGGCAGTGCCGACATCGCGTCGATGAAGTCCTGCACCTGCTGCGGCTGGCCGTGCAGCTGCGACCGGGCTTCGCCCAGCATGCCCTGCCAGCCCTTTTCATCCCCCATGTCGTGGATGTCGCGGAAGTCCGCATCCATGCGCTGCCGCTCTGCATCGGGCAGCGCCATCCAGGCATCAAACAGCGCGTCGGGCTTACCCTGCTTCATCGCGCCGACATCCAGTTCCCCGAACAACCCGTGCGCTGCAAAGTACCGCGCCAGCATCGTGTTGGGCATCTGCCGAAAAAACTCTCTGACCGAATAGTGCCGCGCCATGTTTTGCTCCCTGTGCGTTTGTGCGGTTAGACGTATCCGGAAGTTAATGTACAAAGCTGCACGAACCTCAAAATAGCAGGGAGCCCCTTTTGGCGACAAAACGCAAGGCCGCGCCGGCAGCCGCCATTGGCACCACCGCCGACTACCAACACGCCCAGGAAGCCACACAGCGCCCCGACGTGGGCGTGCAAGACCACTTCAGCGCCCGCAAGCCGCCCAAGACCTACCGCTACGACAGCAGCCTGGACCCGGCCCTGAGCTGGGACGAAAACCGCGACCGCGCGCTGGCGGAATGGTTGATCGGCTTGGTGCAGCGCTGCGCCACCGAGGGCGAGGCGGCGGTGTTCGGCCAGCCGCAGGTGTGGGCCGGCGGCGGCGTGCAGGTGCAGTCACTCAAAAGCACGGCCGACCTGCTGCAGGCCCTGTCCAAGCCCTTCCTGAACTGGGCCGGCAAGGCCGAACGCCACCAGATCAACGTGCCCACGGTGCCACTGTTCGTGCACGAACGGCATTCCACCAAGGCCATCCTGGACGGCATCAAGCACCGCAAGGCCAAGGGCACGAACCTGGACCTGTTCGGCGACGGCGGCCTGGACGTCACCGACGAGCTGGACGCCTACGAGCACAAAGGCCCGTGGCAGAACCGCATGGTGCTGGGCGACAGCCTGCAGATCATGAGTTCGATGCTGGAATT
>JAYSYH010000384.1:0-8182 GCA_043716645.1 Betaproteobacteria bacterium | reverse complement strand
CTGCAGGCTTACACGCAGATCGTGGCGGGCAAAAACCGCATGGCCGTCTACGACCCCGCGCCCGTGGCCTGGCTGGCCCAGCCCGGTCTGTTCAAGCTGGAGGCAGCCCGCGTGGATATCGAACTGGTCGGCCGCCACACGCGCGGCATGACGGTCTGCGAATTCCGCGTGCCGGCCAAGGCGCAGCCGAATGCGCGGGTGGCGATGCAGGCCGACGGCGTGGCCGTGATGGCCTGGGTCATGCAGCGGTTGCGGTCCTACCTGGCGCGCGGCGGCTGAGGCCCAGCACCACGCCCATGCCGGCCAGCATCAAGGCCCAGGCACCGGGCTCAGGCACCGCGAAGGGGATGGTCGAAATGGTCTCCACCAAGCCCTGGCGGTGGTAGCTGCCGCCGGTACCGGGGTCGATGAAAAACAGGTCCATCAGCGCTGGGTTGTCCGACAGCGCCAGATTGGGCGGTACGGCCGAACTGATCATCACGAAGGTGCCGCCGGGGCCGAAAGGCGAAAACCAGGGGTACTTGGCGGCGTCGCTCGCCGTGCCCGGCCCGGTGTGGCCGATGGTCAGCACTTGCAGCGCTGCGGTATAGCCGTTGGCGCTGGGGCCTGCAACCGCCCCACCGTTGAGCGTGATGCTCTCGCCATTGAAGTCGGCCTCTTCGATGATGCGGCTGCGGCCGCTGGAGCTGTAGTGGTTGCCGTTGACGTCCAGCGCCGTGGCGCCCAGCGTGGTGTTGGTGACGAAGTCGGTGCGCGTGCTGGTGAAGTACAGCGGGCTGCTGGCACTGGCCGCATCAAAACTGAAGCTGGCGGTGAAGACCGCGCCCACTGGAGCCAAAGTCAGCAAGGCAGCCGGGGTGCCGGGCAGTGCAGCCTGCATGTGGCCGGTCACGTACCAAGTCACTTGCACGGCCTGCGCGGACGCGGCGGTCAACAGGGTGGTGGCGGCCGCACCGGCCATCAACAGGTTTCGCAGCTTCATTCGGTGGTCTCCTTGAACAGCAGGTGTGGGCCGCGCGGCCATGGCCTGCAACCCGGTACACCGACTGTAGCGACCACCCGCTGCGTCGGCCAGCGGGCCTTGAACCGTGTTTGAGGGACAGGCGCACCCCTTGCCTCCGGGGGGTGGCCAGGGCGGGCATTCAGAACTTCAGCGCCACCCCCGCAAAGTACTGCCGCCCCAGCACGTCGTACATGCCTGCGTAGACCGGCCCGCTGGCCACGGCGCCGCCGGTGCTGGCGGACAACGGGGGGTCTTTGTCGGCCACGTTGTTGACGCCGGCGCGCAGCGTCAGGCGCTTGTCCAGCGCCCAGCTGACGGCCAGGTCAAGGTAGCTTCGGGCGCCGAGCACGCCGTCGTAGCCTTGGTACGCGGCCTTCAGGAAGTCGGCCGGGTTGCTCTTGTCGTTGGCGGTGGAACCGATGTAGCGCCAGGTGGCGACCAGGCCCAGGCCGTTCGGCGAAGTCCAGCTGGTGGACACGCGGTGGCGCCACTTGGGCAGCGGGATGCCGCAGTTGACGCCGAAGTAGCCGTCGCAGCGGTAAGGCTGCGTGCCCGGCAGGATCTGCACTTCATACGACGACAGGAAGGTGCTGCTGAGGTTCACCCCCAGACGGCCGGTCAGGCCTTCGGCGATGGCTGCCAGCGGGATGCTGCCGTTGGCCGCCAAGTCGAAACCCGAGGTCTTGAGGTAGCCCGAGTTGATGCTGGTGGTGACCACATAACCGCCGCTGACCAGCGAACCGCTGGTCGGGTTGCGGCTGATCAGGTTGCAGAAGGCGCCGCCGCTGATGCACTGGTTCAGTGTGATGCCGGCCGGCACGTTGGCGATCAGCTGGTCGACCTTGATGTTGAAGTAGTCGGCCGAGAAGGTCCAAGCCGCCAGCCCGCTGGGCGTGAACTGCAGGCCGGCGGTGAAGGTGTTGCTGGTCTCGGGTGTGAGCTGCGGGTTGCCGCCCACCTGGGCACCCGACTGCTGGCCCGCGGCCGGCGCGATGTTGCCGTACTGCGCCGCCGTCACGCCCGAGCCCTGGCATTGCGCCAGCGTGGCGCGTGGCGCCGTGCCTTCGCAAGGGTCGCTGATGGCCGCCGTGACCACCCGCTGCGGGCCGAACAGTTCCGACAGATAAGGCGCGCGCACCGCGCGCTGGAAGCCGCCGCGCAGGCGGAATTCGCGGTCGGGCGCCCATTCCGCGGCCAGCTTGTAGGCGTCGGTGGCGCCGGCCGTGCTGTAGCTGGAACGGCGGTAGCCGGCTTCCAGCGCCAGGCTGCGCGCCCAGGGCTTGTTCTCGGCGATCGGCAGGCGCATTTCGGCGAAGGCTTCCTTCACGTTGAAGGAGCCGCTGATCGGGAATTCACCGCCCGAATTGCCGGCGGTGTCGCGCGTCTGGTAGTTGTTGTCGGGCGTGAAGGCAATGCGCTCGTCGCGGAACTCGGCGCCCAGCGCCACGGCGGCGGGCTGCACGGCCCACGGGCTCTTGAAACCCAGGTCGCCGGTGAGGGACCCGCTGACGATGCCCTGACGCAATGAACCGGTGCGGGTGACGGTGCTGCCCACGTAGTCCAGCGCGGCTTGCGACACCGCGCCGATCTGCCAGATGTTGAAGGGCACGCAAGTCGGATCGACGCCGGTCAGGGCCGAGCGGCACACCGGGCGGCCGGCACTGTCGGCCACCACGGTCATCGCGCGTGCAAAACGGGTCAGCGAAATCTCGTGGGTCAGGCGCGAGTCGTACTGCGTGCGGCCGAATTGCGCGTAGGCGTCGTAGTGCCAGCTGCCCGACAAATCACCGCGCAGTCCGGCCACGGTGCGCAGGCTGTTGTGCGTGGTGGCGTCATGCCGCGGCCCGCCCAGGGCGTTGCGGTAAGACACGTTGACCTTGGCGTCCTGCGCGGTGGTCAGGCCCACCGAACTGCAGAGCTGGGTGATCTGCTGCGCCGACAAATACGGGTTGGCGCAGGGGATGGCTTCGGGCACCGTGAACACGCCGGTGGGCGACAGGCGGATGTCGGCCTCGTTGCGCATAGCGCCGACTTCACCGTAGAACTCCAGCGCGTCCGACAGGCGGTACTGGCCGGACAGGTTGGCGTTGGTGCGCTTGGTCGGTGCTTGCAAGTCGTAGGTGTTGCCGTTGTTGAAACCGTCGCTGGTGGCGTAGGTGCGGAAGGTGTTGCCGGTGTTCGGGTCCAGCGCCACCGTGGCGCGCACCACGCCGGTCGTCGGGTTGGTCAGCTGGAACTGGCCGGGGTAGGTGGTGCTGGACAGCGAGCAGGTGTAGCCGGCAGCGGCTGCAGTCAGGTTGCAGGTGCTGAAGTCGCGCTCAGCCGTGCCCACGCCTTCGATGTTGCGGTAGCCGATGTAGCCCGTGACGTTGCCGCGCGCGCCGTCGAAGTTGCGGCCGAAGGTGACCGACAGGCCCTGCTGGCCGCCGCCCCAGGTCGAACCCTTGGGCACCGGTTGGCCGGCGGCCACGCCCACGGCGGCGATGGTGTTGCCGTTGTTGTGCTGAAAGGCGCTGCCCTGGGCGTCGATGCGCACGCCCTCGAAGTTGCGCTTCATGATGAAGTTGACGACGCCGGCCAGCGCGTCTGAACCGTAGACCGCCGAAGCGCCGCCGGTGACGATGTCCACCCGCTCGATCAGCGAGGGCGGGATGTTGTTGATGTCGGGCGCCTGCGCGGACGACCTTGCCGGGTCGCCCTGCATCAGGCGGCGGCCGTCGATCAGCACCAACGTGCGCTGGTTGCCCAGGTTGCGCAGATTCACCGTGGCCGTGCCGCTGGCGCCCACCGTGCCGCCCCGGTTGCCGCCGCCGCTCTGGTCGGCAAAGGCTTGCGGCAGGGTGTTGAGCAGGTCTTCAACACGCAGCACGCCGCGCTGCTCGAACTGCAGCGCGCCCACCGACGTGACCGGGCTGATGCTGGTGGCGTCCAGGCTGCGGATGCGCGTGCCGGTGACGACCACGGATTGCGTGTCGCTGGCTGCCGACGTGATCGACGTGGCCGACGTGGCGGACGCGGCCGGCGCGGGTGCGGCAGCCGTCTGGGCCAGCGCCGCCGGCCCACAGGAGAGTGCAGCCACGGCCGCCGCCAGACTGGAAACACGCCACGTCGCAGCGGCCCGGAAAGCAGACGCACACATCGCCTGCCTGGTCATGGTTTTTGTCATGTCACTCTCGCACTCGTTAGGCTGGCCGGCATGGGGCTGGGATGCCCGCCGACGGTGGCTGCAGTGTAGGAAGCGAGGTGCTCAGGCCGCGACGCCAGCGGGGGGCATTCGCGCATACCGGCGGCGGTATGGGCGGGATATCAAGCGGTGGTTGGTTCGGGGTCGGACAAACCCCGTGCGCAGTCCACCACCTGCTTGCGGAACCAGCTGACCGCCGGGTCGCGGTGGGTGCGCTCGTGCCACACCAGGTTGTAGCGCAGCGGGTCCACAGGCACCGGCAGCGGCAGCACCTCCAGCGGCGCCTGGCGCGCCATGGCCATGCCCAGGGTGCGGCCGGTGGTGAACACCAGGTCGGACTCGCACAGCATCTGCTGCGTCAGGCTCAGGTACTGGGTGCGCACCTGGATGCGCAGCGCCAGGCCGGCCTGCATCAGCCGCGATTCCAGGCCGCCGCCCGTGCCGCGTGCCTGCACCAGCGAGGCGATGTGCCCGGCCGCCCGGTAAGCCGCTGCGCCGGGGTTGCGCGCCAGCGGGTGACCCCGGCGCACGACGAAGACCAGCGGGTCGGTCAGCAGCAGCCGTGCATGCAAGTGGCTGGTCAGGTCGCGCCGGGTGGTGATCAGCGCGTCCAGTTCACCCTCGCTCAGCAGGCGCAGGGTTTCGGTGGTCGATGCCAGCGCATGGATCTCCAGACTGGCCTGCGGCGCGGCCGTCACCACCTGGCGCACCAGCGACGCGAAGAAGGGCGCCGGCAGCGAGTCGTAAGACGCCAGCCGGAACACCGCCTGGGCCACCTGCGGGTCGAAGGTGGTGCCCTTGGCCGGCAGCAGCGCCAGGTCGCTCAGGATGCGCCGCACCGGCGCCACCAGACCCTCGGCGCGCGGCGTCAGCATCATGCGGTTGCCCACACGCACCAGCAGCGGGTCGCCGACGATCTCGCGCAGCGTGCGCAACTGGCGACTCATCGCCGGCTGGCTCATGCCCAGCCGGCTGGCGGCGGCCGAGATGTTGGCGCCGCTCAGCAGTTCATGCAGCGACCGGATCAGGCCCTCGTCCAGCCGCCGGGCTGCGGCCTGCGCGCGGGCATCCTGAAGCTTGGACAGGGCGGGAGTCATGGCTTGATCCTAGCTTCGGCCCGAGCGTCGGCCCGAGCGTCGACCCGAGCGGCGCCTGGGCAGTGCCACCCTGCCTGCGGCATCATCCGTTCTTCGACAAGCCGCTGTACCCGCCCCCCGACGTGCGCATCCTGGGTGGCGGCCTGGCCGGCCTGACGATGGCCCTGCAGCTCAAACAGCGCCTGCCTGAACTGGACGTGCTGGTGCTGGAACGCCGCAGCCACCCGGTGCCCGAGGCTTGTCGCAAGGTGGACGAGTCCAGTGTCGAGATCGGCGCGCACTACTTCGAAAACGTGCTGGGCCTGAAGCAGCACCTGGTCGAAGCGCAGTTGAAGAAGTTCGGCTTCCGCTTCTTTTTCAGCGAAGGTCGGCGCGACATCGAAGCCGTGACGGAAGTCGGCACGAAGTGACTTGGCAGCGCCCCGGCGAAGCGCCGCAAACCAGGCGCGCGCGCTGGGTCGTCGACGCCTGCGGTCGGCCCGGCCTGCTCAAGCGCAAGCTGGGCCTGGCGCGCGAGAACGCGCACGCGGCGCACGCGGCGCACGCGGTGTGGTTCCGCATCCAACGAGCGCATCCGCATCGACGACTGGTCGGCCGATCCGGCCTGGCAGGCGCGCTGCGTCACGCCCACGCGCTGGCTGTGCACCAACCACCTGGTCGGCAAGGGCTACTGGGTGTGGCTGATTCCGTTGGCGGAAGATGAAGTCTGGAGCGACGCGGCGTGAGGACCATCTTCCCGCCGTCATCCACTCAGTTGTGTAGAGACTGACGGTGCCGTCCAGCTACACTTATAAGAACCAAATTCAGTCCTATTCGAAAGGGTGCGTCATGCGCTACTCCACCAACGTCAAGTCCATCAGCTACATCAAGGCGAATGCCGCCGAAGTGCTGGACCGCCTGAAAGAAGACCGAACACCGATGCTCATCACGCAGAACGGCGAAGCCCGTGCGGTGCTTCAGGACGTGAAGAGCTATGAAGACACGCAGGAAACCCTGGCGCTGCTGAAGTTGCTGGCCTTGGGCCGGCAGGACATCGATGCGGGTCGTACCCGTCCTGTGGCCGAAGTGGTCGAACGCCTGCGCAACAAGCACACCCGCAAGACCGTCGCGGCGGCATGAATGCCGAACTTCGCTACGAGGTGCTGCTGACGGCCGGCGCCGAGCAAGACCTGGACGACTTGGTGGCCTACGTGGCGGTGAACGACACACCCGCCAAAGCGGACGCCCTGCTCGACAAGATCCTGGCGACTGCGCAGGCCCTGGCAACAGCGCCCCAGCGCGGCAGCATCCCGCGCGAACTGCTGGCGCTGGGCATCCGCGAATACCGCCAGACCATGTTCAAACCCTACCGACTCATCTACCAGGTGCAAGACCTGCCGAAGCCTGTCGTGCACATCGTCATCGTGGCCGATGGACGGCGCGACATGGCGTCGGTCCTGCAGCAGCGCTTGCTGTCGACATCTGCTTTCCGTTCGACCCCTGAATGAACAACAACGCCATCGTCCAGAAACTCTGGAGCCTGTGCGACATCCTGCCTGATGACGGCATCACCTACCACCAGTACGTCACCGAACTGACCCTGCTGCTGTTCCTGAAGATGGCCCAGGAAACGGGCACCGAACACCGCCTTCCGGTGGGCAACCGCTGGGGCGATCTGAAGCCCTTGACGGGCGGGCAACTACACCAACGCCGCTACCAGCATCAAGGAACCCAAGCACCTGGCGCAGTGCGGCTTCCTGATCGCTGCCGACATCTACATCAAGCAGCAAACCGACGACCTGTTCACGCTGTCTGAGACGCTGCAGGAATTCAAGCGCAAGCGCGCTTTCATCGGCATGCAACTGGTGCCCGACACGCGCCGCCTGGCGCTGATGAACTGCATGCTGCACAACATCGACGGCGGTGCCGCCGGCCCGGTGATGGTGGGCAACACCTTGTCGGGTGAAGGGCAGCGTTTGCCGCCGGCCGACCTGGTGCTGGCGAACCCGCCCTTCGGCACGAAGAAGGGTGGCGGCTTGCCCAGTCGCGACGATTTGAGCTTTTCCACCAGCAACAAGCAGCTGGCTTTTCTGCAGCACATCTACCGGGGTTTGAAGCCGGGTGGGCGGGCGGCGGTGGTGCTGCCTGACAACCTGCTGTTTGAGGGCAATGTCGGTCAAGAGCAGCGGCGATATCCTGCTGTCCACCAGCGGGGCCACGACCAAGGCCGGCATCCTGGTCAAGACCGCCAGCGGCAACGACGCGGTGCTGCTCGACAGCGCCGCGGGCAACGTCAGTACCTTGGCGGCGGAAGCCGTCAAGGCCCAGCTCGGCGGCGTGACGCTGAGCGCCGGCAAGACCGTCACGCTGGGCGACGGCGGCCTGCAGGTGGCCGGCGTCGTCGCGTTGAGCGGGGCCGCTGGGCCGGCACGGCCACATCGGCGGCCGGCACGCTGCTGATCGACATCTCGGGCGTGGCTGGCGTCAGCGCGGCCAGCCTCTACACCAAGGGCGGCATCAAGCTGCTGAGCACGGGTGGTGCGGTCTCGGTGGCCAAGGTGCTGGCGGGCGGCCAGGCGTCAGGCAGCGGGGCGGACACGTTCACGCTGCAGGGCGCCAGCGCGCTGAGCAGCGGCGCGGTGGCGGTGACCACCAGTGGCAGCATCGTGCTGCTCGGCACTTCGGGTATCGGTACGGGGACGGGCGGACCCACTGCGGCGAGCCTGAAGACCACTGCCGCCAGCGGCAACATTTCGATAGCCGACGGTGCGCTGAGCCTCAAGTCGTTCGGCGACCTGGTGGTGGCCGGCGATGCGGCTACGGGCAAGGGCGGCCTGGCGATAGCCGGCAAGGTAGTCAGTGGCGGCAACCTGGTCACGGTGAGTTCGACCGCCGGCAGCGTCAACCTGGCCGAAGTCT
>JAYSYH010000383.1:0-2675 GCA_043716645.1 Betaproteobacteria bacterium | reverse complement strand
GGCGGCGGCCAGGTCATCGAAGCCGGTGGTGCCGTGCTCGGTGCCATCGGCGTCTCGGGTGCGCCCGGGGGCGAAGCAGATGACGCCTGTGCGCTGGCAGGCATCAAGGCCATCGCCGACGCCATCGAGTTCTGAACCGATCCACCCATTCAGCAGACGACCCCACCGGAGACCCCCATGCGCCTCAGATCCCTTCTTGCTTCCATCGCGCTGGTGTTGTGCGCCGGCGCAGCCTTCGCCCAGGACAAGGTGGTCTACCACTTCGACAACGCGGTCGCCCAGGGCTTGAAGGGCCTGCGCAACGTGCGCAACCACATCGACACCGACCCTACGGCCAAAATCACCGTCGTCACGCATGCCGAGGGTGTGGACATGCTGATGGAAGGTGCGAAGTCCGCCAACGGGACCGAGTACGCGCCGCTGGTGTCGGCCCTGAAGAGCCGCGGCGTCACTTTCGAAATTTGCGAGATCACGCTCAAGAACCGCGGCCTGAAGAAGGACCAGTTCATCCAGGAGGCGGATTTCACGCCCTCTGGCGTTGTGCGCATCGCCAAGTTGCAGTTGCAGGGCTACGCCTACATCAAGCCATAGGATGGAGCCCCCAACCTCGCTGGCGCTCGGTACCCCCCGAGGGGGCCGTCCGCCGGCGGCCCGGCAAAGCCGGTTCTGCGGCGGGAAGCTTGGTTTCCGATCTGTGATCGCGCCCGTGGCCGCGACGAGACGCTGACATGAAGGCCTTGCTCGAAGCAGTAGTTGAACGGCTGGGCGAGAACGGCACGCTGGCCATCGGCGCATTGCTGATCGGCGTGGTCTTCGGCTTCATGGCCCAGCGTTCGCGCTTCTGCCTGCGCTCGGCGGTGATCGAGTTCTCGCGCAACCACCTCGGCGGCAAGCTGACGGTCTGGCTGTTCGCCTTCGCGACTGCGGTGGGCGTCACGCAAACGCTGGCCTGGTTCGGCTGGTTCGACGCCAGCAATGCGCGGCAGATTGCCGCACGCGGCAGCCTGTCCGGCGCGGCCATCGGCGGCGCGTTGTTCGGCGTCGGCATGATCATGGCGCGTGGGTGTTCAAGCCGCCTGCTCGTGCTGGCGGCGCAGGGCAATCTGCGCTCGTTGTTGTCTGGGCTCATCTTCGCGGTGACGGCCCAGGCGGCGTTGACCGGGGCCCTGTCGCCACTGCGTCTGGCAATTTCAGAATGGTGGACCATCGACGGCGGCGGAGCGCGGGACCTGATTGCACGCACGGGCATCGGCCATGGCGGCGCCCTGCTCTTTGGGCTGCTGTGGTTGCTGGCGGCCATCGTCTGGGCCCGGCGCCAGCGCGTGCCGCCCTGGGGCTGGGCAGGCGCCATTGGCGTGGGGCTGACGATCGCCGGCGCCTGGTGGTTGACTTACGCGATTTCGACCATCGCCTTCGACCCGCACCCGATCCAGTCGCTCAGCTTCACGGGACCGTCGTCGGAGGTGCTCAACCGGGTGCTCTTCGTCACCGACAAGCCGGTCAGCTTCGATCTCGGGCTGGTGCCCGGCGTATTCCTGGGTTCCTTTTTGGCCGCTGCCTTGTCAGGCGAACTGAAGCTCGAAGGATTCCAGGGCGGCCCTGGCATGCGCCGCTACATCGTCGGTGCCATGTTGATGGGCTTCGGCGGCATGCTGGCGGGGGGCTGCGCAGTGGGTGCGGGTCTGTCAGGCGCGGCGGTCTTCACGGCCACCTCTTGGGTCACGCTGTGCGCCATGTGGGCGGCGGCTGCCATCACGGATCGGTTGATGGACCAGCGGCACATCGAAACGCCGGACCAGGCCATGCCGGGCGCCTCGAGCGGCCACGCGGGTTCAGGCAACTTTGCCTGAACAGCGAAACTCCGGAATGACGGCCATGGACACCAAGGAACACTGGGAACAGGTCTACAGCAAGACCGATCCGGACGCACTGAGCTGGTTTCAACTGCACGCCGATCAGTCCTTGCGACTGGTCAGGGACACAGGCCTTCCAAGCAACGCCAGCATCATCGACATCGGCGGTGGGGCCTCCATGTTGGTGGACGACCTGCTGGCCCATGGCTACAGCCACCTCAGTGTGCTGGACCTGTCTGCAGCGGCAATGGCGTCGGCTCAGCAGCGCCTGGGTCCGCTCGCGCAGGCGGTGGACTGGATCGAAGGCGACATCACGGCTGTCCAGTTGCCGTTTCACGCCTACGACCTGTGGCACGACCGCGCCGTCTTTCACTTTCTGACCACGCCTGCGCAGCGCAAGGCCTACGTCGACGCCGTTCTGCATGCCGTCAAGCCCGGCGGGCACGTCATCGTGGCCACGTTTGCAGAGGATGGCCCGACCCAGTGCAGCGGTCTGCCCGTGGTGCGCTACTCGCCCGACGGCCTGCATGCCGAGTTCGGCATGCCCTTCACATTGCTGCGTCACGAAGAAGAGGAGCACCGCACGCCCCGTGGCGGCATCCAGAAATTCATCTACTGCTATTGCCGCAAGGATGCGCCGTGACCGGGACGGTGCTCGACCCCACATGACCACGCCAATCATGCAGTCCACATGTTGGCGCGCGCAGTTCCTGGTCATCGTGCTCGCTGCATGCTGCGAACTGTTCATGGGTCCAGGCGCCAGCGCGGCAGAGCCAATGCGCGCACAACGGGTCTCTGACACCGCATGGTTCGTGCAGGGCG
>JAYSYH010000382.1:0-8259 GCA_043716645.1 Betaproteobacteria bacterium | reverse complement strand
GCGCCCTGCGCGGCCACGCCCTTGGAGAGGAAAGCGTCCAGCGGGCGCAGCCACACCGTGTAGCCGAAGGTGGACGCGTACTGCAGCGCGCGCAGCAGCACCAGACTGTCGGTGATGGGCACGTCGGCCTGCGAAAAACCGACGCAGCCGGCTTCCGTCAACTCGGCCATCTCGGTCAACGTCTGGCCTTCGAGCTTGCGGGTCAGCGCACCCAGCGGGAACACGCGACAGCGGCTCAATTTACGGGCGCGGAATTTCAGCATTTCCACCAGGCCCGGCTCGTCCAGCGTGGGGTCGGTGTCGGGCGGGCAGACCAGGCTGGTGACGCCACCGGCCGCAGCGGCGGCCAGCTCACTCTCCAGCATGCCTTCGTGTTCCTGGCCCGGTTCGCGCAGGCGCGCGGCCAGGTCCACCAGGCCGGGTGCGACGACCAGGTCGCGCGCGTCGATGACGCGGTCAGCACCGAAGTCGGGCAGCTTGCCTTTCCCCGCAGAGGCGACGATGGCGACGATGCGACCCGAGGCGATGGCCACATCGGCCACCTCGTCACGGCCCGAAGCCGGGTCGATGACGCGGCCGTTCTGGATCAGGATCTTCATGCTGCGTTCCCGGCAATCGTGCTCATCACCGCCATCCGCACCGCGATGCCGAAAGTCACCTGCGGCAGGATCACGCTGTGGCTGCCGTCGGCCACGCTGCTGTCGATTTCCACGCCGCGGTTGATCGGTCCGGGGTGCATCACGATGCAGTCGGGCTTGGCCAGCGCCAGCTTCTCTGGCGTCAGGCCGTAGCTCTTGAAGAACTCGCCGGCGCTGGGCAGCATGCCGCCGCTCATGCGTTCGTTCTGCAGGCGCAGCATGATGACGACGTCGGCACCGCGTATGCCTTCTTCCATGCTGTGGCAGACGCGCACGCCCATGCCGGCCAGATCGCCGGGCACGAGCGTTTTCGGTCCGACGGCGCGAATCTCCGGCACGCCCAACGTGGTCAGCGCGTGGATGTCAGAGCGCGCCACGCGGCTGTGCACGATGTCGCCGACGATGGCCACTGTCAACTGCGTGAAGTCACGCTTGAAGTGGCGGATGGTGTACATGTCCAGCAAGCCCTGCGTCGGGTGGGCGTGGCGGCCGTCACCGGCATTCACCACGTGCACATGCGGCGCCACATGCTGGGCAATCAGGTAGGGCGCACCGCTTTCGGCGTGGCGCACGATGAACATGTCGGCGTGCATCGCACTCAGATTCGCGATCGTATCCAGCAGGCTTTCGCCCTTGGCCGTGCTGCTCTTGGCGATGTCGAGGTTGATGACGTCGGCGCTGAGACGTTTAGCGGCGATCTCGAACGTGGTGCGGGTGCGCGTGCTGTTCTCGAAAAACAGGTTGAACACGCTCTTGCCGCGCAGCAGGGGCACCTTCTTCACCTCGCGGTCGTTGACGCTGAGGAAGGTGCCGGCGGTGTCCAGAATCTGCGTCAGCACGGCCTTGGGCAGGCCTTCGATGGACAGCAGGTGGATCAACTCGCCGTGCGCATTGAGCTGGGGGTTGCGTCGGGACAGCATGGTGCGCGCTGGTGGGGTCAGGCGTTCGCAGCGGCTGTGACGCTGAACTGGAAACCGCCGTCGCTGTCTTTGTCATCCCGTCGACCCAGCGACAGTTTCTGCGTCGCCGGCAGGGTGATCTTGGCGGCTGAAAAGGCAGCGCTCATCGGCAGTTCACGGCCGCCGCGGTCGACCAGCACCGCCAGCGTCACGCTGGCCGGGCGGCCGAAGTCGAACAGCTCGTTGATCACCGCGCGGATGGTGCGGCCGGTGTACAGCACGTCGTCGATCAGCACGATGTGGCGGCCGTCGATGGCAAACGGCAGGCGGGTCGGGTCGGCGCCGCCGTTCTTGCCGGTCACCAGTCCGCGCTCGCTGAAATCGTCACGGTGCAAGGTGCTGCTGATGACACCGTAACCTTTGTCGCCACCGGCCAGCTCCAGGTCCCGCTGCAGGCGTTCGGCCAGCCACGCGCCGCCCGACCAGATGCCGACCAGCACGCCACCGGGCTTCAACAGGTGGCGCACGCCTTCGCGCATCTCGGCATACAGGGCTTCGGCATCAAGCTGCAGCATCGGGGCCTTCTTCGGTCAACGTCGGGTGTTCGGGCAGGGTGCGCAAATACTGGTCGAGGATGATGACTGCCGATGCGGCGTCAGCATCCTTCGCGCCGCCTGCCAAGGCTTCGGTGGTGCTGTAACGCTCGTCCACCTCGTGCACCGCCAAGCGGAAGCGGCCGCGCAACTGGCGCGCGAAACGGCGGGCTTTGACGGTGTTCTCATGCTCGGCGCCGTCAGGGTGGAAAGGCACGCCGACGACCAGCGCGTCGGGTTGCCAGTCGTTGATCAAGCTGGCGATGGCCGCGAAGCGCGCATCGCCGTCGGCGGCAACGGTCTTCAGCGGGCTGGCGCAACGCAGCAGCGTGTTGCCGGTGGCCACACCCACGCGGCGGGTGCCGAAGTCGAAAGCCAGGAAGTTCTGCGGCCGCACGGCAGTGCAGCCCGAACTCTCAAGCATGCCCGGCCTCTTGCGACAACATGCGGGGGTCGATGCCGAGCAGCCCCACGGCGCGGTCGTAGCGCTGTGCGATGGGTGTGTCGAAGATCACCGTGGGGTCGGCAGTCACGGTCAACCAGCCGTTGCGGCCCAGCTCGTCTTCCAGCTGGCCGGCTTGCCAACCGCTGTAGCCCAGCGTGATCAGCACCTGGCGCGGGCCGTTGCCGTCGGCCATGGCTTCCAACACGTCCTTGCTGGTCGTCATTTCCAGTCCGCCGGGTATCGACAGGGTGCTGTTGTAGGGTGCAGCGCCCTCGCCCAGCTTGTGGTGCAACACAAAGCCGCGTTCGGTCTGTACCGGTCCGCCGAAGTAGACCGGTTCGTTGGCCAGCCCTTCGTGACGCAGGTTGAGCTCGACCTTCTCGAACAGGTTGCGCAGCTTGATGTCGATGGGTTTGTTGATGACCAGACCCAGCGCACCCTTTTCATTGTGCTCGCAGAGGTAGACCACAGCACCCGAGAAAGTCTCGTCGGCCATGCCGGGCATGGCGATCAGGAACTGGTTGGTGAGGTCGATACGGGAGCCTGAAGCCATCGCTGAATTCTATTCCCGGCACACTTGCCGGCGTGAACACCGCCTACCCCTCCGTAACCTTCGCCCGCGCGCTGGTCTGGCTGCGCCGCGACCTGCGCACCGCCGACCACGCGGCCCTGCACCACGCTCTGCGCCACGCCCGCCAAGTGTGGTGCGTGTTCGTCTTCGACCGCGACATCCTGGACGCCTTGCCCCGGGCGGACCGCCGCGTCGAATTCATCCGCGACAGCCTGGTCGGGGTGGACGCCGAACTGCGCGCGCTGGGTACGTCGCACGGGGTCGAGAACGTCGGGCTGATCGTGCGCCACGGCTGGGCAGCCACCGAGATCCCCGCGCTGGCGCACAGCCTGGGGGTGCAGGCCGTTTACGCCAACCACGACGACGAACCCGCGGCCCTGGCCCGCGACGCCCAGGTGCGCGGCCTGCTGGCCGATGCCGGCGTGGTGCTGCACACCGGCAAGGACCACGTGGTCTTCGAGCGCAGCGAGGTGCTGACGCTGGGCGGCGGGCCGTTTTCCGTCTTCACGCCCTACAAGAACGCGTGGCTGAAGAAGGTCGACGAATTTTTTCTCGGCAGCTTCCCGGTGTCGCGTTTCGCCGCCGCCCTGGCGCCGCGGCCGGCGGCTGAGCCGGGTGTGCCGGCGCTGGAAACGCTGGGCTTCCAGAAGACCAATCTGCACAGCTTGCGTTTGCCGACGGGCCCGGCCGGCGGGCAGGAATTGCTGGACGACTTCCTGAACCGCATCGACCGCTACGGCGACACCCGCGACTTCCCCGCGCTGAAAGGCCCGAGCTACCTCAGCACGCACCTGCGCTTCGGCACGGTGTCCATCCGCAAGCTGGCGCGCGAGGCGCATGCCCGGGCGCAGGCCGGGTCACGCGGCGCGCAGGTCTGGCTGTCGGAGCTGATCTGGCGCGACTTCTACCACCAGATCCTGCACCACCATCCGCGCGTTGCCGACCGCGCTTTCAAGCCCGACTACGACCGCATCAAGTGGGAAGGCGGCAAGGTCGGTGACGCGCTGTTCGCCGCGTGGTGCGAGGGCCGCACCGGCTACCCGCTGGTCGACGCAGCCATGCACCAGCTGAACCAGACCGGCTACATGCACAACCGCTTGCGCATGGTGGTGGCCAGTTTCCTGAGCAAGGACCTGGGCCTGGCCTGGCAACGCGGCGAAGCCTATTTCGCGCTGCACCTGAACGACTTCGACCTGGCCGCCAACAACGGCGGCTGGCAGTGGGCAGCTTCGTCGGGCTGCGACGCGCAGCCCTATTTCCGCATCTTCAACCCGGTCACGCAAAGCGAGAGGTTCGACCCCGACGGCAAGTTCATCCGCCGTTACCTGCCGCAGTTGGACGGCCTGCCGGCCAAACTGATCCACGCGCCGTGGACAGCGCCGCCGGTGGACCTGAGCGCCGCCGGCGTCACGCTGGGCGCCACCGGAAGTTACCCGCTGCCGGTGGTCGACCACGCAGCAGCCCGCGAGAAAACGCTGCTGCGGTATGCCGTGGTGAAAGCGGGAACTTGAGGTCACCCCCGTATCCAAGGGGGGGGATACCGCACAGACAGTGATGGATAGTCCAGCCTGTTTAAGCCACCGTCACAAATTCGAGGAGCCTTCCGATGACCCAGCGCATCACGTTCGTCACCTGCCGTTCTGTCGTGGCCACTGCCGCTGCGCTGTGCGGGCTGACTGGCGCGCAGGCCCAGAGCGTGGTGGCCAATTTCGGTGGCTTGAGCCTGACCAACATCACGGCGCTGAACGGCTTCGGGCTGGCCCCGCCCGACACCAACGGCGCCATCGGCATCAACCACTTCGTGCAGTTCATCAATGGCGGTTACGCGGTCTACAACCGCAACGGCAGCCTGGCTGCACCGGCCACCACCGATGCCGCTTTCTGGACCGCTGCAGGCGTGTCGTCAACGCTGCTGGGCGAAGGCCTGTCTGACCCGCGGCTGCAGTTCGATGCCGCTTCGGGACGTTGGTTCGCCGCGCAGATCACGCTGGGCAATGCCAGCTCCACCAACAACTCGGTGCTGGTCGCGGTTTCCAACAACGCCAACCCGTTGTCGGGCTGGAAGTCCACCTCGTACAGCGTGGCCGGCACCACCAAGTTCAACGACTACCCCACGCTGGGCGTGGACGCCAACGCAATCTACATCGGCAGCAACGACTTCACCGGCGCCGGGGCGTACGCCGGCAACACGCTGTCGAGCATTCCGAAAAGCAGCCTGCTGGCCGCGGTGCCGACCACGGCGGGTCGGGCCACTTTCATGCAAGGCACGACGGGCGCGTTCGGCGCCACGCCGCAGGCGCTGACGAATTACGGCACCGGCTACACCGGCACTAAGATCATCGGCAACAGCAACACGGTCGATTTCGGCAAACTGCAGGTCACCAGCGTCAACAACACCGGCGCAGCCGGTGCCACGCTGGGGGCCACCACCGTGGTCAACATGGCATTCGACGGCCAGGCCACGTTGGCCCGTCAGCCCGATGGTTCGCGCACTGTCGACACCCTGGACAACCGCTTCAGCGGCACGATCTACCAAGTGGGCAACAAGATCTACGCCGCGAATGCCATCAACCTGACCAA
The DNA here is from genome assembly GCA_043716645.1 of Betaproteobacteria bacterium. Classification (GTDB taxonomy): domain Bacteria; phylum Pseudomonadota; class Gammaproteobacteria; order Burkholderiales; family Burkholderiaceae_C; genus Rubrivivax. The sequence continues at coordinate 2,533 of JAYSYH010000382.1, read as the reverse complement.
TCAGACCTTCAGCCAGACTGCGGCGGGCAACACCGTGGTGCACTGGCTGGTGATGGACGCCACCACCAACACCATCCTGCAGGAAGGCACCCTCAGCGACGGCACGCGCGACTTGTGGCAACCGTCGATCGCGGCCAACGCCAACGGCGACGTGGTGATCGGCTACAACAAGTCCGGCACCGACCTGAACATCAGTGCCTTCGCGTCGGTGGGCAAGACCACCGGTGGCCTGCTGAGCTTCACCGCCGCCCCGCTGCTGTTGAAGACCAGCACCGTCAACAACTACAACGACGGCTTCACCGGCACGCCCGACCGCTGGGGCGACTACAGCGCCACGATGATCGACCCGACCGACTCGAACGTCTTTTGGACCACCCAGGAATGGGCCAGCGGCACGACGACCTGGAACACCCAGATCTCAGCCATCAATGTCGTTCCCGAGCCGGGCACCTACGCCCTGATGGCCATGGGGCTAGTTGCCGTTCTGCGGCTGCGCCGCCGTCGCGCCTGAAGGCGCAGCGTCAAGCCGCCGGCGGCGCCTCATAGCGCGCCAACAGGGTCGCGTGCTGGCGCTGTCAGGCCGGCAACCCTGCGACGTCGGCATCGAAAACCCGGCGCATGAAGGCCACCACCAGCGCCTGCGCGGCGGCTTCGACTCGCGGGTTCAGCATGACGCCGCCGTTTTCGGCGCGGTCGGTGAACAGGCTGTGCGAGCCGCCCTCGTAGACCGCCACTTCCAGCCGGCGCTTGGGCTGGCGCCATGTGGTCAGCGTGTTACCGAGTGGTCACCACCTTCTGCTTCAACGACGTTGACATTCAGGCCGTGTCGCACGGCGCTCGCCGGGCGGCGCCGACTGTCGAGAAACGCTGCACCACCGCGTTCAAGCTCGTGGCCTGCTGGCGCAGGCTTTCCGCCGCCGCCGCACTTTCTTCCACCAAGGCGGCGTTTTGCTGCGTCACCGTGTCCAGATGCGTCACCGCTTCGCCCACTTGCGTGATGCCCAAGGTCTGCTGCCCCGCGGCGCTGGCGATCTCGCCGATCAGCTGATTGACGCGCTGCGCCCCGCTCACGATGTTGGCCATGCTGGCGCCTGCAGAACCCGCCTGCTGTGTGCCCAAGTCCACCTTGACCACGCTGTCGGTGATCAGCAACTTGATTTCCTTGGCAGCCTGCGCCGAACGCTGGGCCAGCGACCGGACTTCGGTGGCCACCACAGCAAAGCCGCGCCCTTGCTCACCAGCGCGTGCCGCTTCGACGGCGGCATTGAGTGCCAGGATGTTGGTCTGGAAGGCAATGCCGTCGATGACCGCGTTGATCTCGGCGATGCGCCGCGACGATTCCGAAATGCTGGCCATCGTGGCTGCCACGGTATCCACCATGGCACCGCCCTGCACGGCCGCTCCGGCGGCCTCGGCCGACAGCCTGGTGGCTTGAGCAGCCGTTTCGGCGCTCTGGCGCACAGTGCTGGTCAGCTCTTCCATCGAAGCCGCCGTCTGTTGCAGGTTGCTGGCTTGCGTCTCGGTGCGCTGACTGAGGTCCAGATTGCCAGCGGCGATCTCCGCGCTTGCAAGTTCGATGGAGGCCGCAGCGGCGCTGACATCGGCCATCGCGACCGCCATTTTGTCGATCGCGCCTTTGAGCATCACGGCGGTGGGAGCCTGCACCGTGAGGCCAGACAAGTCCAGGCAAAGGGTGTCTCCGCGGTCCACACTGCGCACGATGGCCGACAGTTGAGACGACTCCACGGCCGATAGGCGCAGACGAAGGGCCAGGAAGATCTCGATGCTCGCCTGCACCACCACATACAGCGCGTGCATCACCATCTTCAGGAAGTTGGCCTCGGGCGTGCAGTAGACGCCCAAGCCGAAGGCTTGCATGCGATCGAAGGCGACGTGGTGCACCGCGAACAGCGCCGCGCCAAGCACGATGGGACGCCAGTCGCGGTAGACCAAGAGCAGGCCCAGCAGCACGAACACACCGAAGTGAAATTCGACCGTGCCACGGCCCAGTTGAACGTGCAGGGCCACGAAAGCCACGTTGCAGGCGGTCAGTACCACCCAGCCCAAGGCACGGCCGCGGCCCAAGAAGTAAGCGGCGCAGCCCACCGCCACCAGCATGCTGCCGGCGCCCAGCGCCAGGCCGAAATCGCCATAGGTATGGCCAATGGCCAGCGCAGCGGCTGCGCTGGCGAACATCGTGAGCAGCAACACCAGATCCCCGAAGCGCGAAATCTCCTGGAGGTCGCTTTGGCCTTGGCCTGGTAAGCCCGATGGCGATGGCGATGGCATGTTCGTGCTTTCTTGAAGGATGACGCCTCGGTTATCGGCACAAAGGCAGCCGACGAGAGCGAGGCGTGTGCGAAGGCTGCAACCGTTGTCTGCCAAGGCCGACACCAGCCCAATGCGCCCGGCCGAGGTAGACAGGCACGTCGTCTGACCGATGCGTCGGCGCTGGCGCCAAATTTCGCGTTCCTGTTCGCGCCCGCCAGCTGCGGCGGGCTGCAGCGGCTTCATGTCCAGTGCACCAGCAGCA
>JAYSYH010000381.1:0-2691 GCA_043716645.1 Betaproteobacteria bacterium | reverse complement strand
TCACCTTTGACGGTGGCGACCAAGTTGGGCACAAGGTCCGCGCGCCGCTGGTACTGATTGATGACCTCGGACCAACTCGCCTTGACTTGCTCGTCGGTGGTCTGAAAGGTGTTGTAGCCGCAGCCGGTCAGGGTCAGCGCCGCAGTTACGGTCAGGGCCGTCAATAGTTTTCTCATGCTCTCGTCTCCAAAGTGTCAGGTTGATCGGTGACTTCACCCACCTGCTGCAAGCCACCGCGTTCGGTGGGTCGCCATGCAAAGTGGATGTAGATGACGGTGCTCAGCAAGGCAGCGAAGAAGCACCAGACCGAGATGAACCACGTCGCATAGAAGTAGTAAGCCGCGCCGAACGACAGCAGCGCCAGTGCGCCGAAGACCTTCACGCCTCGAAGCGTGGACAGCAGCGGGCTCACGGTGGTCGAGACCAGGTACAGCGTCATCACTTCGGCGGCAAAGAAGTACGGCGAGTCGTACTCGACGTGCTGGCCTGTCGGGCGCGATACCACCGGGAAGGCCACGAGCACGTACAGCAGGTAGATACCTACAGCGGATCCGGCCAGAACAAGTGCGGTCAGCGTGCGACGGCGACCACCGGGCGGCTCGATCATCAACACTGCGACTGGCAGGTAGACCGGCCACAGCACATGCGAGAAGAACGAATACGCGTGCGTCATCACAGTGTTCAGCAGCGGCGTGTCAGCGCTGAAGGTCAACCAGATCACGCCCTCGATCAACTGCTGGATCGCGAACAGCAACGGGATGGCGGCGAACAGCCATTCGCATGGGCGGCGCGCTGCCTTCAGCGTGAATGCCCCGATCCCGAGCAGCACGGCGCCCGCAGAGAACCTGGCTGTGGCCGAGAAGCACATCAGTTGAAATGCCTGGCGGCACCCATGACCATCTGTCTCGTGCACCAGCGCGCGTAGACGGCGCTGAGCAAGTGGCCAAGCCATGATCCCGGCGGTTTGTTCGGCAGTCTGTAGTCGATGAAGACGCGCACCCGCGATGAAGCGCCGTTGCGCGTCAATTCGAAGCCCATGCGGTAGTGCGAGATGACCAGGAGCTTTGGCGTTCCGATGGTCTCCCAGACCTTCATCGCGGGGACCTGGCGCTTCGTGATGACTTCTTCCAGCGCAAGCCGAATGCCCAGCATGCGGCCATGCATGCGAATCTTCGATCCGATCACCCGACCACCGCCGGTATCGACATCGATCAACATGCGCGAGCCCAGCAACATCATTGAAGACTCACCCATGTGCGCAGCCAATGCCTTCGGGTCGTCCAGAAAGGCGAACACCTGCTCAACCGACGCATTGGCCGATCCTGAGCTTTCGTGGTGGAAGGCAAATGATTGATCAGCCACTACGAGCGCTCCGGCTGCGTTTGCTGAGCCTTGGCCGGCACCAAAGACGCCGTGACTGGAGCTGCAGTGGCTTGCCCGCCAGATGCTTCAGGCGCCACTGACTTGCCGGGTTGACGAATGCCCGCCAGCTTGGTGCGCTTCAACATCAGCGCATTGATCGCAACGATCAGGGTGCTGCCGGACATCGACATGGCCGCGACTTCCGGACTCAGCACGAAGGGGTACAGGACACCTGCCGCGAGTGGGAAGGCGATGGTGTTGTAGCCCACCGCCCACCACAGGTTCTGGTGCATCTTGCGCAAGGTGGCGCGTGACAGTTCGATCGCACCGACGAGGTCGTACGGGTCGCTCTTCATCAGCACGACATCGGCGCTGTCCATCGCAACATCGGTGCCGGCGCCGATGGCGAAGCCCACGTTGGCCTGGACCAGCGCGGGCGCGTCGTTGACGCCGTCGCCCACCATCCCGACCTTCTTGCCGGTGGCCTGAAGTTCCTTCACCTTCGCGGCTTTCTGGGCCGGCAGCACGTCGGCCAGCACGGTCTCGATGCCGATGTCCGCTGCGATGCGCTTGGCTGTGGCCGCGTTGTCGCCGGTCAGCATCACCACTTCGATCTTCTGTTCGCGCAGTTTGGCCACCGCCGCCTTGGCAGTGGGCCGGATCGCGTCGGCAATCGCGACCAGGCCGATGACGCGGCCGGCCTGGGCCACGTGAACGACCGTGCGGCCGTCGCCTTGCAGGCGCGTCGCGGCGGCCTCCAGACTGCCCAGCGCGAGCTTCTGCGTGTCCATCAGCAAGCGGTTGCCGAGGAACACCGTTCCCGCAGCAGTTTCTGCGCGTGCGCCCATGCCGTCGAGGCTCTCGAAGCCTGTCGGTGCCACGATGCTTAGTTTGGAAGCACGCCGCACGATGGCCTGGGCCAGCGGATGCGCAGACCCCTGCTCGACAGCGGCGGCGGCGGTCAGCACCACGTCTTCGGAGACACCTTCCGCCGTGACGATCTCCACCACCTCGGGCTGGCCAACGGTCAGCGTGCCGGTCTTGTCGAACACGATGACATCGAGCTTGGTGGCGTCTTCCAGTGCCGATGCGTTCTTGAACAGGATGCCGTTCGCGGCACCGAGCCCCGTGCTCACCATCACCGCCATCGGGGTGGCCAGGCCCAATGCGTCCGGGCAGGCGATCACGAAGACCGTGATCGTCATGGTCACTGCGAACAACAGCGGCTGGCCGATCCAGAAGAACCACACCGCGAAGGTCGTCAGGCCGATGGCGATGGCGGCGATCACCAGCCACTGCGCGGCCTTGTCCGCCAGCAGTTGCGCCGGA
>JAYSYH010000039.1:0-2420 GCA_043716645.1 Betaproteobacteria bacterium | reverse complement strand
GCTTGCTCGTCACCGTGACGCTTTGCGTCTGGCCGCGCACCCGGACCTCTTCGATGCGCACCTTGCCGTCTTCGATGACGCGCTTGTCAACCGCGCCTTTGGCAGGCTCGGATGCGGCGGATTCAGCGGCGGCAACGATCACCAGCGGCGGTGACGCCGGGGCCGTCGCGGCGCGGGCTGCAAAGACCACCAGAACAGCGGGGGCCAGGGCGCAGCGGAACAGGATGTACATGACCGAGATTCTACGCAGCCGCCTGCCACCGCACAGCCGCCGCACCGCCCTCAGGCGCCCGCGCCACAATAAAGCCATGAACGAATCGACAACCGAATCGGCGCAAGAAGTCGCCAGCGTCAACCCGCCCGACAGGCCTGCACCGCCCGCTGCGCCAGCCCCCCGCATGCTGCTGGTGGACGGTTCCAGCTACCTCTACCGCGCCTTCCACGCCATGCCCGACCTGCGTTCGGCTGACGGCTTCCCGACCGGCGCGGTGCATGGCATGGTGGCCATGATGCGCTGGCTGCGCGACCGCTACCCGTCGGAGCACGCGGTCTGCGTGTTCGACGCCAAAGGCTCGACTTTCCGCGATGACTGGTACCCCGCCTACAAGGCCCAGCGCGCGCCCATGCCGGATGCGCTGAGGCAACAGATAGCGCCGATCCACGAGGTGGTGCGCCTGCTCGGCTGGCCGGTGCTGGAAGTGCCGGGCATCGAGGCCGACGACGCCATCGGCACGTTGGCGCGCATCGCAGCGGCCGGCGGCCACCAAGTGCTGATCAGCACCGGAGACAAGGACCTGGCGCAACTGGTCACGCCCGCGGTGACGCTGATCAACACCATGGCCAAGCCGCCGGAACTGCTGGACGTGGCCGGCGTGCGGGCCAAGTTCGGCGTGCCGCCCGACAGGATCATCGACTACCTGACGTTGGTCGGTGACGCGGTCGACAACGTGCCCGGCGTCGAAAAGGTCGGCCCGAAAACGGCCGTGAAGTGGATAGAAGAACACGGCTCGCTGGATGGCGTGGTGGCCGCCGCCGACAGCATCAAGGGCGCGGTCGGCGAGAACCTGCGCAAGGCGCTGGACTGGTTGCCGATGGGCCGCAAGCTGATCACGGTCGTCACTGACTGCGAGCTGAAGGACCACGTTGAAGGCTGGCCCGCGTTGGAAGCGTTGGCCCTGCGCGAGGTCGACCGCGCCGGCCTGCTGGACTTCTACGGCCGCTACGGTTTCAAGACCTGGCGCAAGGAACTCGAGACCACCGCCATGGCGGCCGGCGAGGCTGTCGCACCGGTGGCCGCAGCGCCTGCGCGAGAACTGGCGCGCGAGTACGAAACCATCGTCAGCTGGGGCCGTTTCCAGCACTGGATGGACGTGATCGAGGCTGCCGATCTGGTCGCACTGGACACCGAGACCGACAGCCTGGACGCGATGCGGGCGCGCATCGTCGGCATCAGCTTCGCGGTGCAGGCCGGCCGCGCGGCCTACATCCCGCTGGCCCACAGCTATGCCGATGCGCCCGAGCAATTGCCGATGGATGAAGTGCTGGCCCGGCTGCGCCCCTGGTTGGAAGACGCCAGCCGCGCGAAGGTGGGGCAGAACATCAAGTACGACCTGCATGTGCTGGAAAACGCCGGCATCCGCGTGCGCGGCTACCGTCACGACACGATGCTGCAGAGCTATGTGCTGGAGGCCCACAAGGCGCACAGTCTGGAAAGCCTGGCCGAACGCCACCTGGGCCGCAAGGGCTTGAGTTACGAAGCGCTGTGCGGCAAAGGCGTGAACCAGATTTCCTTCGCGCAGGTCGACGTCGAACGCGCCACCACCTATTCCGGCGAAGACAGCGAGATGACGCTGGACGTGCACGACAAGCTGTGGCCCGAGGTGCTGGCCGATGGTGCAGCCGACGCCAGCGCAACAGACATCGCCAGCACACAACACCCGCACACCCTGCGCTTCGTCTACGAGCACATCGAGATGCCGACCAGCGTGGTGCTGCAGCGCATCGAACGCCACGGCGTGCTGATCGACGCGGCGCTGCTGAACAAGCAAAGCCACCAACTGGCCGAACGCATGCTGGCGCTGGAACAGGAGGCCTACACCCTGGCCGAGCAGCCGTTCAACATGGGCAGCCCGAAGCAGATAGGCGAGATCCTGTTCACCAAGCTGGGCCTGCCGGTGAAGAAGCGCACCGCAACCGGCGCGCCGTCCACCGACGAAGAAGTGCTGGCCGAATTGGCCGCCGACTACCCGCTGCCTGCGCGCATCCTGGAACACCGCAGCCTGTCGAAACTGAAGGGCACCTACACCGACAAGCTGCCGCTAATGGTCAATCCGCAAACGGGCCGTGTGCACACGAATTACGCGCAGGCGGTGGCCGTGACGGGGCGGCTGGCCAGCAACGACCCGAACCTGCAGAACATC
>JAYSYH010000380.1:0-2697 GCA_043716645.1 Betaproteobacteria bacterium | reverse complement strand
CCGGCACCAGCACCGCGCCGCTCGCGCGCATCGCGCCCACCAGCACGTTGCTCCATCCGAGCAGCACCACGCTCCAGGCGACGGTTCGCACGATGGTGACTGCCTGCTCCAGCACGGGTCCGGGTTCCAGGAACACTTGCAACGCGAACGGCGCGAGCAGGTGCGCAGCGACGACGAACAGCGCGGTGACCACAGCGTTCAGGCGCAACCCAGTACCCACGATCGCGGGTAGCCGTTCGCGCCGTCCTGCACCGACTGCGTGCGCGCTGAAGATCGTCGCGGCAATGCCCAGGCTCATCGCCGGAAACTGCACCCAGCTCAGGACCTGCGTCGCCGCGCCATAGGCGGCTGTCGCGGTCGACCCGTGACGGTTCACCAGGCCCAGCAGCACGATCTCCGCAAGCGCCATCGCCAGCATCTGCAAGGCGGCCGGCAGGCCGATGCGTAGCATGCGTTTGGCGATGGCCCCACTCGGCTTGCAGTCCTGCCACCCGGCGCCAGGGGCGAGCGGATGGCCGTCCCGACGCCAGCGCCGGATCAACACAGCAAGCGCAGCCAGCTGTGCGAAGAGCGCCGAGACTGCCACGCCAGCCGCACCCAAAGGCGTGCCCGCCACGAGCAGCGGCGTGCACACCGCGCCCACCAGCGTCGCGGCCAGCAAGGACCACATCGGCGAGATCGCGTCGCCGGTGCCGCGGCTCAGGGACAGGCCCGCCCACGTGACGAACACGAAGGGCATCACCAGCAACATGGCGCGCGCATAGCGGATCGCGGCCGGCAAGATATCCGGCGGCGTGCCGAGCGCTTGCATCAACCACGGCGCAGCCCACGCACCGGCCACAGCGACCGCAAGCCCGACGCCAAGCGCAGCCACGAAGGCCGTCGCCCCCACCCGCCGCACCTGCGCCGCATCACGCGCGCCCCAGGCTTGTCCCGCCAGGATGGTCGCGCCGGCGCCCAGCCCGATGATCAGCGACAGCAGCAAGAAGTACACGGGAAAGAACGACGCGGCCGTCGCGATGCCGCGCACGCCCAGCAGGTGCCCGAGCCAGAAGCCATCGAGCAGGCCGCCAGCGCTTTGGAGCGCGTGCGTCAGGACAAGGGGTGTCAGCAGAGCAAGGTAGTGCGTGCGCAGCGTCGGCGCCGGTCCGGCGGGGGTTGTCGTTTCTGGCTCGTTCATGAGTGCTCCTGTGGACAAGCGGGCGTGCGTGTGCCCGCGGCGCTGCGGCCTGGAGCCGCGCGCTGGTTGAAAGAAGGGGAAAGAGGTCCGGCTTAGCCGGGGTCAGGTTCGGCGAGCTGCAGCACGTACGCCCGCACGTCTTCCGGCCATGCGGCCATCTGCGCCACCAGCCGCTCGTGGTCGCCGGCGAACAGCGCCCGCGATGCTTCCTCGAAGCCGGCAAGATCGCCGGCCAGCGTGGACATGGCGTGATACGCGCGGTCGCGCGCCTGGCGCGTCCGGCCTCGCTCGCCGCCCTTGTGCCGCGCTTCATGCACGAGCTTGCGCAAGGCCACGGAGGCGCCGCCTGATTGCGCGGCGAGCCAGTCCCAGTGTTCCGGCAGCAACGTCACTTCCCGTGCGACCACACCAAGCTTGGGGCGACCGCGGCCCTTGGGCGTTTGGATCGGCGCAGCAACGGTGTAGCGCGCCGCAACGGCTTCCTCGCCGCCACGCAGATCCAGGTCGGCAGACTGGCCGCTGGCATCGCTGAAGACCAGCGGATACCCCTCGTGTTGCGCCTGCTGCGCCCGCAAGACGGCCACGGCGACCTCGTGCAAGGGACCGCTGGTGAGGCGGCGCCCCTCCAGGAAAGCGGTGTACGTGAGTGGCATGGCTTGGTCCATGCCGCAAATTCTATCCGGGTTAAATTGATGAGTCAATAACACCCGGATAAAAACGTTCCGGGCCGGGATTTCCACCAGCACAGCCTGCGCCGTCTTGCGCGCGCCACCACGGGCTCCACTGCAAAACGCTCGGAGGACGCAATGGCTTCGGGTCGAGATGTTGAGTACGCCATCTCGAGGACCAGCCGTTCAACCCGCGCCGGACTGAGCGGCTGCTGTCGGTGATAGACCCGGCCAAGCACCCCGGCCGGTTCCTGCCGCTGGCAACAGGCAGGTACCTGGCACCTCGCCTTGAAATCCCCGATCTGCAGGAGACCGCAAGCGGGCCACACAGAAGCAGGCACACACAGATAGCAGGTCCAGCTCATTGAGCCCGCCCGCGCCTTACTCCTCCCACTGGAAGCGCGCCAGCGCCACCGCCGAGAACAGGAGCGTGAAGCCCAGCAATGCCGCCACGGGCAGCAGCGCGGCCTGCAGCGGCAGCCCGCGCCAGGTCATGGCATCGAGGCCATCGACGGCCCAGTGCGTGGGCATCCACATTGACACCGTCTGCAGCCAGGGCGGAAAGATGAACGAGGGCACCCAGGCGCCGCCCAGCATCACCATCAACAGCGTGGCCAGGATGGCCAGTCCGCGCGTGGCATCGGGCGTGCGGCCCAGCGCGGCAATCATGAGCCCGAAGCTGGAGGTGAGGAGCGCGAACGCCACCAGCACGGCGACGAAGCCCGTGACGCTGCCGCTGATTCGCACGCCGAAGAAGGCCATGGCCACTGCGTAGACGACGGCAAAGACGATCAGGCCGATGAGCGCGCAACTCGCGGTCCGGCTGCCCAGCAACTGCGCCTTCGACAG
>JAYSYH010000379.1:0-24768 GCA_043716645.1 Betaproteobacteria bacterium | reverse complement strand
GGGCCGTGGCGCTGGCCGGGCTGGTCGGTCTGGTGTTGCCGGGCTGGGCCGCGCCGCCCTGGCAGGGCAGCGGCCTGATGGTGGCTGCCGGCATGGCCTGGGCGGTCTACACCGTGCGCGGCAAGGTAGGCCCAGGTGGCAGCAACCATGGCGACCCGCTGCAGGTGACGGCCGGCAACTTCGCCCGTGCCGTACTGCCGGCGGCACTGTGCAGCGCGCTGCTGTGGGGTGGCGCGGCAGCGGACGCTGCCGGCGTGGCCTGCGCGGTAGCTTCCGGCGCGCTGGCGTCGGGCGTGGGCTACGCTGTCTGGTACACGGTGCTGCCCCGGCTGCGCGTGACCACGGCGGCCACGCTGCAATTGGCGGTGCCCGTCATCGCGGCGGCGGGCGGCATCGTCTGGCTGGGCGAGGCGCTGACCTGGCGCTTGATGCTGGCCGCACCGGCCGTCCTGGGCGGCATTGCGCTGGTGGTGGTGGGCGGCAAGAAGCGCTGAGCCGCCAGGCAGTGACGTCGACAGTCGGTGCGCGGCGATGCGGCATCATTCGCGGATGACTGCGCACAGCCTCACGGTGCTTCTGCTGAACGCCCACGACGACACCCGGCAGGTCCTGCAAGGGCCGGGCCTGCAGCCCACTGAAGCGTCCGACGCCAGCCGCGCCCGGCTGTTCGACGCGGTGGTCTGGTGCGCCGAAACGTCCGACGCGCTGCGCGCACTGGCACAGCGACCCGACTTGTCGCAAACCGCTTTCGACAGCGCGGTGGTGGTACTGGCTGGCGAGGCCGACGAGGCGCTGGAAGCCGAACTGCTGAACCGCGGCGTGGAAGCAGTGCTGCTGGCCGCCCACCGCGCGGCGTTGCCGCGCACGCTGCGTCACGCCGTGCAGCGCAAGCAGTTGGAGCGCGCCGCGCGCACCGCTTACGCCACCGATCTGGCCACCGGCTTGCCGCACCAGGCGCAGCTGCTGGAACACATGACGCAATTGCTGGCGTTGCGCGAACGCGAGCCGGCGCCGATGGTGCTGCTGGTGCTGCGCATTGAAGGCTTCGGCGCGGCTGCCGCGCGCCTGGGTGGTGAGGCCGGTAACGTGCTGCGGCGCAAGGTGGCGGTGCGCCTGCGCAGCGCCTTGCGCGCCAGCGACGTGGTGGCCGCCATCGGCCCCGACGCCTTCGGCGTGTTGCTGGGCCGCCTGGAATCGCGTGGCGATGGCGAACGCGTGGCCGGCAAGCTGGTGCGCACGCTGCAGCAGCCGATCAACGTGGCCGGGCAGCCTTGCGCGGTAACGGCCGCCGTCGGCCTGGCGCTCTACCCCGACCACGGCAAGGACGCCAACAGCCTGCTGCAGCGCGCCAGCGCGCAGGCGGGTTCGGTGGCCACGTTGGGCAGCGAAGGCTTTGCCGCGAGTACCGACCGCAGCGGCAGCACGGCCGCGAACGACGAACCGGATTGAGCCCGCGCGACGACGGGCTTATTCCGCCGTGATGCGCGCGGCCGCGACGATGCGCGCCCAGCGCTCGATTTCGTCTGTCAGATAGCGCCCGAAAGCCTGCGGCCCGCGTGCGTCGACCCGAAAGCCCTGAGTGCGTGCGCGTTCTTCGATCTCGGGCATGGCCATGATCTTCAGCACCTCGGCGCCCAGCTTGTTCACAGCGGCTTCGGGTGTGCCGGCCGGCACCATGATGGCGGTCCAGTTTTCCACGGCCAGCTGCGGTGCGCCCACTTCGGCCGTGGTGGGTACGTCGGGCACCAGCGCATGGCGTGCACCGCTGGCAATGGTCAGTGCACGCAGCTTGCCGCTCTTCACGTGGGCCACGCTCTCGGGCAGGTTCGAGAAGATCACGTCCAGCTGGCCGCCAATCAGGTCGGTGATGGCCGGCGCGCCGCCTTTGTAAGGCACGTGCTGCACGTCGGTCTTGTACAGGTCGTTGAACAGCGCCAGCGTCAGGTGCGGCGCCGAGCCGTTGCCGCTGGAACCGGCATTCATCTTGCCACCCTTGGCGCGCTGGATCAGGTCCTTGAAGTCCTTGATCGGGCTGGCCGCCGGCACCACCACCAGCATCGGTGACCCGGCCAGCAAAGCCACCGGGCGCAGGTCTTTCTGGAAGTCGAAAGTGCTGCGGCCCTTGAACAGCGTGACGTTGGCGGCGTGGGTCATCGTGATGGCCAGCAGCGTCTGTCCGTCGCCCGTGGCCTTGGCCACCTCGGCCGCGCCGATCTGCCCGCCGCTGCCGGGCTTGTTGTCGATGGTGACGGTGACCTTCCAGCGTTCACCCAGTTGCTGGCCGACCTGCCGCGCCATCACGTCCGTCAGGCCGCCAGGCGGGAAGGGCACCACGTAGCGCAGCACGGCGCCGGGCTTGGGGTAGTCCTGCGCCCAGGCCCACCCCGGGCAGGCCGGCAGCAGCAGGGCAGGGGTGGTCTTCAGCAGGTCGCGTCTGTGCATGGTGGCTTTCACGTTTTCTGGCTTTCTGGCTTTCTGGCTTTCTGACGATCGGACAGGTCAGGAGATTTGCAGGCCGGCCAGTATCGCGTCTGGCACGTCGATGCCCTCGCTGCGGGCGCGCTGCAGCAAGGCCTCGCGGCGCGCACCCGGCAGGCGCACACCCTCGTCGGTCAGCATTTCCGTCACCAGCACTTCCAGGCGGTCGAGGTAGCTGTCGTTGCCCGCCAGCGCACCCGGGTTGATGACGATGAAGGCCTGGCCGATGCCGGGTTGGTTGCCGGCGTCGACGAAGAAGCTCGAAGCCTCGAAGCCGAACTGCGCACCGATGACGGCGGTGACCAGCAACTCGACGACCAGCGCCAGCATCGCACCTTTCGGCGACGAGGCGGCGCCCGGTCCGCTGGCGGACCCTGAACCGAAAGGCAACATCGAACCGGCCATGCCGGCCTTGGGGTCGGTGGTGGGCTGCCCGTCCACATCCAGCGCCCAACCGGTGGGTATGGAGCGGCCTTCCCTGGCCGCCACCATCAGCTTGCCGCGCGCCACTTCGCTGAGGCTCAGGTCGACCAGCAACGGACCGGCGCTGCGCCTGGGGAATACCGCCGCCACCGGATTGGTGCCGAACACCGGATGTTTGCCGCCCGCTGCCGGCATGGCCGCGGGCGAATTCGCGAAACCCAGGCCGACCATGCCGGCTGCCGCGACCGCCCGCAGGTGGTCGACCACCACGCCGCAGTGGTGGCTGTGCACCACGCCGACGATCGCGATGCCGTGTTCACCAGCGGCGGCGATGGCTTCGGCCACCGCCAGGTCGCAGGCTGGAAAGGCCAGGCCGTGCTGTGCGTCGACGACCAGTGCGCCGCCCTGACGCCGCACCACCTGCGGCTCGGCCGCGCCGTTCGCGCGGCCATTGCCCAGGTGCGTGGTGTACTGGCCGACGCGGCTCAGGCCGTGCGAGCCCATGCCCTGCGCTTCGGCCAACACCAAGGCCCGCGCGGTGCTATCGGCCATCGCCAGGCTGGCACCCGCGCCCTGCAAGCGGCGCGAGACCCGCGCCTGCAGATCGGTCAGCGTCACGATCATCGCAAGGCCTCCAGCAGCTTGTCGGCAATCAGGAAACTGACGCGCTCGTTCGCTTCGGCGGTGACGCCGGCGATGTGCGGCGTCAGCACCAGATTCGGGCAGTCCTGAAAGTGCGGCGACGCCGGCAGGGGTTCACTGCCGAACACGTCGATCGCCGCGCCGCCCAGATGGCCCGCCTTCAAGGCCGCCGCCAGCGCCACTTCGTCGACGATGCCGCCGCGCGCGGTGTTGATCAGCACCGCGCCGGGCTTCATCGCCGCGATGCGCTTCGCGTCGAACAGGCCGCGTGTGCCGTCCACCAGCGGCACGTGCAGGCTGACGACATCGGCGCTGGCCAGCAGCGCGTCCAGGCTGACGCTGCTGACGCCGCCAGCGGCGAAAGCGGGGTCGCCGCTGGCCATCAAAGGGTCGTGCGCGACGGCGTTCATGCCCAGCGCCCGTGCCAGCCGGGCCGTCAGTTGGCCGATCGAGCCGAAGCCGATCAAGCCCAGCGTCTTGCCGCCGGCTTCGCGGCCGCCGGACAGCGCGTTGCGTGGCCACTGCCCCTGCGCCACGGCGGCGCTGGACTGGTAGCCGCCGCGCAGCAGCAGCATCGCCGTGCCGACCACGTATTCGGCCACGCTCAGCGCATTGGCGCCAGTGGCCGGTATGACTTTCATGCCGCGCGCGGCGCAGGCCGCCACGTCGATGTTGTCCAGCCCCACGCCCAGGCGGCCGACCACGCGGCATTGCGCCATCGCGCCCAGCAGATCGCCGCGCACCTGCGTGCGGTTGCGGACCACGACGGCGTCGGCGCTGGCGACGTGGACCTGCAGGCGCGCGGCGTCATCGACCAACGTCGCGTCGTACAGCACGTCGTGCGCCGCCGCCAGTTGCGCCACGGCGCGCTCGTCCATGAACTCGGTGATGACGATGCGCGCCATGGTCAGGCGCTTTCGTACAGGCGCGTCAGCACGAACTCGCGGTGGCCCAGGGCTTCAGCCGCCGTGAGCCGACCGTTCGCCGTACGCAGCATGTTGTCCAGCAGCTTGTCGCCGGCCTGGTCCAGCGTCAGTTCACGCTGCAGCAAGCCGGTGGTGTCGACGTCGATGTGCTCGCTCATCGTGCGCACTGTGCGCGGGTTGGCGCAGATCTTGATGACCGGCACGATCGGGTTGCCGATCACGTTGCCCTGGCCGGTGGGGAAGAAATGCACAGCGTAGCCCGAGGCCGCGCACAGCGTGACCATCTCGGCCGCCGCGCTGCTGGAATCCATGAACCAGAGGCCCGGGTGGGTGGGCATTTCGGCCTTGTCGATGACGCCGTCGACCGTGCACTTCTTGCCGATCTTCTGGATGTTGCCGAGCGCCTTTTCTTCGATGGTGGTCAGGCCGCCGGCGATGTTGCCCTTGGTCGGCTGGCTGTCGGACAGGTCGCTGGTCTTGTGGCGGTTGATCACGTCCTGGTAGCGGTTGAACATGAACATGAACTGCTCGCGTACGGCGTCGTTCGCGCAGCGGGCGGCGACGATCTGTTCACCACCGGTGAGTTCGGTGGTTTCGCCGAAGCACAGCGTGCTGCCCAGCGCGTGCAGCTTGTCGAAAGCATCACCCACGGTGGGGTTGGCGCCGCAGCCGCTGGTGGTGTCGCTTTCACCGCACTTGGTGCTGACCCACAGTTCGTGGATGGGGCAGACCTCGCGCTGTTTCTCGCTGGCCCACTGCACGTATTCGCGTGCCGCCTTGCTGGCCCGCATGATGGTGTCGTGGTCGCCGTGCAGTTCGATGCCGAAGCCGACCACGGGCTTGCCGGTGGCCTTGATGCCATCGACCACCTTCTGGGTCCAGCCGTCCTCAATGCCGATGACGACCACCGCGGCCACGTTGGGGTTGCAGCCCGCGCCGATCAAGGTGCGGAAGTGCAGGTCGAGGTCGGCGCCGAACTGCAGCCGGCCGTAGGGGTGCGGGATGGCCATCGCGCCCTTGATGTTGTGTGCCACGGCCTCGGCCGCCGCGTTGGACAGGTCGTCCAGCGGCAAGATGATGACGTGGTTGCGCACGCCCACGCGGCCGTTCTCGCGGCGGTAGCCCATGAAAGTGGTGTGTTTGTCAACGATGCTCATGGTGGATGCCCTTACCAGCGTTTGGTCTTGATGTTGTGCACGTGGGCGTGTTCGCCCGCCTGGATGGGCGCGACGACCTTGCCCATGTCGATACCGTACTTGACGACGGTGTCGCCGACGGCCATGTTCTTCAACGCCACCTTGTGGCCGATGGGGATGTCCTGCCGCGCATCGACGGCGATCATCTTGTCCTCGTCCATGATCCAGCCATTCAAGGCCATGCCGGCCTTGACGCCTTCCACCACGACCACGGCCACGCTGTCGTGGGCGTCGTGCAATACGAAGTGAATCATTCTTTGCTCCTGTTCTGACCACCCGTGCTTTCGGGCCGATCGCCAGTATTGAGGCGATGACGCCCTGCGTCAATCAAGTCATTCATATGACCTGGATGATAGGGGCCATCACTGACTAGAATACGCGATGCCTGCTGCCCATCGCTCCGTCTCGCATCGCGTCAGTAGCCTGCAAACCATCGCGCCTGATGCTGCTGGCATGCCGCTGTACCGGGCCGTGAAGCGTGCGCTGCTGCAGGCCATCGAAGGCGGCTCGGTGGCGCCCGGTGACGCGCTGCCCAGCGAAAGCGAACTGGCCGCGGGCTATGGCGTGTCGGTGGGCACACTGCGGCGAGCAGTGGACGACCTGGTGGCCGAACACATCCTGGTGCGCCGCCAGGGTCGCGGCACCTTCGTGGCCATGCACACGACCGACCGCTTCCTGTTCCAGTTCTTCCATGTCGAGCGCAGCGACGGCCTGCGTGAGGCGCCAGACGTCGAACTGGTGTCCTTCGAGCGCACCCGGCTGGACGACGAGGCCGCCGAGGCGCTGGCGCTGAAGGCCGGCGAGCCGGCGCTGCAGATCGAGAACCGCCTGCGCCTGCAGGGTCGGCCGGTGGTGCACGACAGGTTGGTGCTGCCGGCCCGGCTGTTCCGCGGCCTGACCGAAAAGCGCCTGCGCGAACGGCCCAGCACCATCTACCACTTGTACCAGACCGAGTTCGGCATCAGCGTGGTGCGCGCCCACGAACGCCTGCGCGCAGTGGGTGCCGACCGCGCTGCCGCGCGCGTGCTGGGCGTGGCCGTGGGGCTACCGGTGCTGCAGGTGCGCCGCGTGGCGCTGGGTCTGGGCGGGCAGCCGGTGGAGTGGCGCATCAGCACCGTGGTGACGGCACAGCACGACTACGTGAACCTGCTGGCGCGGCCGGCATGAAGCGCCGTCAGCTGGCTTTCTCGCAATTTCTGTCGCTGGCGCCGGGCCTGCTGGCGGCCGCCGTGCTGGGCGTGGCGGCCACGCTGGTGTCGGCCTTGCAAGGCGGACCGCAAATGCTGTACGCGCTGTTCTTCGGCGTGGCGTTGAATCCGCTGGCCAGCGCGCCGCGCACCCGGGCCGGTGTCGAATTTGGCGCCCGCACCGTGCTGCGCCTGGGCGTCGGGCTGCTGGGTGCGCGCATCACAGGCGTGCAGATCGTCGCTCTGGGCTGGCAGACGGCCGGCGTGGTGGTGCTGGCAGTGGTCAGCACGCTGGCGATGGCGGTGTGGCTGGGCCGGCGGCTGGGCCTGGGCCCCGCGCGCAGCGTGCTGGCCGGGGGCGCGGTGGCCATCTGCGGCGCCTCAGCAGCACTGGCCATCTCGGCGGTGCTGCCGCGCGAGAAGGATGGCGACCGCTACACGTTGGTGGTGGTGGTGGCGGTCACGCTGCTGTCCACCGTGGCCATGGTGCTGTACCCGCTGGTGGTTCGCGTGCTGGGGCTGCCGCCGGCGCTGGGCGGCTTGTTCCTGGGCGGCACCATCCACGACGTGGCGCAGGTGGTTGGTGCCGGCTACACCATCGACCCGGCCACCGGGGACGCCGCCACCATCGTCAAGCTTTTTCGGGTGACCTTGCTGACGTTCGTCGTGGCCGCTGTTTCGCTGGCCTTTCGCGCCGAACGCCTGGCCGCGCTGCAGGCGCAGGCCGATGGTCACTCTGGCGCCCGACCCGCGCTGCTGCCCTGGTTCCTGTGGTTGTTCATCGGCATGGTGGCGCTGAACTCGGCGGGCGCCTTTGCGCCGCCCGTGCAGCAGGCCTTGAACGCGGCTTCGCGCGCCTGCCTGGTGCTGGCCATTGCGGCGCTGGGCATGAAGACCTCGTTCCGCCAGTTGGCGCGCATGGGCTGGGCGCCGGTGTTGCTGATCGTGGCCGAAACATTGTGGTTGGCGGTCTTTGTGCTGGTGGCCGTGCTCTGCTTACGCTGAACGCGCTGAACGCGCTGAAGGCGCTGAAATCCATCACCCGCCGGCCGTGCTGCCGCGCGCCACCAGCGCCCAGGGCAGCGCTACAGGCACTGCCGCTTTCCGGTGGTGCAGGGCGTCCAGCAGTGAACGTGCCGTCTCTTCGCCGATGGCGTGGCGCGGCAACTGCACGCTGGACAACGCCGGGCTGAGCTGCCGCGCAATGGCGAAGTCGCCAAAGCCCAGCAGCGCCATGCGCCCGGGCACGGCCACGCCGCGCCGCGCGGCTTCCAGCAGCGCGCCGCAAGCCAGGTGGTCGTTGGCGAAAGCGGCGGCGGTGATGGCCGGCGGGCCGGCGCCCACCAGGTCACCCAGCACCTGGCGGCCGGCGTCGAAGGCGTCACCCGGCGGCGCCTTGATGACGGTGACACGGGCACCGTTTTCGGCGGCGACTGCCGCGAAGGCGACGCCTCTCTCGTGAGCCCGGTAGTCCTCGGCGATGCCGCTGTCAACGTAAGCCAGTTCGCGGTGGCCGGCGCGCAGCAGGTGGTCGGCCATCGCGCGGCCGACGTGATCGTGGTTGAAGCCGATCTGCGTGAAGTGGGGTCGACGCGGGCCGCCTTCGGGTGTGTGGTGGTCCCAGATTTCGATGACCGGTGTGCCGGCCGCTTGGGCATTGGCCAGCAACTTCAGAGCGCCTGTGGAATGACGTCGGCCGGTGACCACCACCGCCGCCGGGTGCCAGCCCATCAAGGCGCGCAGTTGATGTTCCTCGCGGGCTTGCGAATACCCGGTGGCAGCAATCAGCAGTTCGAAGCCGGCGGCCTGCAGGCCGTCGCTCAGGCCTTGGGCGGTTTCGGCAAAGATCGAATTCGCCAGGTTGGGCAGCAGCACCGCCACGATGTTGCCCACGCCACTGGCCAGCAGGCCGGCCTGCTTGTTGGGCACGTAGCCGCTGGCCGCCAGGGCGCGGCGGATGCGCTGGGCGGTGTCGGGCGCTACCACCTGCGGTTCACGCAAGTAGCGCGACACGGTGATGGACGTGACCCCAGCCGCAGCCGCAACGTCCTGCAGGGTCACGCGGCCGTGGCCACGGCGGGCCTGACGCCCTGTGGCTTCGGGTGTTGCGGCGAGTGCGGGGGCGGGGGTGAGTGCGGGGGCGGGGGCGGGGGCAGGGGCGGGCTTGGGCACCGGGTTAGCCAGAATGGACGCTCGGTCAGCGCGGACCTATGTTAGCGGTAACAAAACCCGCAGTCACCTGCATGACGCTAGTACTTGCCGACCTTCGCAGCCGCCGCTGGTTCGCGGCCAACGACATGCGCGGTTTCGCCCATCGGCAGCGCATGCAGCAGATGGGTTTGCGACGCGAAGACGTGATGAACCGGCCCATCGTGGCCATCGTCAACACTTGGTCTGACCTGTCGCCCTGCCACGCCCACTTGCGTGAACGCGCCGAGGCCGTCAAGCGCGGTGTGCTGCTGGCTGGCGGCATGCCCTTCGAGCTGCCCGCGATGAGCCTGGGCGAGGTGATGGTCAAGCCCACCACCATGCTGTACCGCAACTTCCTGGCGATGGAAACCGAAGAGCTGTTGCGCAGCCTGCCCATCGACGGCGCGGTGCTGCTGGGCGGCTGCGACAAGACCACGCCGGGGCTGTTGATGGGCGCCATCAGCATGGGCCTGCCAGCCTTGTTCTGTCCCGCCGGGCCGATGTTGAACGACCGCCACCAGGGCAGGGCGGTGGGCGCCGGCACGCACACCCGCATGTTCTGGGACGAACTGCAGGCCGGGCAGATCGGGCCTGAGGAATGGGTGCGGCTGGAATCGCGCATGACGCGCAGCCCCGGCACCTGCAACACCATGGGCACGGCCAGCACCATGACGGCCATTGCCGAAGCGCTGGGGATGTGCCTGCCCGGCGCCAGCAGCATCCCGGCGATGGACGCCGCCCACCCCCGCATGGCGGCCGATTGCGGCGAACGCATCGTGGCCATGATCTGGGAAGACTTGACGCCACAGCGCATCCTGACGCGCGGCGCTTTCCTCA
Source organism: Betaproteobacteria bacterium (assembly GCA_043716645.1). Taxonomy (GTDB): domain Bacteria; phylum Pseudomonadota; class Gammaproteobacteria; order Burkholderiales; family Burkholderiaceae_C; genus Rubrivivax. The sequence goes on along the minus strand of JAYSYH010000379.1, from coordinate 14,889 downwards.
ACGCCGCTGCGGTGCAGATGGCGTTGGGCGGCTCGACGAATGCCGCGGTCCACATCGTGGCGATGGCCGGTCGCGCTGGCGTGAGCCTGACGCTGGCCGACCTGGACGCCGTGGCGCAGCGCGTGCCGGTTTTGGCCAACCTCTTCCCCAGTGGCGACAAGCTGATGGAAGATTTCTATTACGCCGGGGGTTTGCCGGCGCTGATGAACCGTATTCGCGAGCAGTTGTCGCTGGACGAGACGACGGTGACGGGCCTGCCGCTGCGCGCGCAACTCGACGGCTGCGCGGTCGGCGACGACGAGATCATCCGCCCGCTCAGCCGCCCCGTCAGCCCGCACGGCGCGTTGGCCGTGCTGAGCGGCAACCTGGCGCCCGACGGCGCGGTCATCAAGCCCAGCGCGGCCAACCCGAAGTTCTTCCAGCACCGCGGCCGCGCGCTGGTTTTTGACAGCCAGCCGCAGATGCAGGCGGCCATGGCTGACCCCGACCTGGACGTGGACGAAGACAGCGTGCTGGTGCTGCGCAACGCCGGCCCGGTGGGCGCGCCAGGCATGCCCGAATGGGGCAACCTGCCGTTGCCCAAGAAACTTTTGCAGCGCGGCGTGCGCGACATGCTGCGGCTGTCTGACGCACGCATGAGCGGCACCCACTACGGCAGCTGCGTGCTGCACATCAGCCCTGAAAGCGCGGTGGGCGGACCGCTGGCGCTGCTGCGCACCGGCGATCTCGTCGAGATCGATGTCGACGCACGCCGCATCGCGATGCTGGTGTCCGACGACGAACTGGCGCAGCGCCGCGCCGCCTGGGTGGCACCAGCGCAGCCCTTCCAGCGGGGCTATACCCAGCTTTACCAGCGGCATGTCACGCAGGCCCACCAGGGCTGCGACTTCGATTTCCTGCAAGGCACGGCGCCCACGCCCGAGCCGCCGATCTACTGAACAACGCCCGCACGCAAACGGAAGCCAACCGCCATGAACCCCTTCACCGCACTGCTCAACCAGCGCGCCACGCGCGTGCCCATCGGCACCTGGGTGATGTCGGCCAGCCCCATCGTCGTCGAAGCCGTCGGCTGCGCCGGCTTCGACTGGGGCGTCATCGACACGGAACACACGCCGCTGGACCTGATGGACCTGGTGCACATGCTGCAAGCTGTCGCCGGCACACCGATGCTGCCGGTGGTGCGTGTGCCCTGGAACGATACCGTCAACGTCAAGCGCGTGATGGATGCCGGCGCTAACACTTTGCTGTTTCCCTTCATCCAGAACGCCGATGAAGCGCGCCGCGCCGTGGCCGCCACGCGCTACCCGCCCGAGGGTGCGCGCGGCATGGCCGGCATGAGCCGCGCGTCGCGCTTCGGCACCACGCCCGACCACTTCCGTCACGCCAACCAGAACGCCTGCGTGCTGCTGCAGATGGAGACGCCCGAGTCCATCGCCAACCTGGAAGCCATTGCCGCCGTGCCGGGCGTGGACGGCCTGTTTGTCGGTCCGGGCGACCTGTCGGGTGTGATGGGCCATGTCGGCAACCTGACCCACCCCGAGGTGATGGACTTGATGGCCGACGCCGGCCGCCGCGCCAATGCCCTGGGCGTGCCCATCGGCACCGTGGGCGGAAACCCGGAGGTGGTGGCCCGCTACCGCGCCATGGGCTACGACTACGTGGCCGTGGCGTCCGACCTGGGCCTGCTGATGCGCGCGGCGCAGGCGGCGGCGCAGGCGCTGCGGGCCATCGATAGTGCCCCACCTGCAGCCGCTCCGGTGAAGAGTCAAGGCGGGTACTGATGGCCGAAGTCGCGCTGCGCAGCGTGACCAAGCGCTACGGCGCCATTCAGGTCATCCACGGCATCGACCTCGACATCCGCCACGGCGAATTCGCGGTCTTCGTCGGGCCGTCGGGCTGCGGCAAGAGCACGCTGCTGCGCATGATCGCGGGGCTGGAGCCGATCAGCGATGGCGACGTCAGCATCGCCGGCCAGCGCGTCAACGACCTGCCGCCGCGCCACCGCGACATCGCGATGGTGTTCCAGGACTACGCGCTCTACCCGCACAAGACTTTGTTCGACAACATGGCCTTCGGCCTGCGTTTGCGCAAGACGCCGGAAGCCGAGATCCAGCGCCGCGTGATGAACGCCGCGCAACTGCTGCGCATCGACCACATGCTGGATCGCCGGCCGGCAGCGCTGTCGGGCGGACAGCGCCAGCGCGTGGCCATCGGCCGCGCGATCGTGCGCGAACCTAAAGTTTTTCTGTTCGACGAGCCGCTGAGCAACCTGGACGCGCAACTGCGCAACGAGATGCGCAGCGAGATCAAGCGCCTGCACCAGCGCCTGGGTGCCACCATCATCTACGTCACCCACGACCAGACCGAAGCCATGACGCTGGCTGACCGCATTGCCGTGCTGAGCGCGGGCAAGCTGATGCAGTACGACACGCCCGATGTCATCTACAACCGGCCGGCCGCGCTGTTCGTCGCCGGCTTCACCGGCGCGCCGCCGATGAACCTGTGCGACTGCACCTTGGACGCCGGCCACGCCGACCTGGGCGGCCTGCGCGTGCCGCTGCCGGCCGCGCTTGCCAGCCGCGCCAGCGGCCACGCCGCCCTGAAGTTCGGCGTGCGGCCCGAGAACCTGCGCCTGGCCGCAGCGGGCAGTGAAGACATCGCCTTGCCCGCCGAAGTGACGCTGCTGGAACCGCTGGGTGCCGAGACGCTGGTGACCTTCAAGCTGGGCGCCGCCGAAGTCGTGGCGCGCTGCCCGGCGGCTTTCCGCGACAAGCCGGGCACGCGGCTGACGGTGCACGTCAGCCCGGCGCATCTGCATCTGTTCGACCGCGCAAGCGGGGCTGCGCTGTGAAGCTGCGCCTGCCAGCCGCCGCGTGCGCCGCAGCAGCCATCGCAGCCATCGCAGCCATCGCGGCCATCGCGGCCGTTGCTGCCGTCTCGTCAGCCCATGCGCAAGGCAGCTTTCCCGACCGGCCCATCACCCTGGTCGTGCCCTTCGGCCCCGGCGGTACCACCGACATCATGGCCCGCATCCTGGCCGACGAATTTGCCCGGCAGGTTGGTGGCGCGGTGGTGGTGTTGAACACGGCGGGCGCAAGCGGCGCCATCGGCATGGGCAACGTGGCGCGCGCGCGGCCCGATGGCTACACCTTGTCTATGACGACGGTGGGCCCACTGGTCATCCAGCCCGCGCGGCGCGACAACACGGGCTACACGCCCGAGGGCTTCGACTACATCTGCGGCACTTACGACGTGCCCTTGATGACGCTGGTGGCCGCCAATTCGCCGCATAAGGATTACGCCGCGCTGGTGGCCTACGCCCAGGCCCACAGCGGGGCCATGAACTACGGTTCCTCGGGCATTGCCACCATGCTGCATGTCAGCGCGCTGCTGCAGTGGCAGCACCACAGCGTGCAGGCCGTGCACGTGCCCTACAAGAGCACCGGCGACATGGTGGTGCCGCTGAAGAACGGCGAGATCGCGGTGTTCAACGAAACGCCGCCCGTGGCCATCCAGCACCAGTTGCGGCCGCTGATGTCGCTGACCGACCAGCGCGTGCCGGGTTTCGAGAACGTGCCCTCGGCGCGCGAACTCGGTGTGCCGGTGCGCGGTTCGATCTGGGGCGGCGTGGTGGCACCCAAAGGTCTGCCATCGGATGTGCGCGCCAAGCTGGAAACAGCGTGTCGCAAGGCCACCGAGACCACGCTGTACAAGGCCCGCGCGCAGGCCGCCAACAGCCCGCTGGTGTGGCGCGACGGCGAGGCCTTCCGCCGCTTTGCGCTGGCCGAGGCGGTCAAGCTGAAGCAGGTGGTCATCGCCAACGGCCTGGTTGAACGCTGAGTCGGTGGTCGTGCTGCACACCCGCCTGTTCCCCCTAGTCCCGCTGTTGCCTGCGCTGGCCCTGGTGGTGGGCCTGCTCGCTGCACCCGTGACGTCACAGGCACAGTCACAGGCACAGGCACAGGCACAGTCACAGGCGAAGACACCGGCCGTGGAGCCCATCAAGCTGCGCGTCTTCGCCGGCGGCCAGGGCCAACGGCCCGACCTGACGCGCAAGTTGTTGGCCACCTACATGCAGCGCAATCCGGGCTTGTCGATCGAAGCCGAATCGGGCGGCGCCACCAGCGACCTGCAGCGCCAGTACCTGAGCACGGTGCTGAACGCCAAGGACCCAGCCATCGATGTCTACCTGATCGACATCGTCAACCCGGCGCAGTATTTCGGCGCCGGCTGGTTGGAGCCGCTGGACGCCTACCTGGGTGACGCCGCGACGGTGCTGAAACCGTACCTGCCGGCTTACACCACGTCCAACGTCATCCAGGGCAAGCTGGCCGCCATGCCGGCCTTTGCCGATGCGATGTTCGTCTACTACCGGCGCGACCTGCTGGACAAGCATGGTGTGGCCGAGCCCAGGACCTGGGATGAACTGGCCGCGGCCGCGAAAAAGATCCAGGCCGCCGAAAAGCAAGTGGGGCCAAGCGGTCAAGCCGGCCAGCCGGCCTTGCAGGGCCTGTCCATCCAGGGCGCGCCCATCGAAGGCGCGGTGTGCACCTTCCTGCTGCCTTACTGGAGCCAGGGCAAGGCCTTCAACGACGCCAACGGCAAGCTGACGCTGGACCGCGCCGCCGCCGCGCGCGGTTTGCAGCAGTGGCTGACCATGGTCGACCAAGGCGTGATCAAGAAGAACGTGGCCGAGGTGAAGACGCCCGACACCAACAACGAGTTCAAGGCCGGGCAGGTGATCTTCGCTTTGAACTGGAGCTTCGCCTGGGACCGCTACCAGCAAGACGCCGACTCGCGCGTGAAGGGCCGTGTCGGCGTGATGCCGGTGCCTGCAGTGGCCGGCGGCCAGCGCGTGACCTGCCTGGGCGGCTGGCAGTGGGCGGTCAGCGCGTTCAGCCGCCACAAGGCCGAGGCCGCGAAGCTGGTGCGTTACCTGTCCAGCCCCGAAGCGAGCAAGCTGCTGGCCATTCAGGGTGCGCTGCTGCCCACTTCTGCCGCGCTGTACACCGACCCCGACGTGGTGCAGGCCGTACCCTGGTTCAAGGACGCTGCAGCCGGCGTGGTGGCGGGCAAGAGCCGCCCGCTGTCCAGCGAGTACGGCCGCGTCAGCGACATCATCCGCACCACCACCAGCGCGGTTCTGGCGCGCACGCGCACGCCGGAAGAGGGTGCGGGCGACATCGGTTCGCGACTGGGTCGGGTGATGCGGTGACAGGCCCACGATGACCACACCGGCCATGAACCCCACGCCGAAACTGACCTGGCTGGACCAGCTGCGCGACCCCAGCGAGCGCGCGCTGGGCGTGCTGCTGTTGGCCCCGGCGCTGCTGCTGCTGGCGCTGATCGTGGTCTACCCGATCGGCCGCCTGCTATTCAATAGTTTCCACGACCTGCGCCTGTCGGGCGGCAGCGGCGCGCGCTTCGTCGCTTTGGAAAACTACGCGCTGGTGCTGGACGACACCGACTTCTGGAACGCCGCCAAGAACACCGTGCTGATCACGCTCATCACCGTGCCCGGCGCGCTGGTGGTGGGCCTGGGCCTGGCGATGCTGGCCAACCTGCCTTTCAAGCGCCAGTGGCCGGTGCGGCTGGCGCTGCTGCTGCCCTGGGCGCTGCCGCTGTCCTTTTGCGGTTTGATCTTCGCGTGGTTCTTCCACACCGACTACGGCGTCGTCAACGACGTGCTGCAGCGCCTGGGCTTTGCAGACGCGGCCGAACCCGCGATGTGGCTGCTGCGCCCGGGCTGGGCTTTCACCGCCATCTGCGTGGCCATCATCTGGAAGACGTCTTCCTTCATGGCGCTGATCCTGCTGGCCGGCCTGCAGATGATTCCGAAGACGCTCTACGAAGCGGCCGAGGTGGACGGCGCCAGCCGCTGGCAGCAGTTCAGCCAGATCACGATTCCGATGCTGATGCCCAGCATCATCGTGGCGCTGATCTTCCGCACCATCACCGCGCTGCAGACCTTCGACATTCCGTACACCATGACGCGCGGCGGCCCCGGCAACAGCACCGAAACGCTGGCCATGCTGATCCACAAGACCACCATCGACTACCTGGACGTGGGCTACGGCAGCACGCTGGCGGTGGGCATGTTCGTGTTGTCGCTGTGTGTGACGGCGGTGTATTTGCGGCGCGTGGGGAACGCGGCATGAAAGGTGCAGCATGAACCCGCGCATCAAGCTCTTCGAGCCGCGCAGCTTGCGTTTCATCGCCGCCGCCATCGTGGTCTGCAACGGCTTCTTCCCGGCGCTGTGGACCCTGTTCACCTCGCTCAAGACCGAAGCCGAACTGGTACGCAAGCCCATCAGCTGGTGGCCGCACGAGCCGACGGTGTCGAACTACGTCCGCGCCTTCACCGACCAGCCACTGCTGCGCTACATGGGCAACAGTTTTGCGGTGGCGCTGGGTTCCACGGTGGTGTCGCTGGTGGTGGCCACGCTGGCGGCCTACGCGCTGGCGCGGTTGAACCTGAAACACCGGCAACTGATCCTGACGGCCATCGTCGCGTCGACCATGTTCCCGCTGGTGACCCTGCTGGTGCCCATCTTCGAGACCATGCGCACGCTGGGTTTGCTGAACACCTACACCGCGCTGATCCTGCCCTACACGGTGCTGAACCTGCCGGTCTGCACGCTGGTGCTGGTCAGCTTCTTCCAGAGCATTCCGAAGGACCTGGAAAACGCCGCCATGATCGACGGCTGCACCCGCCTGGGCGCGCTGTGGCGCGTGGTGCTGCCGCTGGCCGCGCCCGGTGTGTTCACCGCCGGCATCCTGGCCTTCGTCAATGCCTGGGACGAATTTTTGCTGGCGCTGTCGCTGAACAGCAGCGGCAGCATGCGCACGCTGCCGGTGGGCATCACGCTGTACCAGGGTGAATTCACGTTTCCGTGGCCCATCATTTCGGCCGCGTTGATCGTGGCCATCGTACCGGTGGCCGTGCTGATCGCGCTGTTCCAGGAACGCGTGGTCGGTGGCCTGACACAAGGAGGACTCAAGGGATGAAGCCGATACGCTATGGCATCGTGGGTTGCGGCAGCATGGGTTGTGAACACATCGAAAACCTGTTCGCGATGGGCGGCGCCGAAGTCAGCGCCCTGGCCGACCCGCACGGGCCCAGCGTGCAGGCTGCCTTGGCCGCCTGTGCACAGGCTTTGCGGCCCGCACCGCCGGTCTTCGCCGACCACCGCGAACTGCTGGCCAGCGGCTTGTGCGACGCGGTCGTTGTCGCCACGCCCAACCACACCCACGCCGCGATGCTGCGCGACGCGCTGGCCTTGCCGGCGCTGCACATCCTGGTGGAAAAGCCCTTGGTGACGCGCATCGAAGACGGCCTGGACCTGATCGCACGCGCCCAAGGTCGCAGCGGCATCGTCTGGGTGGCGCAGGAATACCGCTACATGCCGCCGGTGGCCGAACTCATCAGCCGCGCGCACGGCGGCGACGTCGGCCGCATCCACCAGGTGGCCATCCGTGAACACCGCGCGCCCTTCTACCCCAAGGTGGGTGACTGGAACCGCTTTTCCGCCAACACCGGCGGCACGCTGGTCGAGAAGTGCTGTCACTACTTCAACCTGATGGACCTGGTGCTGGGCGAGCACCCGCTGCGTGTTTTCGCGTCGGGCGGGCAGCGCGTCAATCACCTGGACGAGGTGTACGGCGGCCCGAATGGCCCAAGAACGAGCGACATCCTGGACAGCGCCTACTGCGTGCTGGAATACCCCAGCGGTGCCCGCGCCATGCTCGACCTGTGCATGTTCGCCGAAGGCTCGATGGACAACGAACACCTCACGGTGGTGGGCGACGCGGGCAAGCTGGAAAGCATGCTGCCGTCTTGCGAACTGCGCCACAGCCGCCGCGAAGACTGGGGCCGCAAGGCGTATTGGGGTGAGGCTTCGGGCACCGGCAAGGGCGTGTCGGTGAAGCGGGTGCACGACCCGCAAATCAAGTACTACGGCAACCACTTCGGCGCCTCGTATGTCGAGCACCAGCGCTTCGCGGCTGCCATTCGCGAAGGCCGGCCGCCCGAAATTCCGCTGGAAGAAGGCCTGCGCGCCGTGGCCACCGGATTGGCCGCGCACAAGAGCATCGATGAAGGGCGCGTGGTTGCCCTGAGCGAAGTGCTGCCGTCGGGCTGGTGAGCGCATGAACGCCGCAATGGGCTACGCCATCTACCCCTCACTGCGCGACCGGCTGGTCTTCATTTCCGGCGGCAGTTCGGGCATCGGCGCCGAACTGGTCCGCGCGTTTGCTGCGCAGGGCGCGCGCGTGGCCTTCTGCGGCACCAAGGCCGGTGGTGGGCAGGCGGTGATCGACGAGGTGCTGGCGCTGGGCCTGCCCGCGCCGCGCTACGCCGCCTGCGATGTGCGCGATGTCGTCGCCTACCAGGCCCTGCTGCGCGAAGTGATCCAGGAACTCGGCCCCATCCGCGTGCTGGTCAACAACGCCGGCCGCGATGACCGCCACGCGATGGAAGTGGTCACGCCCGAATTCTGGGACGACCGCCTGGCGCTGAACCTGAAGCATTATTTCTTCGCCATCCAGGCCGTGGCGCCCGGCATGACGGATGCCGGTGGCGGCAGCGTCATCAACATGGGCAGCGTCAGCTGGATGCGCGGAAGGCCCAACCTGGCCGGCTACACCACGGCCAAGGCCGGCATCCTGGGGCTGACGCGCACGCTGGCGCGCGAACTGGGCGGGCGCAACATCCGGGTCAACGCGCTGGTGCCCGGCGCCATCGTCACCGACCGGCAGAACGCACTGCATCGCGACGCGGTGGCCGACCAGGCCTTCCTGGACGCGCAGTGCCTGAAGATCCGCCTCGACCCCGGCCACGTGGCCCGGCCCACGCTGTTCCTGGCGGCCGATGACTCCAGCGGCATGACGGGGCAACATGTGCTGGTGGATGCGGGCATTGCGCAGCAGTCGGTGATCACCTGATTTGGCGGGCTGCGGCGTTGGCCACTAGCATCCGGTACAACGGGGGCAACAGGAGCAACAGCGCATGGGCGTCACTTACACCGCGCAAGCCGCAGACGGCCGCAACATCAGCTACCGCGACCGCAAACGATGGGCCTGGATGCTTTCGGTGGTGTGGCCGCTGATGCCTTTTCTCGGCTTGGCGGCGCACCACTACAGCGGCTATCAAATCGCGCTGGCGCTGCCGCTGCTGATCAGCTACGGCTTGATGCCGCTGCTCGACGCGATCATCGGCGAAGACCCGAACAACCCTCCCGACGCCGTGGTGCGGCAGCTCGACGCCGACCGCTACTACCGCTGGCTGACCTGGGCCACCGTGCCGCTGCACTTCATCGCGCTGATCGGCTGCGCTTGGTGGGCCGGCACGCAAGACCTGTCGTGGTGGGCCTTCCTGATCCTGGCCTACGTCGCCGGCACCGACGCGGGCCTGGGCCTGAACACGGCCCACGAGCTGGGCCACAAACACAACCCGCTGGAGCAATGGTTGGCGCGGCTGGTGCTGGCGGTGCCGGCTTACGGCCACTTCACGGTCGAACACGGCCGCGGTCACCATCGCTGGGTGGCCACGCCCGAGGACCACGCCAGTTCGCGCATGGGCGAGTCGATCTACCGTTTCGCGCTGCGCGAGTTGCCTGGCGGCATCCGGCGCGCCTGGGCGCTGGAGTCGCAGCGCCTGGCTGAGCTGGGCCATTCGCGCTGGAGCCCGCGCAACACGATGCTGCAGTCCTACGCCATCTCGCTGCTGCTGCAGGGCTCACTGGTCGCCGTCTTCGGTTGGTTGATGCTGCCCTTTCTGGCCATCCACAACGTCGTGGCGTGGTGGCAGCTGACCTCGGCCAACTACATCGAGCACTACGGCCTGCTGCGTGAACGCGACGCGTCGACCAGCACCGGCTACGAAACGCCGAAGCCGCACCATTCGTGGAACACCAACCACCTGGTGACGAACCTGGCCACTTTTCACCTGCAGCGCCACAGCGACCACCACGCGTTCCCGTCACGGCGCTACCAGTGTCTGCGCCACTTCCCCGACCTGCCGCAGTTGCCCAGCGGCTACTTCGGCATGTTTCCGCTGGCGTATGTGCCCTGGGCCTGGTTCCGTGTGATGGACCAGCGGCTGCTCGCACTGCCGCAGGTGCGCGGCGACCTGCATCGGGTCAACATCGACCCGGCGCGTCGTGAAGAACTGCGGGCGCGCTATGCGGCCGCAGTTGCGGCCTGACGCTTCGAATACAGCGGCCCGGGAGGGCTGAACCTTACACCCGGGCGGTGGGCGTCAGAACTCGTAACGCCCGTTGATGCCGAAGTAGCGCTGGTCGTCACGCGGCACATAGCGGTTGATGTTGGTGCCCGAGTTCTGCAGAAAGGCCGCGTAGGACTTGTTGCCCAAATTGCGGCCGATCAGCGCCACGCGCCAGCCTTGCGTGCTGGCGATGCCCACGCTGGCGCCCAGGATGCCGTAGGCTGGCTGGATGGCGTCAGGCGATTGCGCCAGGTCATATTGCACCTTGCTTTGCCAACCGTAGTCGCCGCTGATGTCCAGCGTCAAACCGCCCGGCAGCGGCATCGTGTATTTGCCGCGGACGCTAGTCTTCCAGTCAGGCGAATAGGGCAGCGGCTGGCCGTTGATGTTGCAGCTGAGCGCCGCACCGGTCGGGCAGTTGAAGCTCTTCACCCGCGCGATGATGTTGGCCGCCGAGGCGTTCAGCACGAACTGCGGCGTGAGGCGCGCGGCCAGGTCGAATTCCACGCCTTTGGTGGACACGTCGCCGGCGTTGATCAGGCGGGTGACGATGGCGCCGTTGACCAGGTCGGGCACATTCGCCTGGTAGTCGGCGTAGTCGGTCTTGAAGGCCGCCACGTTCACGCGCAGGCGCTGGTTCATCAGCGTGGTCTTGAAGCCCGCTTCGACCGAGCGCGACGTTTCCGGCCGCAGCACGTTGTCCTGCGTCGGCGACATGTTGAAAAACACGTTGTAGGCCGGGCCCTTGTAGCCCTTGGACACGGTGGCGTAGACCATGCTGTCAGCGTCCAGCTGGAACTGCGGGCCGATGCGACCTGAGACGGCGTTTTCGGTGGTGCTGCCTGTGACGGGCGCTCGCGTGGCGCCCACGCCGGGTACGCCGGTGTTGGTGGCGACACGGCCGTGGTAGTAGCTCAACTCGTCCTTGGTGTAGCGCAAGCCGGCAATGGCGCGCAACTGCTGGTTGAAGTTGAAGGTGCCTTCGCCGAACAGCGAAGCGCTCTTGTTGTGCGTGCCGTAAGTGGCCACGCCGTTATCTTGGGTTTCCGAGCCGGCCGAGCAGGGCGTCAGGCCGTTGGCGCCGACCGCAGCCGTCGATGCTGCGCAGCGCGTCACGTCGCGCCGGTAGCGCTCGTCATCCTTGCCGTCGATGTAGAACAGGCCGGCTACGTAGTCGACGAAGCCGCCTTTGGGCGAGGCGATGCGCAGTTCCTGCGAGACCTGCTGGAAGTCGAGGTTGCCGGTGTCGGCCGTGCGCGCGAAGTCCCTGCTGAGCAAACTCAGCCGGTCCTGATCCTGGAACTGGTTGTTCTTCCACTGCCGCAGCGCACTGATCGACGTCAGCTGATAACCGGCGCCCAAGTCCACGTCGACCTGCGCCGAGAGACCCGAATTGGTGTCGGCCACGCGGGTGTGCATGTCGCTGTTGATCTGGCGGTTGTTGGCCGAGGGTTGCACAGGTGCAACGGCGGCGGCGTACCTCGGGTTCAGCGTGACCACGCCGGTGGCGTAGGCGGTGGTGGTGGTGCCCACCGGCACGCCAGTGGGCGTGTCGTCGGCAGCCTTCATGTAGTCGGCGATGACCGAAATCTTGATGTCCTTGTTCGGCGTGATCTCCAGCCGGCCACGCACGCCCTTGCGGTCGTAGCCGTTGACGCTGCTGCCATCGAAGACATTGGTCACGTTGCCGTCGTACTTGCCGACCATGGCCGAGATGCCGCCGCGCAGCACGCCTTCCATCAGCTCGCCCGATGCGCCCAGGCGCAGCCGGCGTTCATTGCCTTGCAGCAGCGACAGGTCGACGTAGCGTTCGGTGGTCTTGCCCGGCGCCTTGCTGACGATGTTGATCACGCCAGCCGACGCATTCTTGCCAAACAGCGTGCCTTGCGGGCCGCGCAGAATTTCGACGCGGTCGATGTCCAGCAAATCCATCGTGGACTGGCCGGGGCGGGCCGTGACCACGCCGTCCAGCACCGTCGACACCGTGGGCTCGACACCCGGCGACGTGCTGATCGTGCCCACGCCGCGGATGAACAAAGCGGTGTCCTTGTTCGACGCGTTGGTGCGGAAGTTGACGGTCGGCGTTTGCGCGGTGACGGCGCCCAGCGTGTTCAGGTTCGACTCTTCCAGCGCGCTGCCATTGAGTACCGTGATGGCGATGGGCGTGGTCTGCAGCGACTGCGGCCGTTTGGTGGCGGTGATGGTGATCGATTCCAGCGCGCCGCTGTCGGCGGGGGTTTGCTGGGCCAACGCGGGCAGGGCGGCCAGCGTGGCGGCGACCAGGGGCAGCAAGGGGCTGCGCAGGCGGAAAGAAGAGGTGCGGGTCATGGGGTCTCCTTGGTGTTCGGGGCCGTCGAGAGCGGCTTGGCGTCTGTTGCTGTTAGCGCTAACAGAACCATTCGCAGACAGTAGCACCGGCCCTGCGCGGTGCGCACTGCGGCAAACCCGAGTTGGTGCAAGGCGGCCACGCTCTGGCCGCGCGCTTCAGCGCAGGATGTCGCCCAGGCAGAGGTACTTCAGCTCGACGTAGTCGTCCATGCCCTGGTGCGCGCCTTCACGGCCCAGGCCGCTTTGCTTGACGCCACCAAAAGGCACTTCGGCGGTGCTGATCAGGCCGGTGTTGATGCCCACCATGCCGTATTCCAGCGCCTCGCCGACGCGGAACACGCGGCCGATGTCGCGGCTGTAGAAGTAGCTGGCCAGGCCGAACTCGGTGTCGTTGGCCAGGGCGATGACCTCGGCCTCGGTTTCGAAGCGGAATACCGGCGCCACCGGGCCGAAGGTTTCTTCCTTGGCGCACAGCATGTTGCTGGTCACGCCCGACAGCACCGTCGGTGTGTAGAAGCGCTCACCCTGGCGGCTGCCGCCGACCACGATCTTCGCCCCCTTGGCCACGGCGTCGGCGACATGCGCTTCGACCTTGGCGATGGCCGCGTCATCGATCATCGGGCCCTGCGTCACGCCGGCCTCGAAGCCGTTGCCGACCTGGATGGCGCCGGCCTTGGCCGCCAGCTTTTCCACGAAGGCGTCGTACACGCCGGCCTGCACGTACATGCGGTTGGCACAGACGCAGGTCTGGCCGGCGTTGCGGTATTTGCTGACCATCGCGCCTTCCACGGCGCTGTCGATGTCGGCATCGTCGAAGACGATGAAGGGCGCATTGCCGCCCAGTTCCAGGCTAAGCTTCTTCACCGTCGAAGCGCACTGGCGGGCCAGGATGCGGCCGACTTCGGTGGAACCGGTGAAGGACAGATGGCGCACCACGTCGGATGAGCACAGCACGTTGCCGATCTCGATGGAATTGGCGCTGTCGGCGCACAGCACGTTCAGCACGCCGGCCGGCATGCCGGCACGCTGCGCCAGTTCGGCCAGGGCCAGCGCGCTCAGCGGTGTCTGCTCGGCCGGCTTGATGACCACCGGGCAGCCGGCGGCCAGCGCCGGCGCCACTTTGCGGGTGATCATCGCAATGGGGAAGTTCCACGGCGTGATGGCCGCGCACACGCCCACCGGCTGCTTGATGACGATGTAGCGCTTGTTGTTGTCGGTGGTCGGAATCGTTTCGCCGTAGACGCGCTTGGCCTCTTCAGCGAACCACTCGATGAAGCTGGCGCCGTAGCCCACTTCGCCGCGCGCCTCAGTCAGCGGCTTGCCCTGTTCGGCGGTCATGATGCGGGCCAGGTCGTCGGCGTGCTGGTGGATCAGCGCGTACCACTTCATCATCACCGCGCCGCGTTCCTTGGCGGTCTTGGCGCGCCACGGGCCCCAGGCCTTCTCTGCCGCCGACAGCGCGGCCGCCGCGTCGATGGCGCCCAGGTTGGCCACCTGCGCCAGTTCCAAGCCGGTGGCTGGGTCGTTGACCGCAAAGCGCGTTTGCCCGTTCTGCGCGTTGACCCAGACGCCGTTGATCAGGCCGTCGGTCTTCAGCAGGCCGGGGTCGGCGAGGTGGCTGAGCGGTGAAAAGCGGGTGTTCATGGCGGTCTCCTTGCAAGGTCGGTGACGATAGCGCGCCTGGGCAGCCTGCACAGGGTCACGCCCTAGAATCCGGGGCTGTTTGCGCCGTCGCGCAGGCCCTACCGGAAGACCATGAAAGCAGCCGATGAACGCAGCTGAAATACGCAGCACCTTCTTGAAGTTCTTCGAGAATAAAGGCCACACCATCGTCGCCAGTTCGCCGGTGGTGCCCGGCGACGACCCCACGCTGCTGTTCACCAACGCCGGGATGAACCAGTTCAAGGACGTGTTCCTCGGCCGCGAGAAGCGCGACTACGCCCGCGCCGCCTCGTCGCAGAAGTGCATGCGCGTCAGCGGCAAGCACAACGACCTCGACAACGTCGGGCCGTCGCTGCGTCATCACACGTTCTTCGAGATGCTTGGCAACTTCTCGTTCGGCAACTATTTCAAGCACGACGCCATCGAGCTGGCCTGGAACCTGCTGACGAAGGAATGGCAACTGGATCCGGCGACGTTGTACGTGACGGTCTTCAAGGGCGCACCCGGCATTCCGCGCGACGGCGACGCCTACCAGCGCTGGCTTGATTTCGTGCCCGCCGACCACATTGGCGAGCTGGGCATGGCTGACAATTTCTGGGCGATGGGCGACACCGGTCCGTGCGGACGATGCTCGGAGATCTACGTCGACCGCGGTGCGCAGGTGCCCGGGACCG
>JAYSYH010000378.1:0-2725 GCA_043716645.1 Betaproteobacteria bacterium | reverse complement strand
TCAAGGCCTGGAACCGGCTCAAAGGCTTGAGCCAGGCGGACTTCACCGCCGGCATCACGAAGGTCTACGTGATGGCCAACCACACCCACCCGTTTCCCGAGGGTAACGGGCGCAGTACGCAGACGCTGCTGTCGCAGCTCGCGCGGGACGCTGGCTATGAACTGCGTTTCGCGAACATCGTCAAGCGGTCCTGGGATATGGCTGCGGCGCGCAGCATGCCGCAGGTCAATGCGCGGGAGCCCCTGCTGACCCGGCCGGCCGACGCCAAGCTCATACATGCTGCGTTCAAGGCCGTCGTTGTGCCACTGGAGCGCGTGCGACAGGCCGACCCCGAGCGGTAGCTACCGCGGGCGACAAGGCCAGCTTCGAGATCCTTGCAATGGGAGTCTCTGGACCTGCCGTTCGCCAGTACCCGGGATCGGCCATAACCGGACCCTGGTGATCCGCTCAGATTTTCCCGAACTGGCCCACCTTGGATGACTGGTTTACGGCGGCCAACTTGAACTCCGCTTTGGCTCGTCCCGGCCAGTTGCGGGCGCTCATGGGTGGCAGTTCCCCGGCGCGCTGAAGATCGTCGCGATCCGGCCAGGCTGGTCATCGAGCGCGGCATAACGCCGCGCTGGTTTCTGCGGCGGTCAGCTCTTGCGGCGCGCAGCGAAGCCGACCACACCCAGGCCGGCCAGCAACAGCGCCAGCGCCGTCGGCTCTGGCACGGCGACGGGCTCGCCATAGATGAAGTCGTCCATCACGACCGTGTCACCGTTGCCCACGCTACCCAGCACTTGGCTGCCCGACGTGATGCGAACGCGGCCGACTCGCTCGGTGGTGAAGAGCACGCCGATGAACGACAGCGTCTGGTTGCCGACCACCGGTGGCACAAAGTAGGTGCCGAGCGAGGCGTTGCTCAGGTCGAAGAACTGCAGCGACGACGCCTGAGGCAGGTCGACATCGGTAAAAACCGCGCCAAACCCGCTGACGCTGGCCGGTGTGGCCGAGCCGGGTACGAAAAAGGTGACGTCGGTGACGGTACTGCCCAGCGCGGTGAACAGCCGCTGTGCGCTGAAAGTGCTGAACAACGCCGAGTTGCCGGCGTTGATGTTGTCGAACAGCACCGGCGCGACTCCCGTGTTCGCGCTGACCTGGAAGCCGGTGCCCGGCGTGGAGAACACGACGCCACGCGGTGAATTGCTGTTGAAGAAGTTGGCCGGCAAATTGTTCGGCGCGGCCAGCGCATCAGGCACGCCATCCCAGTTGATTTCGCGGCGCCCGGATCCAAAGCTGCCCGCGACATTAGGGTTGAGTCCGCCCAGGCTGGCACGGTAGGCATCAACGGTGAGCTGTATCCCCGCCGCGTTGGTCCCGCCTACCGCGGTGACCAGCGGCACGGCGTGGGCCGTGGCAAGGGCAGTGATTGACAGCGCCAGAGAGGCAAACTGGACTGTTTTCATGGAAATCCTCGAAAGTGGCGGGGCCGGAAAGCAAACACCATCGCCTGGAGCAACGGTCCGGGACAGAGTTTGGCGACAGCACTCTCGGCGCGCACGCCCCATTCGCGGGGGTCACGGTCAGTGCATGAGGACAAGCTCACACCGTGGGCGGACTCTGCGGGTGATCGGCTTCGGGCGTCGAAACTCACGAAGCGGACGTCGGAAATGGGTCAGGACCCGGCCTAGACGAACGTCGGCCCTACGGCAGCCCAACTCGACCGACAGGTTTTGGACAACGAGTTCAGCGGACTGGTTGGCCGGACCCGACCCACTCAGGACGTAGCACCCGCGGAGTTGCGTTCCTCAGAGCGGCCCTTGAATGAGCAACTTCATGAACTTCAGCGGCGACATCGCAAGCTGCGTCGTGCCGTCGCGCCAGGCTGTCTTGAGCTTGAGCATCACCTGACCGGTGGCATTGGTCTGCACGCGCTCGTTGGCCAGGGCCGGCCGGGTGATGTAGCGGCACAACTGTTCCAGCGCCTGCCGGTCGTCAGCGCCACAGCGCACGGCGGCGTGCAGGCTGAAGCCGTCGATGTCGGCGCACAGCGTCTGCTTGAAGTCTTTGTCCCTTGGCATGGCGCCCTGTACCGTCAGCACCTTCTGGCCAGCACGCGAGCCGAAGGCTATGCGATAGGTACACGCGGCGGCCTGCAGCGGCCTGAGTACGCGCGCTTCGTCCGAATCGCCGTCGTCGTCGGCCACGTAGGTTGAACCCTCCTCCTCGACCAACACCTCCCGACGGGTGAGCATCTTCATCGTGCGGGTGATGATTTTGTGCAACACCGCCTGCAGCGCCTGGTCGGTTGGCGCGGAGGCTTCGACAAACTCCGGCGTGCCCTCGGCGCTGACGTTTCTGTTGTGAGGCCGTGGTACGCAGTAAATCGGTTTGAATAAGCTCACATTTTTTCCCTCAATCTAAGGGGTTGCTGTACGAGCGCTGTGGGGTGACACTCTGTAGTCGGCCCTGCAAAACGCTGGGAACCCGCATGGATGCTAGCTTTCCGGGGTGCGCCCCTATGGCGAATTCTCTCGAACTCCATTCCAATTGGATTTGATTTGTGGGGGATTCGGGGATGGAGACGACGGACTTTTTCCGCTGCCGCATCGACGCGATGATCAACCTGCGGCACCCGTTGGCCGTGCTCGCAACCCGACTGCCCTGGGCTGTGATCGAGGCGTCGCTGGCGCCGAAGTTCGAACGCAAGGACCGGCCTGGTCAGCGCGTGGAAGGGCAGGAC
>JAYSYH010000377.1:0-25156 GCA_043716645.1 Betaproteobacteria bacterium | reverse complement strand
ATCAATAACACCAGCGGCAGCGTCATCAACGCTGGCGCTGCCAGTTCGGTGATCCAGAACGGCGTGGTGCTGAACGGCACAATCAACGTCACCGGCGGAGGCAGTTTCAAGCCGTCCAATAGCGGCAGCAACTTCCTGAGCGCAGCCAATTTCACCGGCCTGATGGACATGGCCACTGCCCAGGCGGTTCAGCGCATCAGCGGAGGGCTGGTGCTGAACGGCACCATCAGCTTGGGCAACAACAGCATCCTGGGCCCGCAGGGCGACCAGACCTTCAGTGGCAGCGGCAACATCGTCTTTGCCGACGGCAACGGCAGCAACCGTTTCACCGTCGAGGCTGGCAACCTGACGCTGGCCAGCGGCATTACCGTCAGCGGCGGCAATGGCACCCTCGGCGGGCAGGCGTACGTCGGCGGTGCTGCCACCTTGACCAACCAGGGGCTGATCAACGCCAGTGTGGCGGCGCGCGGCATTACCGTGGACGTGAACGGCCTGGTCACCAACACCGGCACGATGAAGGCCACGGGCGGCGCCACGCTGCAGCTCAACAGCAACGCTGGCGCCGGCATCGCCAACGCCGGCGGCACCATGCTGGCGGACGTGGGCAGTACGGTGCTGATGAACGGCGTCGCCATCACCGGCGGCACGCTGAACAGCACCGGCACCGGCCGCATCGTCGCCACGAACAGCGGCAACAACTTCCTGAACGGCGCCACGCTGAACGGCGTGGTCGACATGGCCAGCAACCAGGGTCTGTTGCGCGTCAGCGCGGGCGGCATGGTGCTGAACGGCCGCATCGACATCGGCAGCAACAGCATCCTGGCCCCACAGGGCAACCAGACCTTCAGCGGCACCGGCAGCATCGTGTTCACGGATGCCAACGGCAGCAACCGCTTCAATGTCGAGGCCGGCAACCTGATGCTGGGCAGCGGCATCACCGTCAGCGGCAACACCGGCTACATCGGTCTGCAAACCTTTGTCGGTGGCACCGCGAACTTGACGAACAACGGCGCGATTAACAGCAGCGGCGGCGGCACCATCACCGTTAACGTCAACGGCGCGCTGGTCAACAACGGCCTGCTGCGCGCCCAAAGCGGCAGCCTGCTGGTGCAAGACACGCTGACCGGCAGTGGCACGCTGCGTGCCGACGCCGCGGGCAGCATGCAGTTGGCCAACGGCGGCAACGCCCAGGGCGTGCTGGCAATGGGCGCGGCCGGTGCCGCGTTGAACATCGGCACCGGCAACCTGGTGCTCGGTGGCGACTACACCAACGGCGCCTGGGGCAGCGGCAACAGCTTCAGCCGCCGCGCGGGCATCAGCGGAACGGGTTTGATCCTGGCCGGCGGCAATGCGGCGATGAACGTCACGGGCACCGGCGTCACTGGCGGCGCCACCGGCAATGCCACGCTCACCTTCGGCAACGTGCGTGTCGGCGCCAACACCTTCAACTACCAATTGGCCAACGTCGGCACCACCGGCCCGACCTTGCGCGGCGCCATCCAGACCAGCGTGAACGGCGGCAACCTCACCGATGGACGGCTGTCAGGCGCTGGCGTGACCGCCAGCAACTACAGCGCCGGCACACCTGGCGGCAACAGCGGCAACCTGGGCATCACGTTCACCGTGGGCGCCGCCGGCGCGCTGGCGCCGTTGACGGGCCAGGTGCTGAACCTGCGCAGCAACTTCGAGAACATCCCGGACCAAAAGCTGAACATTGCGCTGGCCTCGGGCGCGGCGGCCTACAACGTGGCAGTGGGCAGCGCCACGCCGTCGCCGCTGATGCTGGCTGCGCAACGCGTTGGCGGTACGTTTAGCAATGTGCTGTCAGTAGCCAACACCGCACCCGCCGGCGCCTTCAGCGAAGACCTGAACGCCAGCTTCAGCGGCTTCACCGGCAGCGCCACGGGCAGCGGCAGCATCAGCGGCCGGCTGGCCGGCACCAGCAACACCGGCAGCGGCAGCATGGTTGTGGGCGTGGACACCAGCACGTCGGGTGCCAAGACCGGCAGCGCCAACCTGGCCTACACCACGGCCGGTGCAGTGGCCGGTGTCAGCAACGGCCTGGGCGTAGCGCCCGCCGGCATCCAGGCCATCACCGTCAACGGCAACGTCTATGCGCCGGCCGTGCCGCTGCTGAACACCGGCGCGGTGGATTTCGGCACCGTGCGGGTGGGCGACGTGGTGGCGGCGCGTGGCGTCAGCGTGTCCAACACCGCCAGCGGCGCGCTGACCGACACCCTGCGCGCCACGCTGACCGGCGGCGCATCGCCGTTCAGCACGGCCGGCACGGTCAACGGCCTGGCCGCCGGCGGCACCAATGCCGGCAACAGCGCCGGCAGCCTGACGGTGGGGCTGAACACCGCCACCGCCGGGGCCTACAGCGGCACCGGCACCGTAACCTTCACCAGCCAGAACCCGGAGATGGCCGACCTGGCGCGCGGCACGGCGCTCGTGGCCTTGTCGGCCACGGTGAACAACCTGGCCGCCACCACGCTGGCCAAGACCAGCGGGGCTGGCAGCTTCAGCGGCAGCGCTCTGAGCTACACGCTGAACTTCGGCAGCGTGCTGTTGGGCGCCAGCGGCGGCAGCGCTGCGCTGTCGCTGACCAACGGCGCGACCGGCCCAGCCGACGCGCTGGCCGGCAGCTTCGACCTGTCGGCCCTGCAGGCCGGCGACCCGTTTGCACTGAGCGGCTTCAACAGCTTTGCCGGCCTGGCCGCCGGCGGCAGCCTGAGCAACTTCAGCGTGGGCTTCTCCGGCACCCTGCTCGGCAGCTTCGACCGCGTGTTGCTGTTGAACCGCCTGTCTACCAACGGCAGCGGGCCGGATCTGGCCTTGGGTGCCATCCAGTTGCGCTTGCAGGGCAGCGTGGTGGCGGTGCCAGAGCCTGGCGCCTGGGCGATGTGGCTGGCAGGCGTGGCGATCTTGGGCGGCCTGGCGCGTCGGCAGAGCGTGCGCGCCCGCTGATGGTGGCCAGGTGGCCGCGAGTGGCACTCGCCGTTCGTCGCTCGTCGCTCGTCGCGGCGCCGTGGGTGGCCAGCCCCGCAACCCGTTTCAAGTTCAGTGCCACCTGCGCATCGACCGCCAGCAATGGGTGGCAGGCGGGGCCTTCGCGACCAGCGCATCCACCTGCTCGCGGCTTTCGCAGGCCCACAACGGTGATCAAGGCCGCTGCAACAGCCATGCACTAGACCTTGAATCGCTGCGCCGTCGTGGCCAGGATGTGGCGGCTCAGGCCATCGGCCCACAGCGCGTAGCCATCGGCACTGGGGTGCACGCCATCGGCGGCCATGCCGGCCGTCGTTGTCGACGCCGGGTGCCGGTGCAGCGTGCGCAAGGCGCGCTGCGGCAGGTCGGCCAGCTGACCGGCCAGCATGTTGTTCATCTGCCGCGCCCAGCGGCCCATGAACCAGCGCAAGGGTTGTGGCAGGGCCATGCAGGCATGCATCGGCGGCACGGCGCTGTGCACCAGCAGGCCGGGCTGGAAACGGCTGTTGATCAGCTCGGCCAGGCGGTGCTGCCACTGCGTCCATTGCCGCGGTGCGCACAGGCCGGTGGCGTCGTTGGCGCCGATGGACAGCACCACCACATCGAAACGCGCCGATGGCGACTGCTGCAGCAGGCTGAGCAAACCCGGCGAATCCAGCCCGTTGACGGCCAGCACGCTCCACTCCACGGTGTGGTGCCGGGACAGCCGACGCACCAACTGTCCGCACAGAGCCTGTTCCTGGCTGCCAGCACCCACCCCGGCTGCGCCTGAGTCGCCGGCCACCAGCAGGCGCACCTTTGAACCCTGGCCCGCGCTGCCGGCGCGGCACCCCGGCGGTTCCGGCATGCGCGGCGTGATGCGCCGGACGTAGCGGGCCTGCAACCACAGCACGGGCCACAGCAGCCCAAGCAGCAGCACCAGCAGCAGCCTTTCGCGGTCAAGCATGGTGTTGCGGTTGCATGGTCGTTCTGGTGGGTGATGGACGCCGAGCTGCGGCGGTCCATGCAGGCACCGGCGACGGCGTGGACTCGCGCCGCATGGTCGCCCGGCCGGCGCGGCAGCGTCGGTGCGTTGCAGAACATCACCGAAGGGCGATCGGACGACAACCGCAACGGCACGTGCAGGGTTGACACTGCGGGCACCTCGGGCACCGCGCGCACCGCAGGCATAGACAGGAACATCGCATGAAGATTTGCATCGTCGGCGTCGGCGCCATCGGCGGGTTCATCGGTACCCGGCTGGCCGCTGCGGGCCGTGCCGAGGTGACGGCTGTGGCGCGCGGCGCCACGCTCGACGCGCTGCGCACACACGGCTGGCGGCTGATTCAGGGCGAACGGCTGACCCAGGTGCCGGCGCGCGCCAGCAGTCAGCCTGCCGATCTGGGCGTGCAGGACCTGGTGGTGGTGACGGTGAAGGGCCCGTCGCTGACCGGCGTGGCACCCGAACTGGCCCCGCTGCTGGGGCCGCACACCGCGGTCATGCCGGCAATGAACGGCGTGCCTTGGTGGTTCTGTCACGGGCAGCCCGCGGTCGGCGACGAACCGCTGTACAGCGTCGATCCGGGTGGGGTGATCGCCCGGGTCATTGCGGTGGAAAGGGTCATCGGTTGCGTGGTGCATGCCAGCGCGTCGACACCCGAACCCGGCCTGGTGCAGCACAACAAGGGCCAGGCCCTGGTCATCGGCGATGCCGCCGGCGGCGCCAGCGAACGCGTGCAGCGGCTGGCGGCCTTGCTGACCCATGCCGGCTTCGACGCCACGCAGTCCGCCGATGTGCGTCAGGACATTTGGTACAAATTGTGGGGCAACCTGACGATGAACCCGGTCAGCGCCTTGACCGGCGCCACCATCGACCGCGTGCTGGCCGACCCGCTGGTGCGTGATTTCTGTTCGGCCGCCATGCTGGAAGCCTCGGCCATCGGTGCGTGCATCGGCTGCCAGGTTGCGCAGTCGCCGCAAGACCGCCACGCGGTCACGGCCAGGCTGGGGGCGTTCAAAACCTCGATGCTGCAAGACGTGCAGGCGGGGCGGCCGATCGAACTGGACGCTATCGTCGCTGCGGTTTATGAAATCGGCCAGCGCCTGGGGCACCGCATGCCGCACACCGCCGCCTTGCTGGGGCTGACCCGCTTGTTCGGCCGTGTGCAGGGGCTGTATCCGTCGCTTGCACCCTGATGAGAACGGACGCCGCCTTTTCGCGGAAAATGCTGGGTTTCCGCAACGTTGATACCCAACCCGCCCCAGCATGATGAATCGCGATGGACAGCCGGCTCTTGAAACCTTGAGCCTGACCGCGCTGCAAGCCCTGTTGGCCCAGACCAACGCCGAAATCGAAGACCGCCGCGTCGAAGAGCTCAAGGTGCTGGCCGATGGTTACGCCAAGAAGCTGCAGATGAACGGGTTCAGCATCCGCGAAGGGATGGACGCTTTGAGGCCCTACTTGCCGACCCGGCGTGCAGGCGCTGCACAGGATTAGCGCCTAGTGAGGGCCTGGTGAGGGCCTGGTGAGGGGCTCCTGAGGCCATCATCGGGCCGCAGCTAGGCCCTCGGCAGGGCGCAAGGTGCGGCCCAGCCGGGCTCTGTCGATCAGCCCCGGGGCAGGCGGTACAGCCCGCACACCTTGTTGCCATCGGGGTCGCGCAGGTAGGCCAGGTGCAGCTTGCCGCCGGGTCCTTCACGCATGCCTGGTGGGTCTTCACAAGGGGTGCCGCCGTGGGCCAATCCGGCGGCATGCCAGGCGTCAACTTGCTCGGTCGACTGGCAGACAAACCCGTAGGTGCTGCCATTGCCCGGCGTGGCGGGCTGGCCGTCGATGGGCTTGCTGACCGAGAACACCCCGGCTGGCGTGCGCCAGAAGACGCGGTGGCGGTCGACCGCACCGGCGGGCACGCCCAGCGTGCCGAGCAGTGCGTCATAGAACGCTTTGGATTTCTCCAGGTCGTTGGTGCCGATCATGATGTGCGAAAACATGGCGCGGTGTCTCCAGGCTGACGTGTTGTGCGTCGGGTTGCGGGGCGTGATTGCTGGGTTGCAATTTCGGCCCGATTGTTGCTGAAACCTGGGGTGGGTTTGCCGCGCGGCGAGGCTGTTAACGTCGCGGCCCTGTCCACGCAACGCTCGGCATCCTCAGTCAGCCCACCGGTTCGTGGACCTCACTCATCTTCACCGGGCCCCCGCCTTCGGAGTCACCATGGAACGACGTTCTTTTTTGAATCTCAGCAGCCTGGCCATGGGCACGATGCTAGTGCCCGTTTGCGGGCGCGCCGTGGCCGCTGAGGAACTGCTCACGCCGATGGCCGTGAAGCTGAAGAAGATGCTGGCCGACACCGCGATGACCGCCGCTACTACCGCTGGCGCCAGCTATTGCGACGTGCGCATCGGTCGCTATCTGAACCAGTTCATCACCACGCGCGACCTCAATGTCGAGAACGTCGTCAACACCGAATCGGCTGGCGTCGGCGTGCGGGTGCTGGTCGGCGGTGCCTACGGCTTCGCAGCCACCAACGACATGTCGCCCGACGGCGTGGCCGGTGCCGCGCGCCAAGCCGTGGCCATCGCCAAGGCCAACGCCAAGCTGCAGGGCGAACCGGTGCGTCTGGCGCCAGTGAAAGGCGTGGGCGAAGTCGCCTGGGCCACGCCGCTGAAGAAGGACTGGCGCAAGGTGCCGATCAAGGAAAAGGCCGAGTTGCTGATTGCCACCAACAAGGCCGGCTTCGACGCTGGCGCAAACTTCATGCGCTCGGTGCTGTTCCAGGTCAACCAGCAGAAGTACTTCGCGTCCACCGACGGGTCTTACATCGACCAGGACATCCACCGCATCTGGATGCCCATCACCGCCACCGCGGTCGACAAGGCTTCGAATAAGTTCCGCTCGCGCGACGGCCTGTCAACGCCGGTGGGCATGGGCTACGAGTACTTCGATGGCCGCCCTGAAGACAAGATCAAGGCCGCTGGCGGTGTGGCCACGCTGTACAAGAATTCCTATGACCCTGTCGAAGATGCGCGCGCCGCCGGCCGCCAGGCCAAGGAAAAGCTGACCGCCAAGTCGGTCGAGCCAGGCAAGTACGACCTGGTGCTGAGCCCAGAACACATGTGGCTGACGATCCACGAATCGGTCGGCCACCCGACCGAGCTGGACCGCGTGCTGGGCTATGAGGCCAATTACGCGGGAACCAGTTTCGCCACGCTGGACAAGTGGCAGAGCAAGAAATTCAAGTACGGTGCCGAGCGCGTCAACATCGTTGCCGACAAGACCATTCCAGGTTCACTGGGCGCGGTGGGCTTCGACGACGAAGGCGTGAAGTGCAAGAGTTGGGACATCGTCAAGGACGGCATCCTGGTGAATTACCAGGCCACGCGCGACCAGGTGCACATGCTGGGTGAAACCGAATCACAGGGCTGTTCCTACGCCGACAGCTGGAGCAGCGTGCAGTTCCAGCGCATGCCCAACGTGTCGCTGTCCGCTGGCAAGGCCGCGCTGACGCCTGACCAGATGATCAAGGACGTGAAGAAGGGCATCTACATCGTCGGCGCCGGCTCGTTCTCGATCGACCAGCAGCGCTACAACTTCCAGTTCGGCGGCCAGCTGTTTTTCGAGATCAAGGACGGCAAGCTCGGTGCGCCGCTGGAAGACGTGGCCTACCAATCCAACACCACGGAATTCTGGAACGCCTGCAGCGCCCTGTGCGACGCCAGCGACTGGCGCATGGGTGGCTCTTTCTTCGACGGCAAGGGTCAGCCCTCGCAGTCCAGCGCTGTGTCGCATGGATCGGCCACGTCGCGCTTCAACGGCGTGAACGTGATCAACACGGCCCGCAAGATCGCCTGAACGGGAGCCGCGCATGAAGCTGCTGAGCGAAGGCGAAGCCCGGAGCCTGTGCGACAAGGTGCTGTCCCTGAGCAAGGCCGATGAGTGCACCGCCAACCTGTATGGCAGCCGCACCGGCAACATCCGCTACGCCCGCAACAGTGTGTCCACGGCCGGGCTGGTGGAAGACACGCAGCTGGTCGTTTCGGTGGCCTACGGGCGCAAGCAGGGCGTGGCCACCACCAACAAACTGGACGACGCCGCGCTGGCCCGCGTGGTGCGGCAGGCTGAAGAACTGGCGCGCCTGGCACCCGACAACCCCGAGTTCATGCCCGCAGTGGGCAAGCAGGCCTACAAGGCCACGCCAACCTTCAGTCCGGCCACGGCCGAGGTCGACGCCGACTTCCGCGCCCGCGTCGCGGCCTACAGCATCGAGGCCTGTCGCAAGCGGGGCCTGGAGGCGGCTGGATTTTTCACCGACAGCACGGGTTACGCCACGGTGGCGAATTCGCTCGGCGTCTTCGGGCACCAGGCCACCACTTCGCTGGACTTCACCTGCACCGTGCGCACGGCCGACGGCCGGGGCTCGGGCTGGGTCAAGCGTTCGGATTTCGACGCGGCGCGTTTCGACGCCCGCGAAGCGTCGGACGTAGCCATCGAAAAGGCGCTGCGTTCGGTGCAAGCCAAGGCCATCGAACCCGGCCGCTACACGGTGATCCTGGAGCCGGCGGCCACGTCTGAGCTGTTGGGCTTCATGCTCAGCGGATTCGACGCACGCCAGGCCGACGAGGGCCGCAGCTTCCTCAGCAGAAAGGGCGGCGGCAACCGCTGCGGCGAGAAGCTTTTCGACGAGCAGGTGAATATCTGGGCTGATCCCTGGGACAAGGACGTCGGCGTGCTGCCCTGGGACGGCGACACGATGTTGGCGCGCGAGCGCACCGATGTCATCAAGGGCGGCCGCGTGAACGCGCTGGACTATTCGCTGCACTGGGCGAAGAAGCAGAACAAACGCCCGACGGCCCGCCACGGCAACATGATCATGGCTGGCAGCAGCGAGACCACGGCCGAATTGATCGCCGGCACACGCAGGGGCGTGCTGGTGACGCGCACCTGGTACATCCGCCTGGTCGACCCGCAGTCGGTGCTGCTGACGGGGTTGACGCGCGACGGCACGTTCTACATCGAGAACGGGAAGATCCTGTACCCAGTCAAGAACTTCCGTTTCAACGAAAGCCCGGTCACGATGCTGAACAACATCGATGCCATCGGCAAGCCGGTGGTGATTGCCGGCGAAGAAGTGCCCTATCAAATGTTGATCCCGCCGATCAAGGTGCGCGACTTCAACTTCACCAGCCTTTCAGACGCCGTTTGACGATTCCTCAAAACCATGAAATTCCTGACCTCCGAAGAAGCCCGCCGCATTTGCGACAAGGTGCTGGCGCTGTCCAAGGCCGACGAATGCACGGTCAGCCTGAACGGCAGCCGCAACGGCAACATCCGCTATGCGCGTAACAGCGTGTCCACCGCCGGGCTAGTTGAAAACACCCAGCTATCGGTGACCGTGGCCTTCGGCAAGAAGCAGGGTACCGCCAGCATCAATGAGATCGACGAAGCGGCGCTGGAGAAGGTGGTGCGCCGTGCCGAAGACGTGGCGCGGCTGGCCCCCGACAACCCCGAATTCATGCCCACCGTGGGCAAGCAGGCTTTCAAGGCGTCACCCACCTACAGCGCCAGCACCGCCAGCATCGAGCCGGAATTCCGCGCCCAGGTTGCGGCCTACAGCATCGAAGCCTGCCGCAAGAAGAACCTGGCCGCGGCGGGCTTCTTCGTCGACAGCGTGGGCTACAACGCCATAGCCAATTCCAACGGCGTGTTCGGCCACCAGGCCAGTACGTCGCTGGATTTCACGGTGACGGTGCGCACCGAAGACGGCCGCGGTTCGGGCTGGGTCAAGCGCTCGGCCAACGATGCGGCGCTCTTCGACGCCCGTGAAGCATCGGAAGTGGCCATCGAGAAGGCCCTGCGTTCAGTCGAAGCCAAAGCCATCGAACCCGGCCGCTACACCGTCATCCTCGAGCCCGCCGCGACGTCGGAACTGGTCGGCCGCATGCTGGGTGGGTTCAACGCGCGGCAGGCCGACGAAGGCCGCAGTTTTCTCAGCAAGAAGGGCGGCGGGAATCGGCTGGGTGAAAAGCTGTTTGACGAACAGGTCAACGTCTGGGCCGACCCCTGGGACAAGGACGTCGGCGTGCTGCCGTGGGACGGCCGCAGCATGCTGGCCCGCGAGCGCACCGACGTCATCAAGGCCGGCCGCGTGAACGCGCTGGAGTACTCGACGTTCTGGGCGCAAAGACAGGGTGCGCGCGCTGTGGGCGGCCCGGGCAACATGATCATGGGCGGCAGCGAAAAGTCGCTGGCTGAACTGATCGCCAGCACCAAAAAGGGCATCCTGGTCACGCGCACCTGGTACATCCGGCTGGTCGATCCGCAGTCGGTGCTGTTGACCGGGCTGACGCGTGACGGCACTTTCTACATCGAGAACGGCAAGGTCGCTTACCCGGTGAAGAACTTCCGCTTCAACGAAAGCCCCGTGAGCATGCTGAACAACATCGAAGAGATCGGCAAGCCGCAGATCATTGCCGGCGACGAGGTGCCCTTGCTGATGCTGATCCCGCCGATGAAAGTACGCGACTTCAACTTCACCAGTCTGTCCGACGCGGTCTGAGGCGCAGGCCGCCCATGGAACGCCGCCGCTTTCTCAACCTCTCCGGCATCGCCGGTGGTTCGTTGTGGGTGCCGGTGTTCGGCAACGCCATCGCCGCTGATGCATTGGTGCAGCCCGCCGACAACGCGGCGCGCAAACGCCTGGCCGACGTCGCCTTGAACGCCGCCACCGCCGCCGGCGCCAGCTATTGCGACGTGCGCATCGGCCGCTACCTGAACCAGTTCATCACCACGCGTGACACGCGGGTCGAGGACACCGTGAACACCGAATCTCTGGGCGTGGGTGTGCGCGTCATCGCGATGGGTGCCTACGGTTTTGCATCGACCAACGACCTATCGCCGGACGCCGTGGCAGGGGCCGCCCGACAGGCCGTGGCTATCGCAAAGGCCAATGCGCGCTTGCAGACCGAGCCACTGAAACTGGCGCCAGTCAAGGGCGTCGGCGAAGTCACCTGGGCCACGCCGATGGCGAAAGACTGGCGGGCGGTGCCGCTGAAAGACAAGACCGAAATGCTGATTGCGGCCAACCGCGCAGGGCTGGAAGCGGGTGCGGCCTTCATGCAGTCGCGCCTGTTCCAGGTCAACCAGCAAAAGTACTTCGCATCGACCGACGGTTCTTACATCGCCCAGGACATCCACCGCCTGTGGGCGCCGATGACCGCCACCGCCGTGGACAAGGCCAGCAACCGCTTCCGCAGCCGCGAAAGTCTGGCCTCGCCGGTGGGCATGGGCTTTGAATTCTTCGACGCACGCCCGGCCGACAAGATCCGGGCCGCCGGTGGCGTGGCCACGCTGTATGGCCAGAGTTGCGACCTGGTCGAAGAGGCCCGTGCCTGCGGCCGCCAAGCCAAGGAAAAATTGACCGCCAAATCGGTGGAACCGGGCAAATACGATCTGGTATTGAGCCCGGACCATCTTTTCCTGACCATCCACGAATCGGTCGGTCACCCCACGGAATTGGACCGTGTGCTGGGCTATGAAGCCAATTACGCCGGCACCAGCTTTGCCACGCTGGACAAATGGCGCAGCAAGACTTTCAAGTTCGGTTCGGACCGCGTCAACTTTTTCGCCGACAAGACCACGCCCGGTTCGCTGGGCGCCGTGGGCTATGACGACGAAGGCGTGGCCTGCAAACGCTGGGACCTCATCAAAGACGGCGTGCTGGTGAATTACCAGGCCACGCGAGACCAGGCCCACATCATCGACGAGCCGGCCTCGCACGGCTGTTCCTACGCCGACAGCTGGGCGAGCGTGCAATTCCAGCGCATGCCCAATGTGTCGCTGGCGGCGGGCAGGGCCCCGCTGACGCCTGACGAGATGGTCAAGGACGTTAAGAAGGGCATCTACATCCTGGGCCGCGGCAGCTACAGCATCGACCAGCAACGCTACAACTTCCAGTTTGGCGGCCAGCTGTATTTCGAGATCAGGAACGGCCAGATCACCGGCCCGCTGGAAGACGTGGCCTACCAGGCCAACACCCAGGAATTTTGGAACGCCTGCAGCGCCATCTGCGACGAACGCGACTGGCGCATGGGCGGCTCTTTCTTCGACGGCAAGGGCCAGCCCAGCCAAGTCAGCGCGGTGTCGCACGGCTCGGCCACGACGCGCTTCAATGGCATCAACGTCATCAACACCGCGCGCAAGATCGCTTGATCGCGTGCCTTCGAAACAGGCAGCACCGTGAAACCCATTACCGAAGAATTCGCCAAGCGCATCTGCGACAAGGCCCTCTCATTCAGCAAAGCCGACGAATGCCGGGTGACGCTGCAAGGCAGCCGCACCGGCAACATCCGCTACGCGCAGAACAGTGTGTCCACGGCGGGTTTGAATGAAGACACGCAGATCGCGGTCAGCGTCGCCTTTGGCAAACGCCAGGGCACGGCCACGCTGAATGAATTCGACGACGGATCATTGGAAAAGCTGGTGCGCCGCGCCGAAGACGTGGCGCGACTGGCGCCCGAAAACCCGGAATTCGTGCCCGCTGTCGGCAAGCAAGCCTTCAAGCCATCGGCCACTTACGCCAAGTCCACAGCCTCGATCGACCCTGAATTTCGCGCTGAGGTGGCGGCCATCAGCATCAACGAAAGCAAAAAGAAGGGCCTGCAGGCGGCCGGCTTCTTCGTGGACACCACGGGCTTCGAAGCGGTGGCCAATTCCAACGGCGTGTTCGGCTATCAAACCGCCACCGACCTGAATTTCACTGTCACCACGCGTACCGAAGACGGGCGCGGTTCGGGCTGGGTCACGCGCAACGGCAACGACGCGGCGCGCTTCGACGCGCGTGAAGCGTCGGCTGTGGCCATCGAAAAAGCGCTGCGGTCGGTGGACGCCAAGGCTATCGAGCCCGGCCGCTACACGGTGATCCTGGAACCGGCGGCTTCGGCCGACATCCTGAGTTTCATGTTCCGCGCTTTCGATGCCCGCCAGGCCGACGAAGGCCGCAGCTTTCTCAGCAGACGAGGCGGCGGCAACCGCCTGGGCGAAAAGCTGTTCGACGAGCAGGTCAGCCTGTGGACCGACCCGTGGGACCGGCAAGCGCCGGTGCGCCCCTGGGACAGCGACACCATGCTGGCCCGCGAGCGCCGCAACCTGATCCAGAGCGGCAAGGTGGCGTCGCTGGATTACTCCAATTACTGGGCGCAGAAGCAGGGCGTGCCGGCGCGCGGCCAGCCGGGCAACATGATCATGGCCGGTGGCAACAAGACGCTGGCCGAACTGATTGCTTCCACCAAGAAGGGCGTGCTGGTCACGCGCACCTGGTACATCCGTTCGGTGGACCCGCAGTCGCTGCTGGTGACGGGCTTGACGCGCGACGGCACTTTCTATGTCGAGAACGGCAAAATCGCTTACCCGGTGAAGAACTTCCGCTTCAACGAAAGCCCGGTCACCATGCTCAACAACATCGACGAACTGGGCCAGACGCAGGTGCTGGGCGACAACCGCCGTGTGGTGGTGCCGGCGATGAAGTTGCGCGACTTCAACTTCACCAGCCTGTCGGATGCGGTCTAGGTTGAAGCGCAAGGCCTGAGATGGCGGCCTGACATGGCAACGACTGCAGGCTTCGATTTCTACTTCACGCGCCTGATCTATGAATCGGGCGACTGGGACGTGGACATTCGCATGCCCAGCAACGTGCTGAATTCGCTGGTTGAGTACACGACGCTGCGCGTGGACCCGGTGGAACGCGTCATCGCGCTGGCCGACCCGAAGATGCTGGAAGCGCCGTTCTGCTATCTGGCCGGTCACAAGCTGGTGCAGTTCTCGGCGGCCGAACGCAAGAACTTCGAGCGCTACGTGAAAGGCGGCGGCTTCGTTTTCGTCGACGATTGCAACCACGACATCGACGGCCTGTTCGCCAAATCATTCGAAGCCGAAGTGGCGCGCATCTTCGGGCCGAAAGCGCTGCACAAGATTCCGAATACGCACCCGCTGTATTCCAGCTTCTTCAAATTCGACGGGCCGCCGAACACCGGTGTCGAATTGAACGGCTGGGGCGATGACCTGGTGCACGATTACTTGAAGGGCGTCGAATTCAACGGCCGCGTGCGCTTGCTTTACAGCAACAAGGATTACGGCTGCGAGTGGGATTACGACTTCCGCAACAAGCGCTGGCTGGTCATCGACAACACGCGCTTTGCCGTCAACATCATTCAATACGCATTGGGAGCCTGAACGTGCAGGAGAAGAACGCCGTCGACTGGAGTGAAGCCGAAGTCGGTGCGCTGACGGGCAAGCTGGGCCAACTCACGGCCAGCATGTCGAAGGTCATCATCGGCCAGACCGAGGTGATCGAGTCGCTGGTGATCTGCCTGATCGCCGGTGGCCACGCGCTGGTGGAAGGCGTGCCCGGCCTGGGCAAGACGTTGTTGGTGAAGTGCCTGGCGCAGGCCACCGACATGCAATTCCGCCGCGTGCAGTTCACGCCCGATTTGATGCCGTCGGACATCGTGGGCACCGAGATTCTTGAAGAAGACACCAGCACCCACCAGCGCGTGTTCCGCTTCCAGCGCGGCCCGGTTTTTACGCAGGTGCTGCTGGCCGACGAGATCAATCGCGCGCCGCCGAAGACGCAGTCGGCGTTGCTGGAAGCGATGCAGGAACGCTCGGTGACTTTCGCCGGTCAGACGCACACCCTGCCGCGACCGTTCTTCGTGCTGGCCACGCAGAACCCGATCGAGCAGGCCGGCACCTACCCACTGCCCGAGGCGCAGCTCGACCGCTTTCTGCTGCGCATCGACGTCGGCTACCCCAGCGAGGACGAAGAGATGGCCATGGTCTCGGCGACCACGCATGCCGGGCTGGCGGACGCGCAAGCCGCGATGGACGTGCAAAGCCTGCTGCGCCTGCAGCAGCTGGTGCGCGACATCGAGATCGGCGCGCACCTGCTGCGCTACGCCACGCGCTTGGTACGCGCCACGCGGCCGGTGGGCAGCCCGGTGGCGCGCGTCAAGCAGCACGTCGGCTGGGGCGCCGGCCCGCGCGCCGGCCAGGCCTTGGTGTTGGCGGCCAAAGCGCGCGCGCTGATGCGCGGCCGGCTGGCCGTGACCCGCGAAGACATCGCCGCGATGCTGTTGCCGGTGCTGGCCCACCGGGTGCTGCGCAATTTCGAGGCCGAGGCCGACGGCGTGGCCATTGCCGACATCCTGGCCGCGCTGCGCGAACAGATCCGCGTCGACTAGGACGAACCGATGCTGGCGACGGCCGCACTGCGCGCGCAAACCGCAGACCTCGACCTCGTCATCCGCCACGTGTTGGCGGGGCTGGGGCACGGCCTACACGCTGGTCGTGAACGTGGGGCAGGGGTTGAATTCAGTGAATACCGGGCCTATGCACCCGGCGATGAATGGCGCCGTGTCGACTGGAAATTGCTGGCCCGCGCCGACCGCTACTACGTGCGCGAAGCCGAGCGCGACAGTCATGTCGCCGTGTGGTTGTTGCTGGACGCCAGCGCGTCGATTGCCGAGCCCAGCCGCCGCGTGCCGGGTCTGGACAAAATGGGCTTTGCGCGCGCGGTGCTGGCTTGCGTGGCGGCCCTGGCGCAGCGCCAGGGTGATGCATTCGGGCTGGTCGTGGCCGGCGGCGACCGCATGAGCGTCACCCCCGCCTCACGCGGGCCGCGCCAGATGCACCGCGTGCTGGCGCAGTTGCAGCGCGCGCAGGCTGGCGGTGGCCTGCCCGATGCCACGGCCGTGCGCAGCAGCCTGCATTTCGCACGGGCGCCCAGCCTGGTCTTCGCGGTGAGCGACTTCCTGGAATGGCCGTCGCCGTTGTCGGACGCACTGCTGCGGCTGCGGGCAATGCGCCATGACGTGCGCCTGCTGTGCCTGCAGACCGAAGCCGAAGCTGAAGGCCGTTTCGCTGCGGGCGCGGGCTATCGCGACCCCGAAGCGACAACGGCAGATGCGGGCCTGCACCGCTATGACGCAGCCGCGCAGGCCGGATACCGCGCCGCGCGCACGGCCCATTTCGACGCGCAAGCGACGGCTTGCCGGCAGCGCGATCTGCCTTTGCACATCGCATCCATCGAAGACGCCGTGGGCAGCGTGTTGCGGGCCTGGCTGCGGCGGGCCGGCGCGTGATGAGCAGTGCCTACGTCACGTGGTGGCTGGTGCTGCCGGTGCTGCTGCTGCCGATCTGGTGGCACCGCCAGAAGCGCCAGCGCACACAGGCCGTGCCGCTGGCCACTGCGCGTTTTCTGCCGGCGGCGGCACCGCAGCAACTGCGCGTGTGGCAGTGGGTGGACCGCACGTTGCTGCTGCTGCGCCTGCTGCTGCTGCTGGGCCTGATCGCCTGGCTGGCCGACGTGGCGGTGCCGTGGCGCGGCGACACGGTCTTCGTTGGTGCGCATACCGACCCGGCCAGGGCCGAGACGCAGATCCAGGCTGCGGGCCTGGGTGCCGCACGCCGCAGCCCGCTGCCGGATGCCGACCCGCTGGCCTGGCTGGCCGTGCACGAACGCGAGTGGCGCGCCGAAGCGCGCCTGGCCATCGTGGCCACTGGCGACACGGTCCCGATGCCGGCGCACGCGCCGGTGCTCTCGCACCGCGTGGACTTGCTGCTGCAGCCGTCGCCCCCGTCGATGGCGCCCATCCCCCGCCATGTCGTGATTGCCAGCACCCGCCCGGCGGCCTGGCGCGCGCTGTTCGCGGCTTTCGACAGCGCCGGGCTGGGCCGCGAGCGGCACGTGCTGTCGAGCGAACCCAACGCGCAAACCGATCTGATCGTCTGGGACCGCGCCGGCACGCCCGACCCGGCCTGGCGCGCGCCGCTGTGGTGGGCGGTGCAGCCGGCGGCCTTTCCCGAACTGGCCTTGGCGCGCGAGGCCGGCGGCCTGCGTGTGGCCGACGCGGCACGCGGCCGGGTCTGGGCGCAAGCCCGCTGGCCGGTGGACGAAGCTGACCCGCTTGCCGCCGCCCGCGCGCTGTTCGAGAACCGCGACGGCCTGCGCCGCGACCCGCTGCCTTTCGCCACGCCGACGATGACGCTGGCGGCCGGCACGGCCCCTTCGACTGACGCGGCAACCGGGGCCGGCCACCCGCTGATGGCGACGCTGATGACTCCCCTGATGGCGCCGTTGCTCGCACCGTTGTTGGCGTTGCTGTTCGCGCTGGAACGCGCGTTGGCGCACCGCGCGGCACACCGGCAGCGCGCCCACGCGGCGGCCGGTGCCGACCCGACACCGGCTGCGCGATGACCGACGGCGCCGCCCCGACGCTGAACCGGCGCTTGCTGCGCGCCGCGCTGTGGCAGCGCGCGCCCTGGTGGCTGGCGGCCTCGCTGCCCTGGCTGCTGCTCCTGTCGTTGCCGGGCCTGGCGGTGTGCGGGTTGGCGCTGGCGGTGGAGGCCGTGCGGCTGCGCCGACGCGTGGGCGCGCGCGGGCTGCGCTGGCTGGACGCCGCCGTGCCTGCGCTGGAGGACAGCAGCGCCTGCCTCGTGCGGGCCCAGACGCCGATCGCGCGCTTGCAACAGCAGCGCCTGCTGGCGCGCCTGGACCGCGTTGTCGATGCGCCTTTGCTGCGCAGTGTCGCTGGCAGCCGCGCACGCTTTGCATGGCCCTGGCTGGCGCTGAGCCTGGCTGCCGCTGCGGCGGTCTGGGCCTGGCCGTCCACGCGTGCCGCGTTGCAGGCAACGCCCCCCAGCGCACTGCCGGCCGCTACGGTGAGTGGCTTGCGGCTGCAGATCACGCCGCCGCCCTACACCGGCGTGGCGGCCTTCGACAGTGCCCCTCGCGACCTGCAGGTGCCTGAGCAGAGCCGGGTGCGCTGGTGCCTGCAGACGTCGGGCGTGCCGTCGACGGCGGCCGCATCTGCCACCAGCCCAGCGCCTACTGCCCAGGCCATCGAGCTCAGCGACGGCACCAGCCTGCCGCTGCAGGCCGGCTGCGCCGCGTGGCTGGCGGGCGAATCGGTGTCGTGGCGCTGGCTCAACCTGGGACACACGCTGCGCCACACATTGCGCGTGCTGCCCGACGCCGCGCCCGTGATCACCGTGCGCGCCCCCGACGAAGCCGTCCACACCTTGAGCCCGACCCAGACCAGCACCCGCATCGCCGTGACGGTGCGCGACGACTACCAGGTGGCGCGGGCCAGCCTGCACCTGACGCTGGCCCGCGGTAGCGGCGAGAACGTGCGCTTCAGCGACCGCGAACTGCCGCTGCCGCAGGGCCGCGACCCGCGGGTGCGCGACTGGGAGAAAACCTGGACGCTGAAGGAGCTGGGCATCGAACCCGGCGACGAGCTGTACTTCTTCGTGCGCGCCAGCGACAACGCCGAACCACGGCCGCACATCAGCACCTCGCCGACCGTCACGCTGCGCCTGCCGGGGCCGGTGGTGACGACCGAAGAAGCGTCGGCGCTGCCGATGCTGGTCAGGCCCGAGAACTTGCGCAGCCAGCGGCAGATCATCATCGACACCGAACAGCTGCTGGCCGACATGAAGGCCAGCGTTCCCCTCAAACTTCGGCCCAAGCCGGCCGACGTGCGCGCGCGCAGCGAAAATATCGCTAGCGAGCAGGCGCAGTTGCGCCGCCGCTACGGCCAGTTCCTCGGCGAAGAATCCAGCCTCTTCGGTGACGCCGACGACCACGACCACGACCGCAACCGCAACCACGATCAACAAGCCGAAAAAGGCGGCGGCAAGCCCGACCTGCTGGCGCAGTTCGGCCATCTGCACGATCAGGCCGAAAACGCCACCCTTTTCGACGAAGCCACCAAAAAAGTGCTGCGCCGCGCGCTGTCGGCGATGTGGGACGCCGAAAAGGCGCTGCGCGCCATCACGCCGCAGCCCGCGCTGCCTTTCGAGTACCGCGCGCTGGAAGCCATCAAGCAGCTGCAGCAGGCCGACCGCATCTACCTGCACCGCACGGCCTTCGTGCCCCCGCCGTTGAAGGAAGAAAAGCGCTTGACCGGCGACGTGCTGGGTGCCCGCAGCAGCCGCCGCGAGCAAGGCACGATGTCGCAGGCCGTGCCGGCGCCGCTGCGCGAACTGATGATGGCGCTGGCCGGTGATGCGCCGCTGCCCGCGCTGTGGACGGCGACGGCGCGGGCGTGGATCCGCGAGCGTCTCGGTGCCGACGACGAACGCCTGGCGGCTCAGCGTGCGGTGCAGGACGTGCAGGACGGCTGTGGCCCCTGCCGCGGCCCGCTGCGCGCCTGGCTGCGCAGCGGCATCAACGAAACCGTGCCGCGTCTGCAGGCGCGGGACCGGATCGACACGGCCTTTTCCCATGCGTTGACGCAGGGTACGCCGCGGAGCCCGCCGTGACGGTTGGCTGGCTGCTGACGACGGCCGACGCGTGGGCGTTGGCTGCTGCGGCGGTGGTGGGGGCCGTGGGGCTGGCCAGTGCGCTGTTGTTCGTGCGTCATCGGCGCTGGGCCGACGCCGCGCTGGTGGTGCTGGCGGCCACGGCGCTGGCCGCGCTGCTCGCTGACCTGGCCGTGGTGCGCAGCCCGGATGGCACCTTGGCGGTGGCAGACCACACCCGGCCCGCCGCCGTGCGCGCCGCTGCAGCGCTGAAGGTGCAAGGCGACGGTCTGCAAAGCGAAGGACTGGCGGCAGCCGCCTGGCACGACCTGCCCGGCCGCGCCTTGCAGTGGGCGGCGCCGACGGAGCCCGCCATCACGCTGGACTTCCCGCGCCAGCTGGCACTGGGCCGCCATTTCGACCTGACGCTGCGGCGCAGCCTGCCGCTGGCCGGCTGGCGGCTGCAACTGCTTGACGAAAACGGCAAGCTGCTGGCCCAGTCCGCGGCCCACGCGCCAGGCACCGAGGCCACGCTGCGCTGGCTGCCGCCGGTGGCCGAAAGGTTGGTGCTGCAGGCCCGCGTGCTGGGCGCCGACGGCCATGTCCTCGAACAGGGGCCCGTGCCGCTGCAGGTGCAGGCGGGCGCGCCGCTGCAGGTCCAGGGGCGCTTCGGCGCGGCGTCTTTCGACGTGCTGGCGCTGAACCAGTTGCTGGTGGGCAGCGACGCGCTGGTCGACTGGCAGGTCACGCTGGGCAAGACCGTCACACGCAAGGAGACCGCACGCGCCGTGATGGCCGCGCCCGACCTGCTGGTCATCGATGCCGCCCATTTCGAAGGCGCCAGCGCCCCGGCGCGCGCCGCGCTGTTGGCGCAGGTGGCGCGCGGCCTGCCGCTGCTGGTGCTGGCTGCCAACGCCAGCGAACCGGCTCTGTGGCTGCGCGAACTGCAATTGCCGCTGGTGGCCACGGTGGGCGAACCTGCGCGCGCGGTCGGCAGGGCTGTTGGCGCTGGCGTTGGCGTTGGCGTTGGCGCTGGCGTTGGCGCTGGCGTTGGCCTTGTGCTGCCGGTGACCGCGTGGGCGCCCGCGGTCAGCACCAGCCTGACGCGGGGCCCCTGGACAGCCAACGACGCCGCAGCCCCCTGGCTGTGGCAACGGGCCTGGCAAGCCGGCCGCATCAGCTGGCTGGGCGTCAGCGACTGGCACCGGGCCGCCATCAGCGCCCCGCAGGCGCTGGGCGAATGGTGGCAGGGGGTGGTCGACCAGGCCGGGGTGCGGCGCGCGCCGAAGCAGGTGTGGGACTTTCCCGACGTTATGCCACTGGTGGGCGAGCGCAGCCGCGTGTGCGCGCGGGGCGAGGGCGCCGAGATGGTGGTCGAGGCCCCAGGGCTGGCGCAAACCGTGCAGCTGCAGCGCCGCGCCGACAGCGCCGACGCCGCCTGCGCCGCAGTCTGGCCGCAACAGGCCGGCTGGCAGCGCGTGCAGGGCCCCGACGCTGCGCTTTCAGCCGCCTTCTACGTTTACGACGCCGCTGACTGGCCGCGGTGGCAGCGCGCCCTGCGCCGCGACGCCACGGCGCGCTACGCCCTGCGAGCCGTGCCGGCGCTGGAACCCGTTTCTACGCCGCTGCCGACCAGGCCCTGGGCGCTACTGGCTGCAGGCGCGATGCTGGCTTTGTGGTGGCGTGAACGCCACTAGCTTTGTGGTGTACGGGAGGCAGTTGGCGTCAGAGATGCGCCTGGGCCGCCAGCGCGCCTAGCGCCTCAGAACCAGGCCCACACCCGGTGCAGCCAGTGGGGCAGGCGGTCGACTTTGGGTTGGTAGTGTTGGCGCAGTTGGTGGTTCATCCCGGTCTCCAATGTGCACGAATTCGACAAACATTCGTGTGTATTGACTGTATACAACAACAGTACTGTATGCAAATACCGTGATGTGCCGCACTGCGGCCACTTGATGTCAGACTCCGCGCCCATGCGCTCTTGTTCCGACTTCGTTTGAATTCAACCTCGTCCGACTCCCATCCCGCCACGCTGGCGACCTTGCCGAATGGCCTGCGCACCGTGGTCATTCCGATGCCGTGGCGCCAGACGGTCTCGCTGAGCGTGTTCATCCGCACCGGCAGCCTGCATGAAACACGGCGGTTGAATGGCATCAGCCACGTCGTCGAACACATGGCCTTCAAAGGCACGGCAACCCGCGATTGCCAGCACATCAACCTGGATGCCGAACGGCTGGGCGCCGAGGTCAACGCGCACACCGACAAGGACCACACCGCGTTCCACATCGAAGGTTTGGCGCGCGACCTGGACCGCTTCGTGGGCCAGCTGGCCGACATCGTGCTGAACAGCACCTTCCCGGCCGACGAGCTGGAACGTGAACGCCAAGTGATCCTGCACGAGTTCACCGAATTCGACGAAGACCCGTCGGCGATGGCTTTCCAGCTCTTCGACCGCGCCTGCTACGGCCTGCACCCGGCCGGGCAGCCGGTCATCGGCAACCGCGCCAACCTGAAGCGCTTCACGCGGGCCGACCTGCTGGGCTATGTGCAGGCCCAGTACACCGCTGGCAACGTGGTCGTGGCCGCGGCCGGTCCAGTGGATGCCGAGGCCTTTTGTCGCGTTGTCGAAGCGGCCTTCGCCAGCATGCCCGGGGGCAACGACAACGCGGTGGACCCGCCGCTTTGGCAAGGCGGCGTGAAGCTGCGCCGCATGGCCGGCAGTTCGCAGTGCCAGACGGTATTGGGCTTCGAGGCACCGGCGCTGCACGACGAGCGGCACCTGCACTTCGTGCTGGCCGCCGCGCTGCTGGGTGAGGGCATGAGTTCACCGCTGCTCGATGAAATCCGCGAGCGGCGCGGTCTGGCGTACTACACCGCCTGTACGGCCGACATCCTGCCGCTCGGTGGCCAGTTCGTCATCGAAGCGGCCACCGCGCCTGACCAGGCCGAAGCGTTTTTCGTCGAGGTTGCGCGCTTGTTGCAACAGCAGGCCGACGCCATCGACGCGGTCGGCCTGGAACGTGCACGCAACCAGCTGACGGTGCGCACCTTGCGCGCGCTGGAGCAGCCGTCGCGGCGGTTGGAAGCGGCCGCGCAAGACCTGTACACCTTCGGCCGGCTGCGCAACCCGCGTGACGGCCTTGACCGCCTGCTGGCCGTTACCGCCGCCGAGGTGAAGGACGTCTTCGGCCGCCTGCTGATCCGGCCGGCCGCGGTGGCGCTGGCCGGCAGCGTGCCGGCGCGGGCGCGCGACCGCGCCGCAGCGCTGTTCAATCTGCCGCCGGCCTCAGGCTTGGCCGATCAATAGTGAGGCGGCAGTTCATCGCGCAGGCTGCGCGGTGCTGCCCCCTCGCCGTCAGGGCCGTTTGACTTCATTGCGGTCAGCTCGCGCATCAGCAGGTCGATCTGGTTTTGCTGGCGCACCACCACCGCGTTCAGGCGGTCGAGTGTGTCTTCGGTGTAGCTGGCCTTGATCTCGAGTTCGGTCAGGCGGCGGTCGGCTTCGTCGGGTGGATGCATGTCGCGATTGGAAACCTGAAATTGGAAACCTGAAATTGGAGACCTGAAATTGCGAACCCTGCGCGCTGCCGTCCGCTGTAAATTTGGCGCCCGCGGGCTCAAGCCCCACCTGAACGGCCCGCATGACCGACGCCATCGACCGAGTTCCGCTGCAAGAGGTGCGCGACTTGCTGCGCCTGGGCGAATTGCTGCCGTTCAGCGTGCTCGACGCGCATGAGCGCTTGCTGCTGAACGTCGGACACCGTCTGGTCGACGAAGCCCAGATCGAGGCCCTGATCGATCGCGGTGCCTGGGCCGAGCGCGCGCTGGTCGAGGCCGAACGTGCGGCCCGCGCGGCGGCCGCCGGCGCTGCTGCCGGCGTGCCATCGGCGGTGCTGCTGCCTTCACTCTTCGACCGCTGGGAACGCCTGCTGTGGCAGTTCGACAAGATCAGCCGCGGGCTGGCGCGCAGCGAACTGCCGGCCAGCGCCGTGCCGACTTTCTGGAAGAGCCTGCAGGAACTGGTCGACGTCGACCCCGATGTGGCCGTGTTTTCCTGCCTGCGCCAGGAAGACCGCCGCTTTGCGCTGTACGCCCAGCACCACGCCATCCATTGCGCGGTGGTCACGCTGCTGGCGTCACGCCTGCTGGCTTGGCCGCCAGCGCGGCAGGACGCCCTGGGTTGCGCGGCGCTGACGATGAACTTGACCATGCTGGAACTGCAAGCCCAGATGGCCGAGCAGAGCGACCCGCCCACCAAGCGCCAGATCGAGCGCATCCGCGCGCACCCGCAGGCCGCGGTGGCGCTGCTCAAGCAGTCGGGCGTCACCGACCCCGAATGGCTGACCACCGTGCTGGAACACCACGAACAGCCCCAAGGGGGTGGCTACCCCCAGGGCCTCGCCGTGGTGAGCGATGCGGCACAGCTGCTGCGCGCGGCCGATGTCTACATGGCCAAGGTCAGCCCGCGTGCGCTGCGCGCGCCGCTGGCGCCGGTGGTGGCCATGCGCCAACTGTTCCTGCACAACCCCGGCGACCGGCTAAGCATGGCGCTGCTCAAGGCCCTGGGCATCCACCCGCCGGGCGCGCTGGTCACGCTGCAGTCAGGCGAAGTGGCGGTGGTGATACGCCGGGCCGTCAGCGGCACCCACCCCATCGTGGCCACGCTCAGCGACAAGCAGGGCCGCCCGGTGGCCGACACGCACCGGCGCGACACCGCCGAAGCGGGCCTGGCCATCCAGGGCCCGCTGGCCGACGCCAGGCCCTTCCCCCGGGTGCTGCCCGACCGCGTCTACGGCTGGATACCGGGCTAAGCTTGCCGGCTTGCAGCGGCCGCCGATATGGCCGCTGCCCACCCTGCAACCGCCCGAGGCCGCGATGACCGCAACCCCCACGAACACTCTGGCCTCGGCCCCTGCCTGGGCTCCTGCCACGGACACCGCGCACGCTGCGCGGGGCCTGCAGCTGCGCTCGCTGATCACGCCGCAAGGCCTGCTGCACATCAGCCTGCAGACGGTGCCCACGCCCGCGCCGGCCGATGATGAGGTTGTCGTGCAGATCCAGGCCGCGCCGATCAACCCTTCCGACATCGGCCTGCTCTTCGGCGCCGCCGACATGGCCGCCGCCAGCGTGGCCGGCAGCGCAGCCCAGGCGGTCGTCAGCGCGCCGCTGCCGGCCGGCGCGATGGCGGCGATGGCCGGGCGACTGGGGCAGTCGCTGCCGGTCGGCAACGAAGGCGCTGGTCGGGTGGTGCAGGCCGGTGCGTCCGCCGCCGCACAGGCCCTGTTGGGCCGCACCGTGGCCGTGCTGGGCGGTGCGATGTACACGCAGTTCCGCACGGTGAAGGCCGCGCAGTGTCTGCCGCTGCCCGAAGGCACGACGGCGGCCGAGGGCGCTTCATGCTTCGTCAACCCGCTGACCGCGCTGGGCATGACCGAAACCATGAAGCGCGAAGGCCACAAGGCCCTGGTGCACACGGCAGCCGCGTCCAACCTGGGGCAGATGCTCAACCGGATCTGCCTGGCCGACGGCATTGCATTGGTCAACATCGTGCGCAAGCCCGAGCAGGCCGCGCTGCTGCGCCGGCAGGGCGCGCTGCATGTCTGCGACGCCTCGCAGCCCACGTTCCTGCAAGACCTGACGCAGGCGTTGGTCGACACCGGCGCCACCGTGGCCTTCGACGCCACCGGCGGCGGCACGCTGGCCGGGCAGATCCTGGGCTGCATGGAAACCGCGCTGAACCGCACGGCCAGCGAGTACAGCCGTTACGGTTCGACGACCCACAAGCAGGTCTACCTCTACGGCGGCCTCAACACCGGCCCGACCACCTTCGTGCGCAATTTCGGTATGAGCTGGGGTATGGGCGGCTGGCTGTTGTTCCCCTTCCTGCAGCGCATCGGT
>JAYSYH010000376.1:0-8381 GCA_043716645.1 Betaproteobacteria bacterium | reverse complement strand
CCCTGAACGAGCCGCGGGCAAAATCCTGATCGTTGCGCTTGTACTGCATGCGGATCAGGCGCGCAATGACGTCGCGCTGCCCGGTCTTGTCGCCCACCCGTGCAATAAAGCGCATCTGGGTGTAATCCTCGGGCGCACCAATGCCGTAAATGGCACTCACCGTGCCGACAATGATGGTGTCGCGCCGTTCCAGCACGCTTTTCGTCGCCGACAGCCGCATCTGCTCGATGTGCTCGTTGATGGCGGAATCTTTTTCAATGAAAAGGTCGCGCTGCGGCACATAGGCCTCGGGCTGGTAGTAGTCGTAGTAACTGACGAAGTATTCGACGGCGTTGCGCGGAAAGAAATCGCGGAACTCGCTGTACAGCTGCGCGGCCAGCGTCTTGTTCGGCGCAAAAACGATCGCCGGCCGACCCATGCGGGCGATGACATTGGCCATCGTGAAGGTCTTGCCCGACCCGGTCACACCCAGCAGCGTCTGGTACTGCAGGCCGTCCTGTATGCCCTCGACCAGCTTGTCGATGGCCGCCGGCTGGTCGCCACCCGGTTCGAACTGCTGGAAGAGCTGGAAGGGTGAATCGGGAAAGGTCACGAACTCGCCCGGGCCCAGGTCGGACGGCGTGTCGGATGCGGCGGCAGCTTCAGCAAGCGCGTTCATGAGGGTTCACCTGGAGGCGGACATTTAGAATCGGGAAAACGCTCAGGGTGTGCCAGTGCGCACCGAGCAACTCGCTAGGGTAGCGCAGCCCGCCCGTCTTGTCCGTTGTCGGCCGCTCGACCGCCTGACACATTGCCGGACACACCGCCAGACACATTGCCAGACACCCCGCCAGATACCCCGCCTTCAGGAATGCCGCCATGTCTACAGCCTCACTCTTCGCCGCAGTTGAAATGGCCCCGCGCGACCCGATCCTCGGCCTGAACGAGCAGTTCAACGCCGACCCCAACCCGGCCAAGGTCAACCTGGGCGTTGGCGTGTATTTCGACGCCAACGGCAAGCTGCCGGTGCTGCGCTGCGTGGCTGCCGCCGAGAAGCAGTTGCTGGAAACGCCCAAGGCCAAGGGCTATTTGCCCATCGACGGCATTGCCGCTTACGACAACGCGGTGCAGGGCCTCGTTTTCGGTGCCCACAGTGAAGTTGTGAAGAGCGGCCGTGTCGCCACGGCCCAGGCGCTGGGCGGCACCGGCGGCTTAAAGGTAGGCGCCGATTTTTTGAAGAAGCTGCGCGCGGGGGCCACCGTGCTGATCAGCGATCCGAGCTGGGAAAACCACCGAGCGCTGTTCCAGCAGGCCGGCTTCGACGTCCAGAACTATCCGTACTACGACGCCGCGACGCGCGGCATCCGCTTCGACGCGATGCTGGCCGCGCTGAAGGCCGCCGCACCGGGTACCGTGGCCGTGCTGCACGCCTGCTGCCACAACCCGACAGGGTGCGACCTGACGACCGCGCAGTGGGAACAGGTGGCTGCTGCCTGCGCTGCGGCTGGCGTGGTGCCTTTTCTCGACATGGCCTACCAGGGTTTCGGCGCCGGCATCGCCGAAGACGGCGCGGCCGTGCAATGCTTCCTGGCCACCGGTGTGCAGTTTTTCGTGTCCACCTCGTTCAGCAAGAGCTTTTCGCTGTATGGCGAGCGGGTCGGTGCGCTTAGCGTGGTCTGCAGCAGTTCTGAGGAAGCCGGCCGCGTGCTGTCGCAGCTGAAGATCGTGATCCGCGCCAACTACAGCACCCCGCCGACCTTTGGCGCCCAGGTGGTGGCCACCGTGCTAACGACGCCGGCGCTCCGCGCGATGTGGGAAGACGAATTGGGCGGCATGCGGGAGCGCATCAAGGCCATGCGACACGCGCTGGTCGACCAGCTGACCGTCGCCGGCGTGACGGGTGATCTGTCCTACATCACCGAGCAGGTTGGCATGTTCAGCTATTCGGGGTTGAGCAAAGAGCAGATGGAGCGCCTGCGCAGCGA
Organism: Betaproteobacteria bacterium; assembly: GCA_043716645.1. GTDB lineage: Bacteria > Pseudomonadota > Gammaproteobacteria > Burkholderiales > Burkholderiaceae_C > Rubrivivax. Next base: position 6,417 of record JAYSYH010000376.1, on the reverse strand, counting down.
ATTCGGCATTTACGGCGTCGACACCGGTCGCATCTGCGTGGCCGCCATCAACCACGGCAACATCCAGGCGATCGCGACGGCCATTGCCAAGGTGATGTGCTAGGCGCATTTGCCAAGTGAGCCGATGAACTGCGCCGCGCAAAACCGACTTTTTCGTCGATCACGCGCGCCGCAGACCGCGCACGATCGCCAAGCTAGCTTCTTCAAATTGCTGCGGTGCAGCAAAATTGCGACTACAGTCAGCTTGACGTCGGCAGGCAGTGTCAACATGACGCTGCGGGTTCGAACGATCCCTAACGGAGCCTAACGGAGACGGTCCATGCTTTACCAGATCTACGAAGCCCAGCGCGCCCTGATGGCGCCTTTTTCGGAATTCGCCTCGGCCACTTCCAAGCTGTACAGCCACCCGCTGTCGGCCTTTTCGCACACGCCGATGGCACAACGCGTCTCGGCCGGCCTGGATCTGATGCACCGGCTGGCCAAGGAATACGAAAAGCCGCGCTTCGAGATCACCTCGGCCCAGGTCGGCGGCGTGGATATCGCCGTGCAGGAACAAGTCGCACTGACCAAGCCCTTTTGCCGCCTGTTGCGCTTCAAACGCTTCACCGACAAAACGCAGGCGCTGGAACTGATGAAGGGGCAGCCCACCGTGCTCGTGGTGGCGCCGCTGTCAGGCCACCATTCCACGCTGCTGCGCGACACCGTCAAGGCCTTGTTGCAAGACCACAAGGTGTTCATCACCGATTGGACCGACGCCCGCATGGTGCCGCTGACTAACGGCGCTTTCCACCTCGACGACTATGTCGAGTACGTGCAGGACTTCATCCGCTTCATAGGCCCCAACGTCCACGTCATCAGCGTCTGCCAGCCCACGGTGCCGGTACTGGCTGCCGTCTCGCTGATGGCCAGCCGCGGCGAAACCACACCGCTGACGATGACGATGATGGGTGGCCCCATCGACGCCCGCAGCAGCCCCACGTCGGTCAACAACCTGGCCACCAACAAGCCGTATTCCTGGTTCGAAAACAACGTGATTTTCCGCGTGCCGCAGAACTTCCCCGGCTCCGGCCGTGCCGTCTACCCCGGCTTCCTGCAGCACACCGGTTTCGTGGCCATGAACCCCGATCGCCACGCCACCAGCCACTACGACTACTTCCAGGACCTGATCAAGGGCGACGACGAAAGCGCCGAGTCGCATCGCCAGTTCTACGACGAATACAACGCCGTGCTGGACATGCCGGCCGAGTACTACCTGGACACCATCAAGACCGTGTTCCAGGACTTTGCACTGGTCAACGGTACCTGGGTCGTCAAAGGCGAACCGGTGCGGCCGCAGGACATTACCGGCACCGCGCTGCTGACCATCGAAGGTGAGCTCGACGACATCTCGGGCGCCGGCCAGACGAAGGCCGCACACGGCCTGTGTGTAGGCATTCCGGCGTCACGCGCCTTTCACTATGACGCGATGGGCGCTGGCCACTACGGCATCTTCTCGGGCCGCCGCTGGCGCGAAAAGGTCTACCCGGAAGTGAAAGCTTTCATCAAGCGCTTCAACTTCGCTCAGCATGCGGGTTCTGACAACGTCACGCCCATCTCAAAGGCGATCGCAGCACCGGCCAAGGCGGTCCGCAAGGCGCGCGGCCGATAATCTGGGCGGTGAATGCCGCCGTCCCGCCTCCGACACCCGACACTGCCTTTGCCGAAGCGCTGAACAACGCGCTGCCGCAGACGCAGTGCACCCGTTGTGGCTACCCCGATTGCCACAGCTACGCGGTGGCCATGGCGGCAGGCGAGGCGGACATCAACCGCTGCCCCCCTGGCGGGGCTGAAGGCATATACCGTCTGGCGGTGCTGACCGGGCGTGCCATCCGGCCTTTGGACCCCGCGCACGGCCAAGAAGGCCCGCGCGCGGTGGCATTGATCGACGAGGACTGGTGCATAGGTTGCACCTTGTGCATCAAGGCCTGTCCGGTGGACTGCATCGTCGGCGCGTCCAAGGTCATGCACACCATCATCCAGGCCCAGTGCACCGGCTGCGAACTGTGTGTGCCGGTTTGTCCGGTGGACTGCATTGCCATGGTGGCGGTGACAGGTCCACAGGCGGCCCCGAAAACCGGCTGGGACGCGTGGAGTGCAACGCAAGCCGACGAAGCGCGGGGCCGCTACGCATTCCGCAGCATCCGTATCGAACGCGATGGGCGCGAGAACGACGAGCGCCTGGCCGCCAAGGCGCAAGCCAAGCTGGCCGACCTGGCCAGCCACAGCCTGCACACCGACCCCGACACGCTGGCCGCCAAGCGCGCCGTGATCGAGGCGGCCTTGCAGCGCGCGGCCGCCCGCAATGCCGCGGCACTGAAACCACCCGTAGAAGACAGCGATGAAGCCTGACGCCATCGAACATTTCTTTGCCACGCTGGCTGCGGCCAACCCGCGCCCGCAGACCGAGTTGCAGTACACCAGCGTCTTCGAACTGCTGGCCGCGGTGCTGCTGTCGGCGCAGGCCACCGACGTGGGCGTCAACAAGGCCACCCGGCGGCTGTTCGCGCTGGCACCCACACCGCAAAAGATGCTGGACCTGGGTGTCGAGCAGGTCACCGAGCTGATTCGCACCATCGGCCTGTTCCGCAACAAGGCGAAGAATCTGGTGGCCACCTGCCGCATCCTGGTCGAACAGCACGGCGGTCAGGTGCCACGCAGCCGCGAAGCCTTGGAAGCCTTGCCCGGCGTCGGCCGCAAGACCGCCAATGTGGTGCTCAACGTGGCCTTCGGTGAAGCCACGATGGCCGTAGACACCCACGTCTTCCGTGTCAGCAACCGAACCGGCCTGGCAACCGGGCGCAACCCCTTGGAGGTGGAACTGAAGCTGCTCAAGCGCATCCCGGCCGGGTACAGGGTGGATGCGCACCACTGGCTGATCCTCCATGGCCGCTACCTCTGCACAGCGCGCAGCCCGCGCTGCAACGTCTGCGCCGTCAGTGCCTGGTGCGACGCAGGCGCTTCTACAATTGCAAGAGGACCGGAGACGCGCTGAATGGCCAAGCTGCAAGACATTGTTGAACGGGTGGACCGGCTGGTGCTGCGGCATCAGGAACTCAAGCGCACCAGTGCACTGATCGAACAGCAACTGACCGCTGTTTGCGCCGAGCGCGACAGCCTGCGGTCACGGTTGGCGGCGGCGCGTGCGCGTATCGAAGCGTTGCTGGAACGCATTCCAGCCGACCGCAGTGCCTCAGCCGACCCGGCACCCGGGAACACACCGTGAAGCAGGTCGAAGTCTCCATCCTCGGGCAGGTCTACGTGCTGGGTTGCCCTGAAGGCAGCGAAGCACTGCTGGATGCGGCCGTGGCCAGTGTGGACAAAGAAATGACCACCATCCGCGAAGCCGGCAAGGTCAAGGCCCGTGAACGCATTGCGGTGCTGGCGGCGCTGAATGTGGCCTACCAATTGGCCGAACGCACCGCGGTGCCGCCAAGCGTGGCTGCGGCTTCCAGGCCGGCCGGCCTACCACCTGCTGCATCGGATGTCGACCTTGAAGCCCTGCTGCGGCGCATCGACAACGCCCTGGGCGACGACGGCCAACTTCTGTGACTTGCGGCGCGCAGCGTTTGTGACTTCGCAGGCCTAGAATGCAGCTGTCCGCTGTGGGCTCGTGAGCCATATATGTCCTTGAGCCGATGGTCTATGACCAAGGGCTTGGAACATCGCTTGGTTGGTGTGATCGTCTCGCGTCAGATGAACCCGAAGCCAGGCTGACCTCGCCCACCTGAACTCCCCCTTGGTTCAGGCACTGGGTTCACGGTCCGCGGCGGACACCCCCAACGTCCTTCGAATACTGCGCGCGCCGCAGGTGCCATCAGGACAAGCAAGACCGGCCTTGGGCCACTCAGCGGCCCGCAGTTCCGGCGTCGAAGCGGATAGACGCTAGCGTGACCTGATTGCCGCCCCGCCGCTGGGCTTCCGCGAGCGCCGCGGTGCACGCCTCCATCAGCGTTTCATGCGTTTGCGAAGTGTGCGGGAAACTGGCCACACCGACCGCCACGCTGAACGCGAATTCCTGGCCTTCGTGCACGACGATCTGCGTTGCGCACTTGCGACGCAGGCCTTCCATCCGCGCATGTGCCGTGGCCAGGCCAACACCCGACAGCAGCACAGCGAAGCGCCGCTCGCCGTGCCGACAGGAAGCATCCATTGCCCGCGTGCCGCTGCGCAGCAACCGGCCGACGGCTTCCAGCACGCTGCGTTCACCGACCACCCCCAGCGCCAACACCTTCGCAGGCGGCGGGTCGATTTCGATGAAGACCAGTGCGAATTCGCGGTGCTCGCGCGTCGACAGATCGACTTCACGGCGCAACTGGTCGTCGAAGTGGGCACGGCGGTACAGACCGGTGATGGGGTCACGCAACGCCTGGTCAGAGAGTTCCAGGCGCAGTGCTTCATTGGCTCGCTGCTGCTGTTCGATCTGCAGCAGCGCCAGCCGCAGTTGCGCTTCGCGTTCGCGCTCGGCGGCCAGGTCGGTCCAGACGGTGCACAGGCAGCGTCTGCCCGACGTGTCGGCCGGGCTGACGCTGCGCAGCACAGAAAACTCACGCCGGCCACCGGCCCACTCAAAACGCTGCTCGGTGGTCAGCGGTGCGCCCTGCGCCAACGCGGTGTGCTCGGCCGCACGCATCGCGGCGGCCAGCACGGGCTCGAAGAGTTCTGCGTCGGTCAGGCCCAACACCTCTGTCGCAGGCCGCCGCAGGAAATCTGCCATGGCGGAGTTGACGTGCACATAGCGCTGGCTCTGCAAGTCTTTCACGGCCAGCAGATCGCCGCGGCCGTGCAGCACTGCCGGCAACAAACTGGCCATCAGCGCATGCAGTTCAGCGGCCGCGAAGACGGGCGCGCTGTTCGATGGAAGGAGGGGCATCGGGGAAACCGGGGGGATTGGGGTGGGCTCGCTCTGCACCGAAAAGTCCTCTGGATGACTGCACCAAACTGCGGCCAGCGCCCTATCTTGGTGGCGCGCTTGGACGTGATCAAGTGTCTTTGGCCGTTTGGTCTCTAATTCAACCCCTTGATCGCGGGGTTGGCACTGCAAGGACGCGGGCACGGTTAGTGCTAGCCATCCCTGTGAAAGCGCCTCCATGAAAAAAACTCGTTTGGTTCTGATCGGTAACGGCATGGCCGGCGTCCGCGCGCTCGAAGAGCTACTGAAAATAGCGCCCGACCTGTATGAGATCACGGTCTTCGGGTCTGAGCCGCACCCCAACTACAACCGCATCCTGCTGAGCCCGGTGCTGGCCGGCGAGCAGACGATCGACCAGATCGTGCTGAACCCGCTGAGCTGGTACGCCGACAACGGCATCACGCTGCACCTGGGCAAGGCCGTCACCAAGATCGACCGCAGCAAGCGCCGCGTGAGCGCCAGTGACGGCATGGGCGGCGAAATATCGGCCGAATACGACCGCCTGCTGATCGCCACCGGGTCCACGCCCTTCATCCTGCCGGTGCCCGGCAAAGACTTGCAGGGCGTGATCGCCTATCGCGACATCGCCGATACGGTGACGATGATCGACACCGCGACGAAATACAAGCACGCTGTCGTCATCGGCGGCGGCCTGCTGGGCCTGGAAGCGGCCAACGGATTGATGCTGCGCGGCATGCAGGTCACCGTCGTGCACCTCATGCCGTGGTTGATGGAGCGCCAGCTTGACGACACCGCCGGCAGGCTGCTGCAACAGTCGCTGGAACAGCGCGGCCTGAAGTTTCGGATGGGCGCCCAAACGGAAGCGCTGATCCCCGACGAGGCGGGACGCGGGAGCGGGGATGACACGGCTGGCCGCCGCGTCGGGGCCGTGCGCTTCAAGGACGGCAGCGAGATACCGGCCGACCTGGTGGTGATGGCCGCCGGCATCCGCCCGAACACGGCTCTGGCCGAAAAGGCCGGCCTGCATTGCAACCGCGGCATCGTCGTCAACGACACACTGCAGACCATCACCGACCCGCGCATCTACGCCGTGGGCGAATGCGCCGCCCACCGCGGCATCGCCTACGGCCTGGTGGCGCCGCTGTTCGAGCAGGCCAAGGTGGCGGCGAATCACCTGGCGCAGTTCGGCATTGGCCGCTACACCGGCTCGCTCACTTCCACCAAGCTCAAGGTCACCGGCATCGACCTGTTCTCCGCCGGCCAGTTCCAGGGCGGAGAAGGCACCGAGGAGATCGTGATGAGCGATCCGTTCGGCGGCGTCTACAAGAAGCTGGTGATCAAGGACGACAAGCTGGTGGGCGCCTGCCTGTACGGCGACACGGTCGACGGCAGCTACTACTTCAAGCTGTTGCGCGAAGGCCGCAGCGTGGGCGACATTCGCGACAAGCTGATGTTCGGCGAATCGAACATTGGCGATGTGGGCCACGAGGGCCACAGCAAGGCCGTGG
>JAYSYH010000375.1:0-8395 GCA_043716645.1 Betaproteobacteria bacterium | reverse complement strand
CTCAGCAGCGCTGGCTGGATGGTTGGATCTTGCGCTATTCACCGGGCAAGGCGCGCCGGGCGCGCTGCATCAACGCGGTCGCGGCAGGCCACTTGCCGTTGGAGCGAAAGTTGGCCTATGCCACCGCGCTGTTTGCGGAGGCCGAACTCCCGATGCTGGCGCGCATCACGCGTTTCACGCAGCCGCCTGGACTCGACGGCCAACTGGCCGCGCTGGGCTGGTCAGCCGTGGACACCACACGCGTGCAGGTGCTGACTGACCTGCATCGGCCTGCGCCCGCGCCCGCGCCCGCGCCGCTACCGGCCGCCACCGAGTGGGCTCTGCTGACGCCGGCCGACTACGCCGAAGCAGTGGGTGAGTTGCGTGGCTCGCCGGTCGCCCAGCGCCAGGCGCACCTTCAGCGCCTGCTGACCTCACCCGTGCCCTACCGCGGCCACGTGATCCGGCGGGTCAGCGACGGCTGCGTGCTGGCGTGCGGCCAGTCGGCCCGCGAAGGCGACCTGGTCGGCCTGTACGACGTCTACACCCGCGAAGACCAGCGCGGCAAGGGCTTGGCTTACACGCTGTGTGAGCGCCTGCTTGCGCAAGCAGCCTCTGAAGGCGCGGCAGTGGCCTATCTGCAGGTGGAAGGCAGCAACACCACGGCGTTGCGCATCTACCAGCGTCTGGGTTTTGTGGACGGCTACACCTACCACTACCGCGAAGCGCCCCTCGCCAGCTGACGCGGCGGCGGCGCTGTGTGTGCCAGCCCGTGGTTTCAGGTCAGAGACCCAGCCCCTCGTCCATGCCCAAGTGGACGTTCATCGACTGCACCGCCGCGCCGCTGGCACCCTTGCCCAGGTTGTCGAGCCGGGCCATGACAATGGCTTGCGCATCGTTGGCGAAAACGAAGATGTCCACGCGGTTGGTGTCGTTGCAGGCCTGAACGTCGAAGTACCCGGCCTCCAGCGTGTTCGGATCGCGCAGCGGCATCACGCGGATGAAGCGCTCTCCTGCGTAACGTTGCTCGAATGCCTGCTGCACCGCCTCGGCCGTCGTGCCCAGGGCTTGCAGTTGCAGCGGTACCGACACCGACAAGCCTTTGTAGAAGTGGCCGAGGATGGGCATGAAGATGGGCCGGGCCGTCAGGCCGCTGTGCGCCATCATCTCCGGCACATGCTTGTGGGCCAGCGACAGTGCATAGGGTCTCGGAGAAGTGAGGGCGGGTTCACTGCTGGCCTGGTACTGCTCGATCATCTTCTTGCCGCCACCCGAGTAGCCGGTGATGGAGCTGGCTGACAGTGCGTGGGTGGCCGGCACCAGCCCGGCGTCCACTAGCGGCCGCAGCAGCAGGATGAAAGCAGTGGCGTGGCAGCCCGGGTTGGAAATGCGCTTGCTGGAGCGGATGGCGTCGCGCTGGCCGGGCGCCAGTTCGGGCAAGCCGAAGGCCCAGCCTGGCGCGGTGCGGTGCGCCGTGCTGGCGTCGATCAAGCAGGTCTTGGGGTTGGTCACCAGCGCGGCGGCTTCGCGGGCCGCCACGTCGGGCAGGCACAGAAAGGCCACGTCAGCGGCGTTCAGCAGGCGCGCGCGCTCGGCGGCGTCCTTGCGTTTGTCGGGCGCGATGCGCAGCACCTCGATGTCGGGCCGCTGCGCCAGGTATTCGTTGATACGCAGCCCGGTGGTGCCTTCCTGGCCATCGACAAAAACGGTGTTGGTCATACGGTGCCTCGTCCACAATTCCGCCGCTGAAGGAAGAGGAGGATACGGGAATGCTCCGCAGTGTTTGGCGACGCGCGTGGGATGGCAGGCGGCGGCAGCGGCCCGGGCAACTGGCCTGCCGGGCTAGCGCACCCGATGGCGCTGGCCTGGCGCACCGCCTGAAGCGATGAAAGGAGTCGCCGCGCGGGCTGTCTTCATGGCGCTGGTTGTTGCCGGCTTGCTGGGCTGGCTGCAAGCCTGGGGCGTGGGGCTGCGCTTGCTGCTGGCTCTGGCGCTGGTCTTCAGCTTCGTCGCGCTGGCCGCCCCCCGACTCGGTGTGCGCGGCGTCGACAGCCTGATCCTGGCCCTGCGCGGCTGGTTCTGGCGCCGTGAACAAGGGCATTTCCACGCCTTTGGCGGCGTGCCGCTGGACATCGAAGATGATGGCCACCAGGTCTGGGTGGCGGGCGAGGGCCTGCAGCGCGTGCTGGGCACCAGCGACAGCGAAGCCACGCTGGCAGCCCGCCATGCCGGCCATTGGCGACGCAATGCCGACGACGTACTGCAATTGCGTGTCGACGCCGTGGTTCAGCACCTGAACACCATGCCCGGCCGGCACGACCCGCGCGTGCAGCGCCTGCGCCGATATTTCGAACGCGCGGTGCTCTTTCCGGCCAGACTGCGGCGCGAGCGGGCGCGGTGAACAAGCGGCCTGTCAGGCGACAAGCGAGTGCCAACATCCCCAATGTGCGACGGCGCTGCCGTCAGACACAATCGGCCGATGGTGACCAAGAAACCCAAAGGACTGGGCCTCGGCCTGGAGGCGCTGCTCGGCCCCAGAGTCGCGGAAACGCCGCCGCCCGACAGCGCGCCGCACGAGCTGACGCTGGACCGCCTGCAGGCCGGCAAATACCAGCCGCGCACGCGGATGGACGAGGGCTCACTGTACGAGCTGGCCGAAAGCATCAAGAGCCAGGGCGTGATGCAGCCCATCCTGGTGCGGCCGCTGGCCGGCGGCCAGTACGAGATCATTGCCGGCGAACGCCGCTACCGTGCCGCCAGGCTGGCCGGCCTGCAAGCCGTGCCGGTGCTGGTGAAGGTGGTGGCCGACGAAGCCGCTGCCGTGATGGCGCTGATCGAGAACATCCAGCGTGAAGACCTCAACCCGCTGGAAGAGGCGCACGGCCTGCAGCGCCTGGTCGTCGAATTCCATCTGACGCACGAACAGGCCGCGCAGGCCGTGGGCCGCTCGCGCAGTGCCGCCAGCAATCTGCTGCGTCTGCTGCAACTGTCGGAACCGGTGCAGCAGATGCTGATGGCCGGCGACCTGGACATGGGCCACGCCCGCGCGCTGCTGGCTTTGCCACCGGTGGACCAAGTGATGGCGGCACAGGAGATCAGCGCCAAGAAGCTGAGCGTGCGTGAGGCCGAAAGGCTGGTCGCGCGCAACGTCAGCCAGCGCGACAGGGACAGCGACAGCGGCCCGGCCCGCGCCAAGCCGGCCAAGCCGCGCGACGTGGCACGGCTGGAGGAGCGCCTGGCCGATTTGCTGACTGCGGAGGTCGAGATCCGCGTGCACCGCCGTACCAAGCGCGGCGACCAGGGCGAAATCGCCATCCGGTTCGATACGCTGGAAGAGCTGAGCGGCCTGTTGGACAAACTGGGCGCACACGACCGCTGAGCAGGCGCCAGTGCAAGTGCGCCCGTGCAAGTGCGCCGCAACGGGTCTCGCGCCAGGCTGCGGCAGGCAGTGCCCGGTCCCTGACAACCGCCGCGCCGCCGCCCGCGTTGGATGATGACGACGCTGCGCGGCTGAGGGGTCGCCACGGCGTGCCGCTTGCGATACACCCGGGTGTGGTGTTGGCTAAGTTTGACCGCACAAACAGGACGACAAAAAACCGTTACTTTCCACGCTGAGGCGGCACAAGATGGACGATGCTGGCTTTCGTGCAGCGGCCCTACATCCGGGGTGCTGCAGCGCAGGTAGCCGGAAAGCTCTGATGGAGCCTGGGCCCGTACAGCCGGGACTTCATCAGAACTTCCCAGACGCGGTCAGGGTGAGGGTGGTCCTCCCCGCTGCGCGCTGGAAACCGGAGGTCGCATGGACGTCATGGGTCACTTTGCCGCGCGCTACGAGCGCACCCGAGAGGAAGAGCTGTCCCTGGAGGACTACCTCGCCGAATGCAAGCGCAACCCGCTTGCTTATGCCACTGCCGCCGAGCGCATGCTCCGCGCCATTGGTGAGCCCGCCACCGTGGACACGCGCAACGACCCGCGTTTGAGCCGGCTGTTCGCCAACAAGGTGATCAAGGTGTATCCGGCCTTCGCCGAGTTCTACGGCATGGAGGACGCCATCGAACAGGTGGTCAGCTATTTCCGACACGCTGCACAGGGCCTGGAAGAAAAAAAGCAGATCCTGTATTTACTGGGCCCGGTGGGCGGCGGCAAAAGCTCGATAGCTGAACGGCTGAAGCTGCTGATGCAGGAAGTGCCCTTCTACGCGATCAAGGGCAGCCCGGTGAATGAATCGCCGCTGGGTCTGTTCGACGCGGCAGAAGACGGCGCCATCCTCGAAAGCGAATACGGCATTCCGCGCCGTTACCTCAACCGCATCCTGTCGCCTTGGGCCGTCAAACGGTTGGACGAATTCGGCGGCGACATCCGCAAGTTCAAGGTCGTCAAGCGCCACCCCAGCATCCTGAAGCAGGTGGGCATCAGCAAGACCGAGCCGGGTGATGAAAACAACCAGGACATTTCCAGCCTGGTCGGCAAGGTCGATATTCGCAAGCTGGAAAGCTATTCGCAGGACGACCCCGACGCCTACAGCTACAGCGGCGGTCTGTGCTTGAGCAACCAGGGCTTGCTGGAATTTGTCGAAATGTTCAAGGCGCCGATCAAGGTGCTGCACCCGCTGTTGACGGCCACACAGGAAGGCAACTTCAAGGGCACCGAAGGCTTCGGCGCCATTCCTTTCGACGGCGTGGTGCTGGCGCACAGCAACGAAAGCGAATGGAAAGCTTTCCGCAACAACAAGAACAACGAAGCTTTTCTGGACCGCATCTACATCGTGAAGGTGCCTTACTGCCTGCGCGCGTCAGAAGAAATCCACATCTACGAAAAGCTGCTCAAGAACAGCAGCCTGGCCAGTGCCACCTGCGCGCCGGGCACGCTGAAGATGATGAGCCAGTTCGCGATGCTGACGCGGCTGAAGGAACCCGAGAACTCTTCGCTGTATTCCAAGATGCTGGTCTACGACGGCGAGAGCCTGAAAGACACCGACCCGCGCGCCAAGAGCTACCAGGAATACCGCGACTACGCCGGCATCGATGAAGGCATGAGCGGCATCAGCACGCGCTTTGCTTACAAGATCTTGTCCAAGGTCTTCAACTTCGACAGCACCGAAGTGGCGGCCAACCCGGTGCACCTGATGTACGTGCTGGAACAACAAATCGAACGCGAACAGTTCCCGAAAGAGGCCGAAGACAAATATGTCGGCTTCATCAAGGAGCTGCTGGCACCGCGTTATGCCGAATTCATCGGCAAAGAAATTCAAACGGCTTATCTGGAAAGCTACTCGGAATACGGACAGAACATTTTCGACCGCTACGTGACCTACGCCGACTACTGGATCCAGGACCACGAGTACCGCGACACCGACACCGGCGAAGTCTTCGACCGCGGCAGCCTGAATGGCGAACTCGAAAAGATCGAAAAGCCCGCAGGCATTGCAAACCCGAAAGACTTCCGCAACGAGATCGTCAATTTCGTGCTGCGCGCGCGGGCCAACAACCAGGGCAACAACCCGGTGTGGACCAGTTACGAGAAGCTGCGCACGGTGATCGAAAAGAAGATGTTCAGCAACACCGAAGAGTTGTTGCCGGTGATCAGCTTCAACGCCAAAGCCAGCGCCGACGAAGCCAAGAAGCACGAAGACTTCGTGACGCGCATGGTGGCCAAGGGCTACACGACCAAGCAGGTGCGCTTGCTGTGCGAGTGGTATTTGCGGGTGCGTAAATCCAGTTGATTGAGGGCTGAACAACAAGGGTCTTCAATGCAGCAAATCATTGATCGCCGATTGGCGGGCAAAAACAAGTCCATCGGCAACCGCGAACGTTTCCTGCGCCGTCACAAGGACCAGATCCGCGAAGCGGTGAAGCGCGCCATCAACGGTCGCGGAATTCGCGACGTGGAACGTGGCGAAGACATCCACATCCCGAAAAAGGACCTCACCGAACCCGTCTTCGGCCACGGCCAGGGTGGCGTGCGCGAGGTGGTGCACCCAGGCAACCAGGAATACGTGCGCGGCGACAAGATCGAACGGCCAAAAGGCGGCCAGGGCGGCGGCGGTGCGGGCAAGGGCCAGGCCAGTGACCAGGGCGAAGGCGAGGACGACTTCGTTTTCGCGTTGAGCAAAGAAGAATTCATGCAGGTCTTCTTCGACGACCTGGCTCTGCCGAATCTCGTTCGTACGCAATTGGCCGAAGTGCCCGAGTGGAAAAGCCACCGCGCCGGCTACAGCAACGACGGCACGCCGAACAACCTGCACGTGGTGCGCAGCATGCGCGGTGCTTTGGGCCGGCGCCTTGCATTGGGCAACGGCCCGCGCCGTACATTGCGTGAGATGGAAGAGCGGCTGGCCCAGATGCAGGCCGCGCTGCTGTCGGGTAGCGCAGTGTCCCCAGCGGCCATCGCGCTGCTGGCCGAAGAGGTTCGCGTGCTGCGTGGCCGCATCGATCGCATTCCGTTCCTCGACCCCATCGACCTGCGCTTTCGCAACCGCGTGAAGGTGCCGGTGCCCACCAGCAAGGCGGTGATGTTCTGCGTGATGGATGTGTCCGGTTCGATGGACGAAGCGCGCAAGGAATTGAGCAAGCGTTTTTTCATTCTGCTGTATCTGTTCCTCACGCGGCATTACGAGAAGATCGAACTGGTCTTCATCCGTCACCACACTCAAGCCCAGGAAGTGGACGAAGAGAACTTCTTCCACGCCCGTGAGACCGGCGGCACGGTGGTCAGCAGTGCTTTGGTGCTGATGGAAGAAATCATCAAGGCCCGCTACGACCCGAGCGCGTGGAACATCTACGGCGCGCAGGCCAGCGATGGTGACAACTGGCACCACGACAGCGGCCGCTGCCGCGAGTTGCTGAGCGAAAAGATCCTGCCGCTGGTGCGCTATTTCGCTTATGTGCAAGTGGCTGAAGAAGAGCAGAACCTGTGGGATGAGTACATGCACCTGACCGCCAGCCACAAACAATTTGCCATGCGCAAGGCCGTGGATGCGGCCCAGATCTACCCGGTGTTCCGCGACCTGTTCAAGAAAGAAGGAGCGAAAGCCGCGTGAAGAACCAACCTTCTGCCCTGCCCGCGCTGGAACACCCGTTGCCGCTCAGCGTGCGGCCGCTGGAACATTTGCCGGCTACCAGCGACTGGACTTTCGAGTTGATCGAAACCTACCACCGCACCATCCGCGCCACCGCCGAGCGCTTTGGGCTGGACACCTACCCCAACCAGCTGGAAATCATCACCGCCGAGCAGATGATGGACGCCTATTCCAGTTCCGGCATGCCGGTGAATTACCGGCACTGGAGTTACGGCAAGGAATTCATCTCGACAGAGAAGAATTACAAGCGCGGCCACATGGGGCTGGCCTACGAGATCGTCATCAACAGCAACCCCTGCATCAGTTACCTGATGGAAGAAAACACGCTGGCGATGCAGGCTCTGGTCATCGCGCACGCCGCCTACGGCCACAACAGCTTCTTCAAGGGCAATTACCTGTTCCGGATGTGGACCGATGCGGCGTCCATCATTGACTACCTGGTCTACGCAAAAAACTACGTCGCAGCTTGCGAAGAAAAGCACGGCCTGGAAACGGTGGAGGCCTTTCTCGACAGCTGCCACGCCCTCAGCAACCATGGTGTGGACCGCTATCGCCGCCCCAGCCGCAAGAGCCTGGCCCAGGAATTGAGCGAACGTCTGGACCGCGAAGCCCATGCGCAGCGCCAGGTGAACGATTTGTGGCGTACCTTGCCACGTCGTGTGGACAAGGAAGGCACCGCGCCCGAGGCCAAGCGATTCCCCGACGAACCGCAGGAAAACCTGCTGTATTTCATCGAGAAGAACGCACCGCTGCTGGAACCCTGGCAGCGCGAGATCGTGCGCATCGTGCGCAAGGTGGCGCAGTATTTCTACCCGCAGCGCCAGACGCAGGTGATGAACGAGGGCTGGGCCACCTTCTGGCACTACACCATCCTGAACCAGATGTACGAGCAGGGCCAGCTGGCCGACGGCTTCATGATGGAATTCCTCAGCTCGCACACCAACGTGGTGTTCCAGCCGCCGGTAACGCACCCGGGCTACAGCGGCATCAACCCCTATGCGCTGGGCTTCGCGATGTTCACCGACCTGCGCCGCATCTGCGAACACCCGACCGACGAGGACCGGGAGTGGTTCCCGGAGATCGCCGGCAGCGACTGGCTCAAGACGCTGGATTACGCCATGCGGCACTTCAAGGACGAGAGCTTCATCGGCCAGTACCTGTCGCCGCGGCTGATGCGTGAATTGCGGTTGTTCTCCATCGTCGACGATGCCTCGGCGCGCGAGCTGGAGGTGGCCGCGATCCACGACGACGCGGGCTATCGGCGGGTGCGCGAATCGCTGGCACGCCAGCACGACCTGAGTTCGCGCGAGCCGAACATCCAGGTGTGGAACGTCAACC
>JAYSYH010000374.1:0-25245 GCA_043716645.1 Betaproteobacteria bacterium | reverse complement strand
CTGCACTTCGATGAAGTGGCCCTGGCCGGTCATGACGACGTTCATGTCGGTGTCGCAGGCGGAGTCTTCGGTGTATTCCAGGTCGAGCAGCGGCGTGCCCGCAACGATGCCCACGCTCACCGCGGCCACCGAACCGGTGAGCGGCGAGGCGGCGAGCTTGCCGCATGCGAGCAGCCAGCTCACGGCGTCGTGCGCGGCCACGTAGGCGCCGGTGATGGCCGCAGTGCGGGTGCCACCGTCGGCCTGCAGCACGTCGCAATCGATCTGGAGGGTGCGCTCACCGAGCGCCTTCATGTCGAACACGGCGCGCATGGAGCGGCCGATCAGGCGCTGGATCTCCTGCGTGCGGCCGCTTTGCTTGCCGCGCGCCGCCTCGCGGTCGCTGCGGGTGTGGGTGGCGCGCGGCAACATGCCGTATTCGGCCGTGACCCAACCTTCGCCACTGCCGCGCTTGTGCGGCGGCACCTTCTCTTCGACCGAAGCCGTGCACAGCACCTTGGTGTCACCAAAAGCGACCAGCACCGAACCTTCGGCGTGGCAGGTGTAGCCGCGCTGGAGGGTGACCGGGCGCAGGGCGTCGGCCAGGCGGTTGGCGGAACGTTGGAAAGTCATCGGAAATCCTTGGAAACTGGGATGGAAGAATTTGGTCCCTCGGTCACCTGCAGGACAGCTGGAGGAGACTGGATGCGGCTGCCTTGCGGCCACTCTATCTGCGCTTTTTCGAACTGCGCTCGATGGCCTCATTGATCTCGCGGATCGAACGCTCGATCTCGGCGTCATCCAGGTCGTCCACATTGCCCGTGTCGGCCAGGCTGGCCTGGATGGTGGAGGCAAACACCTCGTCGCCCAGCGTCAGGGTCGACACGCCACCCTGCAGGTCCACCTCTTCGGCCGATTCCCATTCGACGGCCAGCACGGTGACGTTGTCGCTCTTTTCGCCCGCTGCACGCAGCGCACGTTCCACCAGCTCGGGCACGGCATCGGCCACGGTGTGGGTGCTGAGCACCTCGGTGATGGTGGTGTCGCTGATGGCACCCCACAGGCCGTCGGAACACAGCATCACGCGATCGCCCGGGTGCACGAGCAGCGGGCCGGCGGTGTCGACCACCGGCTTGCCCGGGCTGCCCAGACAGGTGAACAGCACATTGCGATTGACGCGGCTGTTGATCGGCACCACCAGCGACAACGTGTCCTGCAGTTCGGAATACGAATGGTCGCGGGTGCGCGCCACCAACCGGTCACCGCGCACCAGGTACAGCCGCGAGTCGCCGCAGTGCGCCCAATAGGCGGTGTTGTCCTGGATCACGCAGGCCACCAGCGTGGTGCGCGGGGTGTCCAGCAGCGACTTCTGGGTGGCGTAGCGCAACAACTGGTGGTGGCCGGCGATGGTGGCGTCGTGCAGGAAACGCAGCGGCTCTTGCAGCCGCGGCCTGGCTTGCCGCTGGAACAGGGCCGCCATGGTCTGCAACGCCAGTTGCGAAGCCACTTCGCCTTCCGGGTGGCCGCCCATGCCGTCGGCCAGCGCAAACAGGCCGGCGTCCCGCGTGTAGCAGTAGCCCATGCGGTCTTCGTTCTTTTCACGGCCGCCGCGGCGGCTGACCTGGTAGACGGAGAACTGCATGACCGGTCAGCGGGCGAGCCGGCTCAGGCTCATGCCTTCTGACCTGTCTTCAAGGTTTCCAGCTGCAGCTTCAGGCGTTCGCTGAAACTGAGTTTGGTGTAGCGGCGTTCGGTCTCGCGCGCCAGCTCCTTCTGCAGCGCGAACACGCTTTGCGGACGGCTGAGCGGGTCCAGCGACATGCACCATTCGGTGACCTCGATCAGGTTGTCGGAATAGATGTTGCGCAGGCGCGAAAGGCTCAGCATCAAACGGTCTTTCTCGATGCGCTGCGGCGCGTCGTTCGGCGGGTAGCCCTGCATGCAGGCGTAGATGCAGGCGCCGATGGCGTAGATGTCGGTCCAAGGTCCCAGCGTGCCGTCGCGGCGGTACATCTCAGGCGCTGCGAAGCCTGGCGTGTACATCGGCCTGATGAAGTTGCCTTCCTTGCTCAGCACCTCGCGGGCGGCGCCGAAGTCCAGCATGACGGCCTTGTTGTCGTTGGTGACAAACACATTCGCAGGCTTGATGTCGAGGTGCAACATCTTGTGCTGATGCACGATGCGCAGACCGCGCAGCATCTCGTCGAACAGGCTGCGGATGGTGGATTCGCGGAACACCTTGTCGCGCTTCAGGTCGCGCGCGGTGACGATGAAATCCTGCAGCGTGTCGCCCTGCAGGTAGTTCATCACCATGTAGACGGTTTCGTTCTCGCGAAAGAAGTTCAGCACGCTGACCACGCTGGGGTGACTGATCTGTGCCAGTGACCGTCCTTCTTCGAAAAAGCTCTTCAGCCCGAGCCGGTAGAGCGGCTGCTTGTCAGGCTTGACGCGGGGCGTCAGTTCACCGGTGGAGCGTTCGGCCAATGAGGCCGGCAGGTATTCCTTGATAGCGACCAGCTGATCTTCTTCATGCTCGGCCAGATACACCACGCCGAACCCCCCAGCCGCCAGCTTTTTGACGATCTTGTAGCCGCCCACCACAGTGCCCGGGGGCAAGGGTGCAGGCTTGGGCTTGGACATAATCGACGTTCACTCTGGGGCGAAAAAGATGGCGGTTTATAGCATGACGGGTTACGCCAACGCGGCGTCCGAAGCCTCGGAGACAGCGGGCTCGGTGAGCGTGGAAGCGCGCTCGGTGAACGGCCGTTTTCTCGACCTGGCGCTGCGCCTGCCCGACGAGTTGCGCGGCCTGGAACCGGCGCTGCGGGAACAGCTGACCGGCGCCTTCCGGCGCGGCAAAATCGAATTGCGCGTGGCCACCGCGCGCGAAGCCGAAAGTCCGCTGCCCGCGCCCACCTCAGACCAGTTGAACCGGCTGGCCTACCAGCAGTCGGCCATCCAGGGCTGGCTGCCCCAGGCGCGCAGCCTCACGGTCAACGAAGTGCTGCATTGGTGCAAGGGCGGTAGCACGGCGCAAAAGCTGGATGAGCCGACGCTGCAAGCCGCCAGGCGCTGCATCGAAGGGCTGCGCGAGGCCCGCGCCCGCGAAGGCGCGCGGCTGGCGGCGATTCTGATGGAACGCGTGGTGCGCCTGCGCGAACTGGCCGCGCAGGCCGCGCCGCTGGTGCCCGCCGTGGTGCAGCGCCAGCAACAGCGCTTTTTGGAACGCTGGGCCGAAGCGCTGACCACCGTGCAGGCCGGCGCACCGGTACCCGAACAGTCGCTGCACGAACGCGCGATGGGCGAAGCGGCTTCTTATGCCATCCGCATCGACGTGGCCGAAGAACTCGGCCGGCTGGCTTCCCACCTCGACGAGATCGAACGCCTGCTGAAGTCCGGTGGCGAACTGGGCAAGCGGCTGGAATTCCTGATTCAGGAACTGCAACGCGAGGCCAACACCCTGGGCTCGAAGTCAGCGGCGATGGAACTGACGACAGTTTCGGTGGATATGAAAGTAGCGATCGAGCAGATGCGCGAGCAGGTGCAGAACTTGGAGTAATCCCGGATCGTCTGTTGCAGCCGCACGGCAGCGCGGAGGCTTTGGCCTTCGAAGATCACGAAGCCGTCGCAGCTGCACTCAGCCTGTTCGAAGCGGGCTGCCGAGGATTCGCAGAGTGCCTGTTGGTTGCCGCGCATGCTCGGGGTGGGCACTGGCCGCCATTCGCAGTGCCCGCACATCGATCACCTTCGAGACCTGCATCTACTGTTCGGGCGACATCGGCCACCAGTTTGCCGACGCGCTGGCCGAGCGTGCGCGCCAGGGCGTGAAAGTGCACGTGCTGCCGGACCGGATGGGCAGCCCGAAGATGGACGACAGCCTGCTGGCCAGCATGGCGGGCGCAGGCGTGGCGCCACAATGGACAGGCAACGCGCGAGATCCGGCGCACTGGCGTGACACGCACTTCGAAGTTCAGGGGCCGGTCGTGGCGCAAATGCAGTCGGTGTTCTCCATCGACCTGTGGCTTTTGCGGGCCAGCGCCACCATGGCCGAGTACCGGCCCGCACGGCTTTGAGCCTCTACGGTCAGGGCATAGCGCAAGCAGCCACTGCTGCCAGTTCAGAGGCAACGCAGCCCACTGCCTGACGGCCCGCCGCTGAGTTGTGGCGGCGGCGGCGGTCGACGGCTTCGACCTTCAACATCTGCCGATACTTGGTGACCGTGCGGCGCGCCACCACCAGGCCTTGGCCGGCCAACTGGCGCGTGAGCTCGGCATCCGACAACGGCGCGTCGGGGCTCTCGGCTTCGATGATGTCCTTGATCAGGCTGCGAATGGCCGTGCCCGAACAGGCGCTGCCGTTGGCGCTGATCATCGCGCGCGAAAAGAAGTGCGTCAGCTCGTAAACGCCGCTGGGTGTGGCCATGTACTTGTTGTTGGTGGCCCGCGAGACGGTACTTTCGTGCACGCCCACGGCGTCGGCTATCTCACGCAGCCCCAGCGGCTTCATCGCCATCGGCCCGTAGTCCAGGAAGTTGCCCTGCCGCTGCACGATGGCCAGGGCCACGTCCAGGATGGTCGAAAAGCGCTGCTCGACATTGCGCAGCGTCCAGCGTGCTTCTTGCAGGTTGGCACCCAACTCAGCGTTCTGCGCCGTGCGATGGCGCTGGAAGAGTTGCGCGTACACGGTGTTCAGGCGTACGCGCGGCAAGATGGCCGGGTTCAGCTTTACGACCCAGGACCCCCGCACTTTCTTCACCACCACGTCCGGCACCACACAGGCCACGCGGGATGAACCCAAGCGCCAGCCGGGCCGTGGGTCGAGCCGGCGGATGCGGTCGCACACCGCCTCCACGCGCGCCGGGGTTTCACCGAGCCGGCGGGCGATGCCGTTGATGTCGCGGGCTGCCAGCGCCGGCAGGTGTTCGCTGACGATGCTTTGCGCCAGGCTGCGCTGGGTGGGGCAGGCTATCGCCGACAGCTGCAGCTGCAGGCATTCACCGACATCGCGCGCGCCCACGCCCAGCGGTTCCAGCGACTGCACGCGCCGCAGTGCGATCTGCATCTCGTCAAGCAAGGGCGGCGGCGCCAGCCCGGCCACCGCCAACAGCTCGGGCAATACCGTGCGCAGGTAGCCGTCGTCGTCCAGCGACTCGACGATGGTGCGCGCCAACTGCAGATCCCGCGGCGTCAGCTGCAACAGGCTGAGCTGGCTGTGCAGGTGGTTGTTCAGCGGTGTTTCAACAGCCACCATGTCCAGTGCTGAAATCTCGCCGTCGTCGCTGCTGCGCGTGCTGTTGCCTGCGCCGCTGTCGCCCTGCCACAAGTCGCGGTCGCTGACGCCGTCGGCGCTACCAGTGGCCGATTCGTGACGGTCATCGCCCACCTCGTCATGGTCTTCCATGCGTTCGTCGCGGGCTGGGTCGCCGCGGTCATCGGCGCGGTCATCGGCGCGGTCGTCATCGACACCACCGTACTCGGTATCATCGCCGTCGATCTCCAGAAACGGGTTGCTGCCCAGCGTGTCGCGAACCATCGCCGCGAAATCCAGTGACGACATTTGAAGCAGGCGCACCGCGTGCTGCAGACGGGGCGACAGGCTCTGGCTCTGTCGTTGGTCATTGCGCTGGATCATCAAAGTCATCCGGGATCTCCCACGGCCATCGACCGCGCTGGCTGTTGGGCGAGGTTCAGTGCGGTGCGCAGCGTGCGCAGCCGTTCAGACGCAATCGCCGTGCCCCGCTGCGCGAAGAGATGCGGATGGATACAAAACTGCGGCGCCCCGGGCGACAAGCCGCCGCCACGGGCCACCGTCTCGCGTTCGGACCGTCGGTCGATGGCGGACCCACGTGCCTCGATGACCCGATTTACCGATGCGCCGCAGCTTGCGGCAAATCGTGCAAAGGCGGACCGGCGGCCGCGAACGCCGAACGCCGAGCGCCGAATGACGCGCGCCGTCAGTCCTTGTGCGCTGACCGTGCAGGGCCGTCGCTTTCGACGGCGTATTCCTTCAACCGGTTGTAGAGCGTCTTCAGGCTGATGCCCAAAGTGGCTGCCGTGCGCTCTTTCTGGTGGTTGTAGTGGCGCAGCGTGGCCAGCGTCAGCAGGCGTTCGGCCTGCGCCATCGATGTGCCGATGGGCAGCGTGATGCTCGCAGCAGCAGGGGCCACGCCTGCGCCAGCTGCGGGTGAAGGGGGCGCGCCCGTAAAGGCGCTGCCGCTCACCGCGTCGTCGCTGCGCGGCAGCCAGCTGTTGTCGATCAACCCGCCCGTTGCCATCACATAGGCGCGCTGCACGGCGTTGCGCAACTCGCGCACGTTGCCCGGCCAGCGGTAGGTGGCCAGTTGCGCCAGCGCCCCCGGCGTGAAGTGGCGTACCGCACCTTCCTGCTCGCTGATCGCGGCCAGGAAATGCACTGCCAGCAAGCCGACGTCGGACAGCCGGTCGCGCAGCGGCGGCAGTTCCAACGGGAAGACGTTCAGCCGGTACAGCAGGTCTTCACGCAGCTTGCCCAGGGCCACGGCCTGCAGCGGCAACCGGTTGGTGGCGGCAATGATGCGCACGTCGGCTTCTTGGCTCACCGTGCTGCCCACGCGCATGAAGCGGCCAGTTTCCAGCACCCGCAGCAGCTTGACCTGCAGGTCCAGCGGCATCTCGGTGATCTCGTCCAGAAACAGCGTGCCGCCCCCGGCACGTTCGAAGAAGCCTTGATGCTGGCGTTCGGCGCCGGTGAAGCTGCCCTTCTCGTGGCCGAAGATTTCGCTCTCGATCAGGTTCGGCGAAATGGCGCCGCAGTTCACGGCCAGAAAAGGCCGCTTGCGGCGCCGGCTCAGGTCGTGCACGGCCTGCGCCACGACTTCCTTGCCGGTGCCGCTTTCGCCAGTGATGAAGACCGTGACGCTGGTGCCAGCCACGCGCGAGATCTGCTCGTAGACGCGCTGCATCGGCGCGCTCTTGCCCCAAAGCGGCCCGAAGTGGCCGCTTTGTGCCAGGTTGGCCGTCAGGCTTTCGACCTCGGCCTTCAGCAAGGCCGGCTTGGTGATGCGCGACAGCATGCCCTGCAACTGTTTCAGGTTGATGGGCTTGACGAGGTAATCGGCAGCGCCCAGGCGCAGCGCCTGGATCGATGTCTCCATGCTGGCGTGGCCCGTGCACAGCACCACTTCGGAGTTGGTCACCAGGTGCGCGTCGGCCAGCAGGTCCAGTCCGTTGCCGTCGGGCAGGCGCAAGTCCAGCAGCACGATGTCGGGCTGCTGGAGCGCGATCTGGCGGCGCGCGTCGCGCAGGTTATGGGCCACGGCAACGGTGAAGCGCTCGCCTGCGATCAGCGTGCGCAGCGAGGCCGATGCATCGATGTCGTCGTCAACGACCAAGGCGTGCGGCATGTCGGGGTCTCCTGCTGGCCCGTCCGGGCCAACCGCCGGGTTGTATCACTGCAGCTTTGCACCGGCGCGATAACGTTGGTGGTTGTTGCAGTTTTGCCTGGCGGCGCTGAACGTACGCGGCGCCAAGAAGGCCGATGCCGACCCAGAACCGCAGAGCGGCTGACGCCGGCCGGGCCAGCGTCCGGCAGGCACGCTGTTTGCCAAGGTATCGGCATGTCCCGAGTCATCTGGAAAGGCGCCATCAGCTTCGGCTTGGTGCACGTGCCTGTGGCGCTGTATCCCGCGTCCAGCGAAAGCGGCATCGACTTCGACTGGCTGGACAAACGCACCATGGACCCGGTGGGCTACAAGCGCGTGAACAAGCGCACCGGGCAGGAAGTGGACAGCGCGAACATCGTGCGCGGCGTCAAACTGCCTGGCGGCGACTACGTCGTGCTGGGCGACGACGAGATCAAGGCGGCCTACCCGAAGACCACGCAAACCATCGAAATCGAAAGCTTCGTCAAGCCCACCGAAATCCCGTTCTCGCTGCTGGAAAAGCCGTACTACCTGGAACCCATCGCCAAGGGCGAGAAGGTCTACGCGCTGCTGCGTGAAGCCTTGCGGGCAGCGGGTGTGGTGGGCATCGCCCGGGTCGTGATGCACACCAAGGAACACCTGGCGGTGCTGGCGCCAGTGGGCGCCGCACTGATGCTGGACACGCTGCGCTGGCACCACGAGGTGCGGCCTATGAATGAGCTGAAGCTGCCGCCCGAAGGCACGCAGGCCGCGGGGCTGAAGGACGCCGAGTTGAAGATGGCCGGCCAGCTGATCGGCGACATGACCGAAACCTGGCAGCCCGAGCGCTATGGCGACCGCTTCACGAAGGCGGTGCAGGATTTGGTGGACCAGCGTGCGGCGGCCGGCAAGACGGCCACGGTACAGCCGCTTGAACAAGGCGGTGAAGCGACGGCCAGCAATGTGGTGGACCTGACCGAACTGCTGCGGCGCAGCCTGGGCGGGCGGCGCGGCGCAGGCGCTGCAGCACTTACGGCGCCCGCCCCGCCCGTGGCGCCCGTGACCACCAAAATCAAACCCAAACCCAAACCCAAACCCAAAGCGGCGGCTGCAACGGCGTCCGGGCCGGCTGCGAAATCGCCGTCGCGCAAGCGCGCGTGATGACCAGCGTCAAGGGCAAGCGGTCTTCTTTGCCCGCACTGGAACGCTACCGCGCCAAGCGCGACTTCGCCATCACGCCCGAGCCCGGATGTCCTGCGCCAGACGCGATGGCCACCGACCCAGGCGGGCGGCTGGGCTTCGTGGTTCAGAAGCATGCCGCCACGCGGCTGCATTACGACTTCCGTCTGGAATGGGCCGGCGTGCTGCTGTCCTGGGCCGTGCCCAAGGGCCCGAGCCTGGACCCTTCGGACAAACGCCTGGCCGTGCGAACCGAAGACCACCCGCTGGCCTACGCCACTTTTGAAGGCACCATTCCAGCGGGCCAGTACGGCGCCGGCGATGTCATCGTCTGGGACCAGGGCAGCTGGGTGCCGGTGGGCGACCCGCAGGCCGGGCTGGCGGCCGGCAAGCTGGCTTTTGAATTGCATGGCCGCAAGCTGCAGGGGTTGTGGGAACTGGTGCGACTGAAGCCACGTGCTCCAGCCGCCAAGGAAACCTGGCTGCTGTTCAAGAAGCGCGATGGCCACGCGCGGGGCCACGCCGACTGCGACGTGCTGCAAGCCCAGCCCGATCGCGTGCTGCAAGACGCGCCAGCCGCCGCCGCGGCCAACATGGCCGTGCCCGGCCCACTGCCCGACAAGCTGTCGCCGCAGTTGGCGATGCTGGCCACGGCGGTCACCGCGCCGGGGCGCTGGATCTACGAGACCAAGTACGACGGCTACCGGTTGCTGACGCGCATTGAAGGCGGCGTGCCGCGTTTGATCACCCGAGGTGGCCACGACTGGACGGACCGCCTGGCCCCGTTGGTCCGCGCGCTGCGCGCGCTGGGTTCGCTGGGTTCTCTGGGTTCACTGGGTTCTCTGTCCATTGGCAGTGCCTGGCTGGACGGCGAAATCGTCGTGCCCGCGGGCCCGGCTGCGGCCGGCGGCGATTTCGATGCCCTGCAGAAGGCGCTGGACTTTGGCGGTAGAGGCGCCGAACGCATCCGCTACATGCTGTTCGACCTGCCTTACTTCGAAGGTCACGACCTGCGCGACGCACCGCTGTATGCACGCCGCGCGCTGCTGGCCCGGTTGCTGGCCGGGGTGCCGCCGCCGTTGGCGCTGAGCACCGAAGCGGGCCAGGGCGGTGGCGATCTCGCCGCCGGGCTGCTGCAGGCCGCGTGTGCTGCGGGTCAAGAAGGCCTGATCGCCAAACAGGCCGACGCACCGTACCGCAGCGCGCGCAACAGCAGCTGGCTGAAGCTGAAGTGCCACCTGCGTCAGGAATTCGTTATCGGCGGCTACGCCGAGCGCAGCGACGACGCCAGCGCAGTGGGCAGCCTGTTGCTGGGCGTGCACGGTGCAAACGGCCGGCTGTGCCCGGTAGGCAGCGTGGGTACCGGTTGGGACACAGCCACCGCCCGGGCCATGCTGCAAAAACTGCGGCCGCTGCAACGCCAGACCTCACCGTTCGACGGCGACACCGCACCCGGCCGCTGGGGCCGCGCCAGCGCGGGCCGCGAAGTTTGGGTGCGGCCCACGCTGGTGGCAGAAGTGCGGTTTGCGCAGTGGACGCCGGCCGGCCAGATCCGCCATGCCGCATTCCTTGCGCTGCGCAATGACAAACCGGCTCGCGACATCGCGCGCGAGCCTGTGCTCGGCGCCACACCGCTGCGTCCATCCGCAGCCCCTGCAGCGACTGCAACAACTGCAGCACCCGCACCCTCGACCGTGAAGCCAACATCCAACATGAGCGGCCCGAAAGTCACCCACGGCGAGCGTGTCATCGACGCGGCCTCCGGCTGCACCAAGCTGGACCTGGTGCGCTACTACGACAGCGTGGCCGCGTTCATGTTGCCGCACCTGCAGCACAGACCAGTGGCGCTGCTGCGCGCCCCAAGCGGCGTGGGCGCGCCCTCTTTCTTCCAGAAGCACGACGGCAAGGCGGCCATCCCCGGCGTCCGCCAGCTCGACCCGGCGCTGTGGCCAGGGCACGCAGCGCTGCTGGAGGTGCCTACGCGTGAAGCACTGGTCGCCGCAGCGCAGATGAACGTCATCGAATTCCACACCTGGAACGCCACCGACGCGCACCTGGCCAAGCCCGACCGAATGATTTTCGACCTCGACCCCGGCGAAGGCGTGACGTGGGAAGCCGTGCAGGAAGGCGCGCTGCTGACCCGCGCGCTGCTGCAAGAGCTGGGGTTGCAGAGCTGGCTGAAGACCAGTGGCGGCAAGGGTCTGCACTTGGTGGTGCCGTTGGCGCCGCGGCGGGCGTTTGACACCGTGAAGGCCTTTTCCAAGGCCGTGGTCGAGCACCTCAGTACGGCGATACCGGAGCGCTTCGTGGCCAAGAGTGGTCCCGGCAACCGACTGGGCAAAATCTTCGTCGACTACCTGCGCAATGGCGAAGGCGCCACCACCGTGGCGGCCTTTTCTGCCCGCGCCCGGCCAGGCTTGGGCGTGTCGATGCCGGTGGCCTGGGATGCGCTGAAGGACACACGCAGCGGCGCGCACTGGCATGTGGGCAATGCCCGCGACGCGTTGTCGTTGCGCGCCGTTGACCCGTGGGCAGCGCTGGCCAGCACCCGACAGTTGTTGACCCCGGCGATGAGAACTCTGGGCTTCAAGGTTCCGACGGCTGCAGCTGACGACTGAAATGCCGAAAGCCGCCGCCGGCCAAGCATCGGGTCGGCCTCGGGTGTCGCCAAGCGCAGCAAGACGCGGCGTTAAGCAGAACTCGCCGTGCGAAGCGGCAGGCGAACCCTGCCATCAGGGTCATCGTCCGCCGGCAGATCGGCCTCGTCACCTTCGTCACTCCGTGGGCCTTCGCCATCGGCGTCTTCCGGGTCTTCCGGGTCTTCCGGGTCTTCTTCATCGAGGGGATCGCCCGCCGCGGCGCCGTCGATGAATGCCAGATCGGGGTCCTCGTCATCTCTTTGACGGCCGCCGGGCTCACTATCGTCGACGCTGCGACCGGGCGTGAAGATGCGGTCGACGCCGATGTCCCTGGCGCCTGCGCCCGGCATGTCGACGCCGCGCTGCGCGGGGTGGCGTTCGACAGGGTCGTCGGTATCCATATCTTCCAGCCCCATTCTGTCGCTGCCACTGTCGCTGTTGTCACTCGGGCCCAGGGCGGCGATGTCACGCCCCTCGGGCTCGATGGCGGCCTTTTCCAAACCAAGCAAGCTGCTGTGTCCCATGTCGTGACTCTTTTGCACGGGTCGATCCCGCAGGGTGGAAGGGCAAGGGGCGTGCCGCCCGCCCCGCCCGGTACTGCTTTGCGGGGTTGGAACTGCGCCTGCGCCGGCTGCATTTCTGGCAGCACGTAGACCACGGCATGCTGGTGGCCGAGCGTGGGGCCGATGGGCTCGTTGTAGAACGCCACCGGCACGTTGATGCACCCGAAGGAGATGCGGTTGTCGGCCGGCGTTGTGCGCTCGTGCGGCCGGACGTCCTTCATCGCCCGTTCGCCGCCCAGCAAGCACGGCACTGGCCAGAAGCAGCAGCAGACGCGAACTGGCGCCGCGGCAAACACCGGCGAGGGCGCTGCGACCGGCTTTGCGGCAAGCGCTGCAGCAATTTCTACTGACGTCTACGGCCTACAGCGAGCGACGTGGCAGGTTCATTGTGAAAACACAACCGCTGCCTGGAACGTCGTGCACCGTCAGGCTACCGCCTTCAGCCTCGGCCGTGCGCCGTGCGATCGACAGGCCCAGGCCGAGGCCGCTCCTGTCGGCGCCGCCCTGCGTGAAGGGCCTGAACATCTTTTCGGAGAAGCCGGATGGCAAACCGCCGCAGTGGTCTTCCACGTCTATGCAGACGCGGTCTCCAACGGCGTAGGCATGCAAGGTCACTTCACTGGCTGCATGGGTGAACTTGAAGGCGTTTTGCAACAGGTTGACCAGCGCGGCCAACAGGTGGTCCCGATTGCCGGCGATTGCCAGGGTGGTCGCCACTTCGGGTACAGCCAGTGCACAACCGCGGGCAACCGCCCCCAACAGCGCGATGTTTTTTGCATCGGCAATGAATGTGGCAAGGGAAAAGGCGTTGCTGGCGCTTGCGCTTGCGCTTGCAGCCTTGGCCCTGACCTCGCGCAACGCATGGTCGAGTTGATCCGACAGCGCGTGCAGTCCGCGCTTCATCACGGCCCCGGTGGAACCGGTGATCGGCACGGTCCCGGTTTCCAGCACCGTGAAGGCCAGCATGGCGGTCTGCAACGAGTTGCGCAACTCGTGAACCAGAGCGCCCAAACGTTCGTATTCACCGTCTGCCTGCTGCCGCGATATGTGCACTTCACGGTAAGCGCTGAACTCCGTCACGGCGTCGGCAATGGCGTTGTCCAGACAGCGATTGAGCGTGCGGAACTGGTCGACCGAAAATGGGGCGTCGCGCTCTACAGCCAGGTCGGTGATGGCCTGGCAGATGTCGCCGTAGTCGTGAACCACCTGATCGACGGTGTACCCCAGCAGCATCAGTTGCTGGCCGTGTGCGGTCGCGGCAACACCGATCTGCGAAAGCGCGGCACTGTCGCCGCCTGCCGGGCCGGAAATTTGCATGCCCCCTTTGCGGTCGCCCTGCTGCTCGGCCGCTAAAGTTCTGATCAGTTGGTTCAGGAACATCGGCACGCCGTTGGCCAGTTGAGCAGGGCTAGCGGCGCGTTGTGGCCGTTGTTGGACCCTGGCCTTGCATCGGGCGATGAGTTCCTCTTGGTTGTTGGACAGGAAGCTGTGCATACGAGAAGCCGGTTGTGTGCCGTAACGCCAGGGGCAAAGCGGCCTGTGTCCGCCTTGTGCCGGGAACCCGCAGAGTGTCGACTTGCAGCGCCTGGCGAAACTGTACGGCACCGTACGGACGTTCCGTTCAGGCGTCGAGTGAGCAGGCCGGCGAAGGCTGCAGTCGGGCTCGGGCACACCGATTGCTCTGCAATGGCGCTGTCGGGCCCGTTCTGACAACGCCGCCGGCAACTTCCGTGACCCAGATGCCCGATACAACTTTTCAGCTGCGAGTACTCGTGATCGACGACAACGTTGACAACGCCGAAATGTTGTCTGCCTTGCTCAGAGTGATGGGTTGCACGACGGCAGTCGCGTTCAGCGGCTGCCAGGGCCTTGCCGCGGCACGGACATTCAACCCCCAACTGGTCTTCGTCGACCTGGAGATGCCCGACATGGGCGGTTGCGAGGTGGTCCGGCAACTTCGCGCCGACCTTAACGAGGAGGCCGCCCGATTCATCTGCCTGACGGGCCGCAGCCAGCCCGGGGACCGACGGGTGTGCCTGGACGCAGGCTTCGACCACTTCTTCACCAAGCCGCTGATGCCGGGCACCCTGGCCAGGGCCGTGGCGGCGTCCTGCGGCGGGCGCTGACCAGCGTTTGATCCACGTCGGCGCTCCACGTGCGGGCGTTGGCGACCGGGCTGGTGGAAAATCCGCTGATGGAAACACCAGGCAACTTATTCTGCGTCGCTGCCCCCAGCGGCACCGGCAAGTCCAGCCTGGTCAAGGCGCTGCTGGAATTGGACGCACACCTGGCCGTGTCGGTTTCGCACACCACTCGGGCGCCTCGCGGCCAGGAAGTGGACGGGCGCGAGTACCACTTCATCAGCGAACCTGAATTTCTGGCGATGACCGAACGTGAAGAGTTTTTCGAGCACGCGCTGGTGCACGGCTACTGTTATGGCACCAGCCGCACGGCGATTCAGGAACGCCTGGCACGCGGCGAAGACGTGGTGTTGGAAATCGACTGGCAAGGCGCTCTTCAGATCAAGCAGATCTTCCAGCACGCCGTGTTGATCTTCATCCTGCCGCCCAGCTGGGACGAATTGGCCCACCGCCTGAACCGGCGCGGCGAGGACCCGCCCGAAGTGATTGCCACGCGGCTTGCGAATGCCCGCCACGAGGTGGCTCAGGCCCGGCATTTCGACTTTGTTATCATCAACAGCTTGTTCGAGAAGGCTGTTTTCGACCTCAAGGCCGTGGTTCACGCGCAGCGCTTGAAGTACGCAGCCCAGTTGCGCAACCGTTCGCAGGTGTTTGCGGCACTGGGCTTGAACTGATTCGAAGATACCGATCGAACGGTCGGCATGCCCCCCGGCAGGCAGTCGAAACGTAATCCGCATGAACACCCCGAAGGACACCATGGCCCGCATCACTGTCGAAGACTGCCTCGTCAAGATCCCCAACCGCTTCCAGCTGGTGTTGGCCGCAACCTACCGTGCGCGCATGTTGAGCCAGGGCCACGCGCCCAAGATCGAGACCAAGAACAAGCCTGGCGTGACCGCGCTGCGCGAAATCGCCGCTGGTGAAATCGGCATTGAAATGCTGCGCAAGGTACCGATCTGACGCGGTCTTGACCGCCAGCGCAACGGGCGTCCCGTCACTCGACGGGGCGCCCGTTTGCTTTTGCGGGCAGACCGGCACTGCAATGGGGCGGCGCTTGGGAAAGCAAGCTAAATTCAGGGCATGAGTCTGCGTTCGCTTGCCGCCGAATTACTGCCTGCCGCTCTGCAGAACCTGCAGCGTTCAGCGGTGCCCAGCGCAGACCTGAGCGCGGTCGGAGAAGCCTCTTCGTTCGCTGAGTTG
This sequence comes from Betaproteobacteria bacterium, assembly GCA_043716645.1. Classification (GTDB taxonomy): domain Bacteria; phylum Pseudomonadota; class Gammaproteobacteria; order Burkholderiales; family Burkholderiaceae_C; genus Rubrivivax. The sequence continues at coordinate 10,166 of JAYSYH010000374.1, read as the reverse complement.
TCCGAGAAACTGGCCTACCTGTCCAAGGCCGATCTCAAACTGGTACGCGAAGCCTACAAGTTCAGCGACGCCGCGCACCTGGGTCAGTACCGCGCCAGCGGTCAGCCCTACATCACGCACCCCATTGCGGTGGCCGGCTTGTGTGCCGACTGGAAGCTGGACGCCCAGGCCATCATCGCCGCGCTGACCCACGACACCATCGAAGACTGCGGCGTCACCAAGGTCGAGCTGATCGAGAAATTCGGCGCTCCCACGGCCGACCTGGTGGACGGCTTGACCAAGCTGGAAAAGCTGCACTTCAGCACCCGCGAAGAAAGCCAGGCCGAGAGTTTTCGCAAGATGTTGCTGGCGATGGCACGCGACGTGCGCGTCATCCTGATCAAGCTGGCCGACCGCCTGCACAACATGCGCACGCTGGGCTCGATGGGGCTAGACAAACGCCAGCGCATCGCCCGCGAAACGCTGGAAATCTTCGCGCCCATCGCCCACCGCCTGGGCTTGAACCAGACCTATCGCGAATTGCAGGAACTGTGCTTTGCCAGCTTGCACCCGTGGCGCCACGCGGCACTGGCCAAGGCCGTAAAACGCGCCCGCGGCCACCGCCGCGACATCGTCGACCGGGTGCAGAAGGACGTGGAACGGGCTTTTGGCGAACACAAGATCAAGGTGCACGTCAGCGGCCGCGAAAAGACGATTTATTCGGTTTATCACAAGATGCGCGAGAAGCACGCCGGCTTCGCACAGGTCAGCGACATCTTCGGCTTTCGCGTGGTGGTTCCGACGCTGACCGACTGCTACGTGGCGCTGGGCGTACTCCATCAGCTATACAAGCCAGTCCCCGGACGCTTCAAGGATTACATCGCCATTCCGAAGGCCAACGGCTACCAGAGTCTGCACACCACGTTGGTCAGCCCACTGGGCACGGCCGTGGAATTCCAGATGCGGACCGAGGCCATGCACGCGGTGGCCGAAAAAGGCATCGCCGCGCACTGGATCTACAAGGTCGGCGACAAAAGCAATGCAGCGGTCGACGCGCAGCACCTGTCGACCATCTGGTTGCAGAGCTTGCTGGACATCCAGGACGAAACCCGTGACGCGGCCGAATTCCTGGAGCACGTGAAGATCGACCTGCACCCCGATGCGGTCTACGTCTTCACGCCCCGCAGCAAGATCCTGGCACTGCCGCGCGGTGCCACGCCGCTGGACTTTGCCTACGCCATCCACTCCGACGTCGGCCAGCACACGGTGGCGGCCAAGGTCAATGGCGACGCCGTGGCGCTGCGCACCGAACTGAAAAGCGGTGACGTGGTCGAGATCATCACTGCACCGGGTGCCAAGCCCAACCCGGCATGGTTGAGCATGGTGCGCACCGGCCGGGCGCGCAGCAAGATCCGCCACCACCTGAAGAATATGGAGACCGACGAGTCGCGCTCGCTGGGCGAAAAACTGCTGGCGCAAGCGCTACGCGCCGAAGGTCTGCAGCCGCCGTCCACCGAGCCGGCCGACCCGCTGGGGCCTGCGCTGTGGCAACAGCTGACCCGCTGGAGCGGCAACCGCAACCGCGGCGAGCTGTTGGTCGACATCGGCCTGGGCAAGAAGATCGCCACCATCGTGGCCAAGCGCATGGCGCAACTGATGGGCGAACGCGGCATCAAGCCCGACGCCGTGATGTTGACGTTGGGCCGCTACGGCCACGACGACAGCACGCCGACGCAGGGCGTGGTCTTCGTCGATGGCAGCGCGGGGGCGTCGATCCAGCTGGCACCTTGTTGTCGGCCGATTCCGGGCGACGAGATCGTCGGTTACCTGGGCCGCGGCGAGGGCCTGCTGGTGCACACCCGCGACTGTCCCGCCGGCAAGCGGCTGTTCGAACGCGACAGCGAACGCTGGATGCAGGTGGAATGGGCCGAGGACTTGACCCGCAGCTTCGAGACCCACCTGTGGGTGCTGGTGAAGAACGGCAAGGGCGTGCTAGCCCAGGTTGCGTCGGCCATCAGCGCGGCCGAGGCCGACATCACCCACCTGGGCATGGACCCCGAGCCGGCCGAAGAGTCGATCGAACTGCGGCTCATCGTCAGCGTACGCGACCGCCTGCACCTGGCCGATGTGCTGCGGGCGATGCGCCGCTCACCGGTGGTGCTGCGCGTGTCACGCTACCGAACGGACTGAGGCTGCGGCTGCCCGTCAGTCAGCCAACGTTCAGTCCGACATCGTTGCGTTCGGGAAGAAGGGCAGGCTGCGCTGGCGCACACCCTTGAGCTTGAAGTAGGCCGCCGCCAACGCCGGCGCGAAGGTCGGCACGCCCAATTCGCCCACGCCACCGATGGCCGCCGTGCGGCTGAGGGCCGCCGGCGCCGGCATCACCACCACCTTCACGGCCGGCATTTCGCTGATCCGCATCATGCGGCTGTTGTTGAAGTTCTTGACCTGCGCCGCGCCGTTGACGAAGGTCTGGCGACCCCACAGCGCGGCATTCATCCCATGCACCACGCCGCCGATGATCTGGTTCTCGATGGCCACCGGACTGACCGGCATGGTGCAGTCCACCGCCACGGTTACCTTGCTGACCCTGATGCTGCTGGTGGTGACGCCGGATATTTCCACCACCTGGGCCACGATGGTGTTGAAAGCCGTGCCGATGGCGATGCCGCGCGCCGACCCGGGCGGCATGGCGGTGTTCCAGCCGGCGGCGCTGGCGGCGGCGTCCAGCACGGCCAGCCAGCGCGGGTCGGTCAGCCGGGTGCGGCGGAACTGGTAGGGGTCCTGCCCGGCGGCGGTGGCCAGCTCGTCGATCATCGATTCCACCGCAAAGGTATTGATCGACGCACCCACCGAACGCCAGAAACCCACCGGTATCGGGGCGTTGAACTTCACCCATTCGGTCAGCCGGCTGCCGAAGTTGTAGGGCAGCGCCTGCGACGCCTCATAGCCCTGGCTGTCGCCGGTGGCTGGCAGCGTGGCGCCACGCTGGCCCAGCAGTGAAGGCGACACATTGCGGTAGATCCAGGCGTTGATGCTGCCGTTGGCCAGCATGCCGGCACGCACGCGCACCAGGGCCATCGGGCGGTACTGGTCGTGAGCGAAGTCTTCTTCACGTGGCCACATCAGCTTCACCGGCCGACCCAGCGCCATGCCCACCTGCACCGCCTGGCTGATGAAATCCTGCTCGGCCTTGCGGCCCAGGCCGCCACCCAGGAAGGTAGTGTGGATGGTGACCTGCGCCGCCGTCATGCCGGTGATCGCCATCACGATGGTCAGCGCGCCCTTGGCCGATTGGGTGGGCGCGTAGACGTCGCAGCGCACACCCGCCACGTAGTCCACCGTGCAGTTCAACACCTCCAGCGTGGCATGTGCCACGTAGGGCAGCGAATAGGTCGCGTCGACGACTTTGCTGGCGCGGCTGAGCAGGTCCACCGCATCCCCTGTGGAACGCTCGACCTGGTACAGCGCACCCAGCGGGTTCTGGTCGGGCAGGTAATAGGCCCGCGCCTGGGTCATCAGCTTGGCCGCGTCAGCGGCGAACTGCGTGCTGTTTATTGCCGCCGTGTTGGCTGGCAACGTCCACGCGGGAGACATCCGTTTGGCGCCCTGCCAGGCGTCCCAGGTGGTGGTGCCGACCACGGCCACCGCATTCGTGTTGCCGACAAGTTCAGCGCCGCGGCCGGTGCCGGCCCAGACCTTGGTAGGCACCACCGCCAGCATGCCGCTGGGCAAGGCCGGAACGCTGGCCAGCGTGCTGCCCACCGTGGGTGCGTGCTTGATGATGGCGTAGACCATGTTCGGCAGCCGGATGTCCAGACCGTAGACGGCGCTGCCGTCGACCTTGAACGGGATATCCGCCCGCGGAAAGTTCTTGCCGATGCAGGTGAACTGGCTGTCAGGCACCAGCGCGGCGCTGGTCGGCACCGGCAGCAGCGCGGCTGTAGCGGCCACCTGGCCGTAGCGGTAGCCGGTGCCGCTGGGCGTGTGCGTGATGACGCCGTTGCTGACCGTGTAGTTGCCGCGCGTGGCATCGCCCTGCGCCGCCATCGCGGCGCTGACCAGCATTTCGCGGGCGATGGCGCCGGCGTCGCGCAGCTTCCAGAAGTTGTTGCGCGTGACACCGCTGCCCACGGTGTTGATGGCGGCGCCAACGGGCGCTGGCGTGGCCATCGTCGGCTGACCCTGTTTCAGCAGCACCCGGGTGGGCAAGACCATCAGGTCTTCGCAGAGGATCTGCGCCAGGCCTTGGAAAGAACCCTGGCCCATGTCGGATGAACCGATGGTCAGCGTGATGCTGTCGTCGCTGCCGATAGTCAGCCATGAATTGACGGCGACGGCGGCGGTCTTGCCGCGGGCGGCCTCGGCCCGCCCGGGAAGGACGAGGCTCAAGGTCAGCCCGCTGGCGAGTGCACCCGCAGCACCGACGGTGCCCAGGAATTGACGACGAGGAAGATGGCCGATGGTGTTCATGCGGTTGCCCCGTTTCACAAGCCGACCACGGCCTGCTTGATGCGCTGGTAGGTACCGCACACACACACGTTGCTGATCTCGTCGGCGATCGAAGCGCCGTGATGGCCGGCGTTCATCGCGCCAGCCACCGACATCAGCATGCCCGGCTGGCACCAGCCGCACTGCGGCACCTGGTTGGCGATCCAGGCCACCTGCGCCGGGTGGCTGCGGTTGGCCGACAGCCCTTCGATGGTGGTGATGGCCTTGCCGACGGCCGAACCCACGTCCATGTCGCAAGACTTCTCGGGTTGGCCGTTGACCAGCACCGTGCAAGCGCCGCAAATCTCGATGCCGCAGCCGTATTTGGTGCCGGTGAGGCCGAGGATGTCGCGCAAGGCCCACAGCAGGGGCATACCGGTATCGCTGACCGTGATGGTCTGGCTGCCACCGTTGACGTTGAGGGTGAGTTGGGGCATGGCGGTGTCCTTCTACGGGTTACCAATCCGAACAAATCGGATAAATGCACAAATTGCGCATTTGAATGCGACGCGTCAGAATCCGACTGTCAAATGGAAGAACGTCATGAGTTGTTACTGGGGGCGGTCGAGGCCGTCCTGCTGCCGTTGGCGCGCCTGTGCGTGACCCGGGGCCTGCCTGTCGATCACGTGGAAGAGTTGCTAAAGCGCGCTTATGTGCAGGCGGCTCGGGAACGTCAGCAGGAAGGTCAGCGGGAAGGTCAGCCCGACAGGCCCCGCCCGCCCGGCGCGGGTGCACGCGACGTGAGCCAGGTCGCCACGGCCACCGGTCTGAGCCGGCGCGAAGTGGCCCGGCTGGACGCGGCGACCTTGCCACGCAGCGTGCAGAAGCCGTCCCCCGTGAACCGGCTCTACCTGCGCTGGAGCACTTCCAGGCGCTTGCAGGACGGCCAGGGCCAGCCCCGCGTCCTTGCGCGCACGGGCAAAGCCCCCAGCTTCGAAAGCCTGGCCCAGTCGGTGACGCGCCACGTGCACCCACGCAGCCTGCTTGACGAGATGCTGCGTCAGGATCTGATCACCGTCAGCGAAGACGGACTGAGCGTGACGCTGCACCCGCTGCGTTACGTCCCCGACCAGGACGACGCGCAGCTGTACGGCTTTCTGGGCGCCAATGTCGGGGACCACCTGTCAGCCGCCACGACCAACGTGCTGCAGCGCGAGAGCCGTCACTTCGAGCAGGCCATCTTCGCCGACGAACTGAGTCTTGACTCGGCGCAAGCCATGCACAAGCTGGTGGGCGCCCAATGGCAGCGCATGCTGGCCGAACTGGTGCCCGAGATCGAAAAGCTGATAGCCGACGACCAGGCCGCCGGGCGCGTCGCGAACCACCGCGCGCGCATCGGCCTGTTCACTTTCAACGAACCGGAGACCCACCGTGAAAACCCAGCCACCCGCAAAGCCGGCCCGGATGCCTGAGCGTCGGCGCCTGATCCTGGCGCTGGCCGGCAGCAGCGCCTTGGCAGCCTGTGGCGGCGGCACGCCTGAGGTGCAGCCTGCCGACACGCTCAGCCAACCCCTGGGTGTCGGCGCCGGTGGCACGGGCCTGCGACCGAACAGTCTGATCACCGGCCCCGTGGTCCGGGTGCGCCCGCTGGATGTCGGCGGCGTGACCCTGATCACCGCCAAGGCCATACTGACCGACGGCGATGGCCTGCACTTGAACGACGGCGACATCGCAGTCGGCATGACCGCGCGCGTGCTGGCCGGACCCATCAACGCCGCGAATGGCATCAGCCTGGCGCAGGCGCAAAGCCTGGTCGTGGACACACAGTTGCGCGGTGCGGCGATGCGCATGGATGGGCGGACGCTGCGGCTGCTGGATCAGCGCGTGACCCTGAGCGCCAGCACCGTCTACGGGCCCGGCGTGGACTTGCAGTCGCCGGACCTGCCGCTGCGCGTCTGGGGTCAGCTGGACCTGGCCGGCGGGCGCATCGCCGCCTCCCGCGTCGCGCTGCTGGCGCCAGGCGACAAGCCGATGTTGCGTGGGCTGCTGGGCGCTCTGGACTCGGTGACGGGCCAGTTGCAAATCGGCTCGCTGCGGGCCCGCCCTGCAGATGTTGGGCTGGTGCCGGCCGGCCTGCGGGCTGGTGCCGTCGTGCGCGCCGTGCTGGGCCTGCGCGACGCCGATGGCGTTTGGGAACTGCTGGCCGTGCGCGACGATGCGCTGCGCCCGCCCGACAACGTGGCGGTGCAGCTGGAAGGCCGCGTGACCCAGTTCGACAGCGCCAGCCGCTTCGCCCTGGACGGTGTGGTCGTGGATGCGACGCTTGCCACGGTGGAAGGCGCTGCCTACCTGGCGCTGGGGGCCGCTGTCGAGGTGTCCGGCACGATGCAGCGTGGTGTGCTGGTCGCCCGTGCGGTGCACGCCGAAGCACCCGAACCGGTGGAATTTGAAGGCCGGCTCGACGCCTACGATGCCGCGCTGCAGGTGATGACCCTGGGCGGCCTTCAATTGCACTGGTCGGCCAGCACGGTGTTCACGCGGGGCACTGCACGCGATCTGCGCGCGGGCCGCGTGGTGGCCGGCTTGGGGGTCTGGGGTCCGGGCCAGATCCGTTTGGAAGCAACGCGCCTGCAAGTCGGAAGCTGAAGGCGGTGGCGGGCCGCCTGGCTCGGCCCCAGCCGTTGTCGGCGGTTCCGCCGACAGCTAGCCGGGCCGCGGGTAGCGCACTTCGAGGACCTCGATGCGCTCGACACCGCCGGGCGTGACCAGCGCCACCTCGTCGCCTTCGTGCGCCTTCAGCAGCGCGCGGGCGATGGGCGCGATCCAGCTGACCTCACCAGCCAGGCTGTCGGCTTCGTCGATGCCTTTGATGGTGATGGTGCGCTGGGCTCCGGCGGCATTGGCGTAGGTCACGGTGGCGCCGAAGAAGATCTGCGTCTGGCCGTGGTGCACGGCCGGGTCTGCCACCTCGGCGATGTCCAGCCGCTTGGTCAGGAAGCGGATGCGGCGGTCGATTTCACGCAGGCGCTTCTTGCCGTACAGGTAGTCGCCGTTTTCCGACCGGTCGCCGTTCTTCGCGGCCCAGGACACGATCTCGACGATCTTCGGCCGTTCGCTGTCCAGCAGGCTCATCAACTCGGCGCGAAGGCGCCAGTAGCCGGCTGGGGTGATGTAGTTGCGCGCGCCAGGCGGCAGCGGCGGCAGGCCGGGGATGCCGTCGTCATCGTCGTCGCCGTCTTCGGGTTCCTTGACGAAGGCCTTGTTCAAGACACGGCTCCCGCTGCGGCCGGGTTGGCTGCTGCGAGGGGAAAGGCAAGGTGCCGCTGCATGCCGGCGATTGTGGATCTCCGCGGGCACGGCCGCGGCGTCGGGTCCGCCAACGGGCCCGCGTGTTCCACCGCGTGTGCCACCGTGTGTAAGGCTCCGCCAGAATCAGGCCTGATGCGCACCCTTCCCGCCGCCCCAACACCTGCCGCCTTGCAAGGCCTGACGGTCTTCGAACGCGGCTGGCTGTCGTCGAACAACGTGCTGCTGCACGGCAGCGGTGACCCGGATGGTGCTGGCGCGGTGCTGGTCGATGCGGGCCACGTGGTGCATGCGGCGCAAACGGTGGCCCTGGTGCGCCACGCGCTGCGCGGCGAGCGCCTGGGCCGCATCGTCAACACCCACCTGCACTCGGACCACTGCGGCGGCAATGCGTCGCTGCAGCGCGCCTTCGGCTGCCGCATCAGCATCCCGCCGGGGCAGTTCGCTGCGGTACAGGTCTGGAACGACGTTGCGCTGAGCTACGCCCCGACGGGACAGCAGTGCGAGCGCTACACCGCCGACGACGCGTTGCTGCCCGGGACATCGTTCAGGGTCGGCGGACTGACCTGGCAGGCCCATGCGGCACCCGGCCACGATCCGCATTCGCTGGTCCTGCACTGCGCCGAACGCGGCGTGGTCATCACCGCCGACGCGCTGTGGGAACGCGGCTTCGGCGTGGTGTTTCCTGAACTCGATGGCGTGGACGCCTTCGACGAGGTCGAAGCGACGCTGGACCTCATCGCGTCGTTCGACGCCAAAGTGGCTATCCCCGGGCACGGCGCGCCGTTCAGCGATGTACCGGCGGCCTTGCAGCGCGCGCGTCAACGCTTGGCCGGTTTCCGCGCCGACCCGCAGCGCCACGCCCACCACGCGGTCAAGGCGCTGGTCAAATTTCATCTGCTCGAAGTGCAGCAGCAAAGCTGGCCCGAACTGCTGGCCTGGTTCAGTGGCGTGACGCTCTACGCAGCGGTGTGGCGCCGTCTGGGTTGCCCTGACCGCACGCTGGCCGCGTTCGCTGAACGGGTGGTCGGTGAACTCGTCGCGCAGGGCGTGCTGGCCCGGCGCGACGGCGTGGTGTTCAACGCCTGAACACTGCCCGCGCCGGTGGCCGCGGCGGTGGCCGCGTAGGTGGCCGCGTAGGTGGCCAGCATCGGCACTGGCTCGAAGGCGGCGATGGCGGCTACGTTCAACACCCACCCGCTGCCGCGCTGGACCGTGGCGGGAAGGATTGAGGGTGAGGGTGAGGGTGAGGATGTTGCTGTCATGCGGCACGCATCTCTGGGGTCGGGGTGGCGGTCGGCAGCAGCCGCTGCAGGAATTCGAAACTGTCGCGCCAGCAGCGCTGCGCCTGGGGGCGCCAGAACATCACGTGGAAAGCATGGTGTTCGCCGGGGTAGTAGTGCGCACTGCAAGGTGACTGCAGGCGCAGCAAGGCCTGTTCGAGCCGCTGCGAGTCGGCCGTGACCGGGTCGCGCAGGCCCGCGGCGATGAACAGCGGCGGCAGCAGCGGCCGCAACGGCGCCGGCAGCGCCTCGACCACGCACAGCGGATCAGCCAGTGCCTGCTCTCGGCCGGGCTGACTGGCCGCAGCGCCCAGGTAGGACACCGCCGCGTCGCGGGCCACCCGCGCCGCCAGCGCCGAGACTCCGGCGCGGCGGTAGCGCTCGGGCCGGCTGCTCTGCAGGAAGCCGCAGTACAGCAGCGCCGCAACGGGGCGCAGCCCGCGCTGGAACAGCGGCGCAGCCCAGGACTCGGGCCGCGGCGTGCAGCAAGCCAGCAGCACCGCCAAGGCCAGGTTGGCGCCGGCCGATTCACCGGCCAGGGCCATGCGCTCGCAGTCGCCACCGTAGTGGGCGGCATGCTCGGCCGCCCACAGCCAGGCGGCGCAGGCGTCTTCCACTGCGGCAGGAAATGGATGCTGCGGCGCCAGCCGGTAGTCGACATTGAAGACCAGGTAGCCGCGCGAAGCGTAGGCCGCGGCCAGCGCCCGGTGGGTACGTTTGGAGCCGATGGCAAAGGCCCCGCCATGCAGGTAGACGATGACCGGGTGCGGGCCGGGCCCGGTCGGTTGCAGCACGTCCAGGCGCTGCGTCTTGCCGCCATGGCGGGCGTAGACCCGGTCCTCGGTCAGGCGCACGCCGGCCATGCGCTGTTTCATGGCCGGCAGGACGTCGGCCGCGCTGGCCAGGGCGTGCAGGCCAGCGTCCAGCGTCAGCCGCCGCAGCGACTGGCCGGTGGCGATCATCGTCAGCCAGCGGCGCATGCCTTACCGCCCCGTCGGTCCAGCAACTTCATGTGTGTTCCTTCACCGGCTCCATCGCGAACTGCAAGCCCGCCCGCGTCTGCAGCCGGCGCACCAGGGCCAGCCCCATTGCCGCACCCGGTGTCCAGACACCGCCCGCGGCCGCGCGCTGGTCGATTTCGCTGACCAGGCACAGCGCGGCCTCTGC
>JAYSYH010000373.1:0-2755 GCA_043716645.1 Betaproteobacteria bacterium | reverse complement strand
GGCGCGCCGTTGTTGATGATGTCGGCAGCCAGTTCGAGCGCGCTGCGAAGTTCGCCGCCAACGGCGGCACCCGGGCCGGTCAGCGGGTAGATCACGCCGACCTTGATTTCCGCTGGCGACTGCGCCCGTGCACTGAAGCCCTGGCCCAACAGCAGGGCCCCGAGGGCCTGGATCAAGGTTCTACGTTGCGGCTTGGTTTGCATGTTTCACTCCGGGTGGGGATGGGACGAAAGTAGGGACGAAAGTAGGGACGAAAGTAGGGACGAAAGAAGGGACGAAAGAAGGGACGAACAAACGGCTGCAAGCCGTGTCAGGAACGGGCCAGTTGGTGGTTCAGCAGGTCGGTGATCAGCATGGCTCCGGGTGCATGGGTGATGCAGAAGTCGGGCCGGGCCTGCGTGATGGCGGCTTGCGGCGTCACGCCGCAGGCCCAAAACACCGGCAGCTCATCGGGCATCACGTCCACAGCGTCGCCGTAGTCGGGCTTGCCCAGGTCGGCAATGCCGATCAAGGACGGGTCGCCCAGGTGCACCGGGGCGCCGTGCACGTCGGGGAAACGGGAAGTGACCTGGATCGCCAGGATCGCTGCGGCCGCCTTCAGCGGGCGCATCGACACCACCATCGGCCCGTTGAACGGCCCGGCCGGCAGGGTGGCAATGTGGCTGCGGTACATCGCGACATTGCGGTTCTGGTCCACGTGGCGCAGCGAGAGCCCGGCGTCGAGCAAGGCCTGCTCGAAAGAGAAGGAGCAGCCGATGACGAAGGTGACCAGGTCGGCCCGCCACAGCGCGCGCAGGTCGGTGGGTTCGGCCACCAGTTCGCCGTGGCGCCAGACCCGGTAGCGCGGCACGTCGGTGCGGATGTCGATGTCGGCGCCCAGCTTGGGCAGCATCGGGTCGCCGGGCTGCGACACGGCCAGCAGCGGACAGGGCTTGGGATTGAGCTGGCAGTAGCGCAGGAAGTCGCCGGCCAGCGCCTGGGGCAGGATCACCACATTGCCCTGGACATGGTCGCGCGCCAGGCCGCTGGTGTGGGTGCTGTGTTTGCCGGCGCGGATGGCTGCACGCAACGGGACGGTATGAAGAAGTGAATCGGTGGGTAGCGCCACGAAATCCTCAGGTGCACGGGCTGGTCCGGGTCAGAGCAGATTGTGTTGACTTCCAGGTGGCCGTCGCAAACAAGATATTTTCTGCTCAAGTCATCGATTTTTTCGATGAGCGGTTTGCTGTTTGGGGCGCGACGCCGATGAAGTCCAGGATGGCATCGACAACGCCGGCAGCCACCGACGAGGTCGGGTCTACACGGTAGCTGGCATGCACCGGCAGCGGCGGCAGCGGGGTCTCGCACAGCAGGGCTTTCAATGGCAGGCGGTCGCTCAAACGCTGCACCGCCGCCAGCGGCAGCGTGGCCACGCCGAAACCGCCTTCGACCAATTGCACCATCGCCGAAATCGACGAAATGGTGTGCACGCGCGGCATCTCCACGCCAGTGGCCTTCAGCAAGTCGATCAGCGCCACGTGGGGCTGCGAGCCTCGCTGGAAGGTCAGCAGGTCGCAGGCTGCCAGCTCGGCCAGCGTGTAGCGCCGCTTGCGGTGTACGTCGCGGTGGCCGACGAAGACCATCTGCATGGCCGGCAGCGCGCGGCTGCGCAGGTTCTCACCCGACGTGGGCAAGGCCGCAAAGGCCAGGTCGAGCGCGCCGCGCTGCACCTGGTCGACCAGCACCGGGGTGGTTTCCACCGACAGCTCCAGCTCGAAATCAGGGTCGGCCTTGCGCGTGTGCTGCACCCATTCCAGCAGCCACGAATGCAGCACCGATTCGATGGCACCGATGCGCAGCGACACCCGGCGCAAATTTCCGCCCGCGCCGCCCATTGCACTGTGAATTTCGCGCTGCAAGGCCAGCAGCCGCTGCGTGTGGCCGAAGAAGCGCAGGCCGGCCACCGTCAGGCGGAATTGCTTGTCGCGCCGGTCCAGCAGCAGCACGCCGAGTTCGCCTTCAAGCGCGGCGATGCGGCTGGACATGGCCGATTGCGTGATGCACAGCTTCTCGGCGGCGCGCGACACGCTCTTGAGCTGCACCACCCAGTAGAAGGCCTCGACAAAACGCAGGTTCATGGCCAGTCCTTGCCTGCAACTGAGAAAAACACCGCCTTGACGGTTCACTTCCGGCCTTGGCCAGGCCGCATGGCCCGCACCATGCCACACAAACCTTCAGGTCCGGTACGCGCGCCAGTCCGCGCGCCAGTCCGCGCGCCGGGCCGCGGTTCTGCCCGTGTTGTTCAAGGTAGCCCTTCCATGTCCGACCTCTCCGACCTCTCTGACCTGTCCGCCCTGCCCCTGCAAGCCCGGCCTGCCGCCAACGGCGCGCCCGCCTGGCCCACGCCACACCTGCCCGGCTACCCCGCCGCCACCCCGCTCGATGCGGCACCGCTGGTCGAGATCGAAGGCCTGAACGGCCGCGTCATCGAAGGCCAGCTGACGCACTTCGACCCCGCACAGAACGTTTTGCAGTTGCGCTTGATTTCTCCGCGCAAGCCGATGGAACTGCGCCTGGACCAGTTCCGCCGCATGCGCCTGAAAGCGCTGTTGCAGCCCGCGCCGGCTACCGACGCGCGCGACCTGGCGGCCGAGCGCCCGCTGGTGCCGTTCTGCATTGCCTTCAAGGGCACCACCGCGTGGCAAGGCATGACGCTGGGCCACAGCGAAATGCCTTGGGGCCTGTTCCTTTTCGAACCCGAAGATGGCGACGGCAC
>JAYSYH010000372.1:0-2759 GCA_043716645.1 Betaproteobacteria bacterium | reverse complement strand
CGAGCTGCTGTTTTGGCCGTTCGTCGCGGGTCTGGTCCTGACCGGCATCCACGCCTACTTCGGTCTGCACGTGCTGGCGCGCGGCATCGTCTTCGTCGATCTTTCGCTGGCGCAGGTGGCGGCGCTGGGCATCACCGTCGCCATCCTGGCGGGGCACCCGGTGCAAAGCGCTGCCGCCTACTGGTACGCGCTGGCGTTCGCGGGCGGCGGCGCGCTGCTGTTTGCCCTGGTCCGCCGGCACGAACGCGCGCTGCAGCAGGAAGCCGTGATCGGCATCGTCTACGCGGTCTGCGCGGCCCTGGGCGTGATCGCGCTGGACCGTGCGCCCCAGGGTGCGGAACACATCAAGCAGATCCTGATCGGCTCGATCGTGACCGTGCGCCCGCAGGAGGTGGCGAGTCTGGCGCTGCTTTACGTCGCTATCGGCATGCTGCACTGGCTGCTGCGTCGGCCCCTGCTGGAAGTGTCTTTCCAGCCGGTTCTGGCCGCCGCGAAAGGGCGCCGGGTTTTTCTGTGGGACCTGGTCTTCTATGGTTCGTTCGCGCTCGTCGTCACCTCGTCGGTGCGGATCGCGGGCGTGCTGCTGGTCTTTTCGTACCTGATCGTGCCCGCTGCCATCGCCGGGCTTTTTGCGGCCGCCGTGGGACGCCGATTGCTGCTGGCCTGGGGGCTGGGTGCGGCGGGCACCGCAGCGGGACTCGGCGCGTCCTGGGCCTGGGATCTTCCCACCGGTCCGGCCATCGTCGCGGCCTTCGGTGCCGCCACTGCCGCGGTCGCCCTGGCGCTTGCCCTGCGCCGTGCTCCACGACTTCTGCCCGTAAAAATCCTCTCGGCGGCCGCCGTCGCCTTCGGCATCCTGCTGATGGCATTTCCGCAGATGGACCAGCCCTGGCTCGATGCGCTGGAGCATGCCGCGCCATCGTTTCAGGACGTTTTTCTCACCGCCTCCGAACACGAAATTCGCCAGGACAGTGTCCAGGCCATCGCTCGCGCAAGCGCCGAACTGACGCTTTTGCGCGCGCGCGAGCAGGATGCGCGCTGGGGCATGACGCAGATGACCACGGAGAACCTTGATCGTCTGCGCCAGTACCTCGCCGCCCGCAGCGAAATTCAGGCCGGGGACCAGATGGTCCTGACAGAACTGCGGGTGCAAGCGCGCGCCCGCCAACGCTGGGGACTGGGCATTCCGCTGCTGTTGATCGGCACAGTGGCCTGGCTGCTGCTCTGGCGCCGGCGCGGCGACTCTGCGTTGACAGCCCGATGAGAAAATGGCGCGACCGTAGAGATCACTGGAGCTAACAGTGGCGCCCATCGGCAACAGTCTTTGACGCTTGCTCAAGTCTCGTGCAACTAAAAAGGGCGCTCCTGCAGGGTTCTTGTCTCCCTGCCGGCGGTACTCGGCGCGACGATGAGTCAAAGCAAGGAACTTCGCGGCGCTATTGAATGACAAGGTCGCATTCGTCACCGGGCCGCATCGGTGCGCGGCATTGGGGGAACTACGCTACAGGCCCGCACACCGACGACTGAGCTTTCAGTGCCGGACAACGTGGGGATGTGGGGGTTCTAGCCGGGCGCGGCAACGGGCGTTTCGAGGAAATGCAGCAGCGCCGCCAGCACCTCGCCTGGCGCCTCGCGCTGGGGGAAGTGGCCCACGCCCGCCAGCAAGCGGCGTTCGTACCGCCCACCAAAGAAGGCTTCCTTGCCCAGGCTTGTGTCGGGATGGTTGACGCCATCGGCTGCGCCGTGCAACAACAGCGTCGGAACGTCCAGTATCGGCGCGGGGTTGAGCCGGGCCTCGTCCTGTACGTGGCGCGGATCGCCGGGCGCATGGCCCCAGCGGTGGCGATACGAGTGCAGCGTGATGTCGGCCCAGTCGGCGTTCTCGAAGGCATCTGCCGTCGCTTCGAATTCAGCGTTCGTGTACCAGCCCGGCGGCGCCCAGGTGTCCCACATCATGCGGGCGAAATTGCGCCCGTCGTCGCGCACGGTGCGCTCGCCGCGGGGCGTGGCCATGTACCAGTGGTACCAGTAATTGCGCGCCTGTTGCAGGCTGAGTGGCTGCGCAGGATCGTTCGTGCCGTAGGCCACCGACATCATCGCCAGGTGGCTCGCCACGCCCCGGCGCAGGCCGCACGCGATCGCCACCGCGCGCGCCCCCCAGTCGTGCCCGACCAGCGCCGGCTGCTTCAGGCCAAGCGCATCGATGAATTCCAGCAGATCGCACCCCAGCGCTGAGAGCTGGCCGGTGCGTGGCGTGTCCTCGCGTAGAAAGCGGGTTGGCAGGAAGCCGCGCAAGGCCGGCACCAGCACGCGCCAGCCCGCCAGGGCCAGCCCCGGGGCGATGCCAGACCAACAGCGAATGCTGTCGGGCCAGCCGTGCAACAGCACCACCGTGCGGCTGCCGGTGGGATTCCACTCTTCGTAACCCACCCGCAGCAACGAGGTCTCTACGCTTTTCAGGGTTGGTGTCATTGCACGCCCGATCAGTGAATGTGCATGCCGCCGCTGACGTCCAGCACGACACCGGTGATGTAGGCGGACTGGTTCGAGGCCAGGAACAGGCAGGCGTTTGCGATGTCGATGGGGGTGGCAAGGCGGCCCAGGGGAACGCCTTCAGCCACCCGGAGTTTGCCGGCGTCGTCGATCTTGCCGACCAGCAGCGCGGTATCGACCATGCCTGGCGCGATCGCGTTGGAGCGGATGCCATCGGGCGCGAGTTCGCGGGCCATCGCCTTGGCCAGCGCCTGGATCGCCCCCTT
>JAYSYH010000371.1:0-8510 GCA_043716645.1 Betaproteobacteria bacterium | reverse complement strand
GCCGGCGGGCCGCGCCGCTCATCGGCAGTGCAAGACGGCGGGCGCCGGCGCCGGCACAGTCGCAGCCGCCTCGAACGCGGCCGGCGCGGCGCCGCCGTGCAACTCGGCTTCGTGTTGTGCGTACAGCCGCTCCAGCAGCGCCGGGGTGACTTCTGCCGCCCGCCGGTCGAAGGCGACTCGCCCGTCCCGCAGGCCCACGATGCGCGGAAATTGCGCCAGCGCCGCGTCCACCTGGTGCAGGCTGGTGACCAGCGTGATGCCGCGTTCGCGCGCGGTGTCGGTCAGCGTGGCCAGCGCATGGCGGGCGCGGGTGGGGTCCAGCGATGACAGCGGCTCGTCCACCAGCCACAGCCGCGCCGGGGCCAGCAGCGCGCGGGCCAGGCCGACGCGCTGGCGTTCGCCGCCCGAAAGCCGGTCGACGCGTTCGAAGAGCTTGTCATCCAGGTCGAAACGCGACAGCGCATCGAAGGCCGCAGGAATGTCCGCCGGGCAGAACAGCGAACGCAGGCTGGCCCAGCCGCCCATCATCGGCAGACGGCCTGCCAGCACCGCTGTCACCACGCGCTGGCGCGGTGGCAGCGGTGGCACCTGGGGCGCCAGGAAGAGCTGGCCGCGCAGGCGGTGCAGCGCCGCGGTGGAAAGCGTCCACGGCTGCACGTTGTCCAGCATGTAACGGCCGGCGGCCGGCGGTAGCGCGCAGGCCAGCAACTGCATCAGCGTGGTCTTGCCGGCGCCGGACGGGCCGATCACCGCCAGCTGCTCGCCCGCCGCCACGCTCAGGTCCACGCCCTGCAACGCCAACGCTGCACCCGCGCGCGCGGCCGGGTGGCGCGCCGCGACTTGGGTCAGTTGCAGCCTGAAACCGGCGGTCCCCGCCATCAACGAAACGGCTTCATCACGGCTGCAGAAAGATCACAACAGGCCGGCGCTGCGCGCGGCGCCTTCGATGCCCTTGTAGTTCGAGGCCTGGGTCGGCACGAAACGCGTGGCGCGCTGCAGGTCGAGAATCTCTTTGCCCGCCGCGTCATTGCGGTTCAGCGCCAGCATCGCCTGCGTCAGTTTGTCGCGCAGCGCCACGGGCATGTCGGCATGCACCGTCCAGTTGTAGTCGTAGTACGTCGGGGTTGTGTAGAAGGCGACCACCTTGCTGGTGTCGACTTTCTTGTCGGCGACGAACTTTTCCCACACCGAAATGTTCAACGCGCCGGCCTGCACCTTGCCAGCCGCAACGGCCGCGATGGTGGCGTCGTGCGCGCCGCTGTAGGCCACGCGCCTGAAGTCCTTGTCGGGGTCTACGCCGGCCTGCAGCAGGACGCTGCGCGGCATCAGATGGCCCGAAGTGGAGCTTTGCGAACCGAAGCTCACGTCCTTGCCTTTCAGGTCGGCCAGCTGCTTGATGGCGGGGTCGCTGGTGATGAACACCGAGCGGAACTTCTCGTCTTCCTCGCGCTGCACGATGGGTACGGCCTTGCCGCCCGAACGCAGCTGCGCCTGCACGAAGGTGAAGCCGCCGAACCAGGCCAGATCGACCTTGCGGTTGGCGAGTGCTTCAACCGCAGCAGCGTAGTCGGTGACCGGCGTGAATTCCACTTTCATGCCCAGCTTGCCTTCCAGGTACTTCACCAATGGCGCCGCCTTGCGCGCCAGTTCGGTGGGCGATTCATCGGGGATGGCGGTGATGCGGAAGACCTGTTGTGCGTGGCTGGCGGCCGCCACGGTCAGCAGGGCGCCTGCCAACCAGGTTTTCAGGAAGGTGGAGCGGGTGATGGGGGTCATGGTGCGGGGCAATCCAGGTGTGAAGGGGCGGCCATGCGGCGCAGCGCTGGACTCTACCTGCCACGCCGCTACAGCGCGCAACTGCGAAAGCCCGCCGGCACGTCGTTGCGCTGCGGCTGGAAGAAGTTGCGGTAACGCGGGTGGCGCATGCGCGGCTGGGTCATGAAAGAAGCACCGCGCAGCACCGGGCGGCCGTCGAACCAGGGCGCCGAGTAATCGCAGTAGGGGTGGGCCACGAAGCCGGGGTAGGGCGTGAAGGGGCTGGCCGTCCATTCCCAGACTTGGCCCCATGCGAACCCGTCGGGCTGCGCGGGCTGCGCGGGCTGCATGATGGCGGCGCGTTCCCATTCGGCTTCGCCGGGCAGACGGCGGCCGGCCCAGCGACACCAGGCCTGGGCTTCGAAGGCTGTCAGGTGGCAGGCCGGCAACGCCAGGTCGAGCGCGCGCCACACGCCGCGACGCCACTGCTGCCAGCTGCTGCCGTCTCGGCGCAGGTAGCGGGGCGCGGTGGCTCGTTCGGCGGCCAGCCAGGCGGCGCCGGCCTCGTTCCACCATCGCGACTGCGCGTAGCCGCCGGCTTCGACGAAGGGCAGGAAATCGGCCCAGCGCGTGACCTGGCTGGCGATGGCTGTGGCGGGCAGGGCAACGGTGTGTGCTGCCAGTTCATTGTCGAAGGCAAAACCGCCGGCGAAGTGGCCCGTGCCGCCCGCGCCAACCGGGCCAACCGCGCCACCCAAGGTCCAGGCGCCAGCTTCGAACGACAGATCAGTGCCAGCCCCTTGCAGCGGCTGGGCTTGCCAACGCGGGTCATCGATGGCCACGCCCAGGCTTTGCGCCATGTACAACGTGGCCTCGTGGTGCATGTCTTCGTGGAGCAGCGCCAGGCGGAAGAAGTACAGGCCTGCGTCGTCATGCGGTGCATGGCGCAGACAGGCCAGCGTGCCGCCCAGTTGCTCGGCCAGATCGCTGTGCGTGGCCGCTGCACCAGGCAGCGGCAGCGACCAGCGTGTGGCCTGTGCCACCACGCTGGAGTCGTACAGCGCATCGGCGTTATGGCGCACGCCTGGCTGACGGGCGACGTCCGGGTCGGCCGCTGATCCGGCTGCGCGGGCCGGGTTGCGCGCGATCCAGTATTCCTGAAACCAGCCGATGTGCCCTAACTCCCACAGCGGCGGGTTCAGCGTGTCGCGCTGCGGCACGCTCAGGCCGGGCAGGGCGGCGGACAGCACCGCACAGGTGGCCAGCGTGTCGGCACGGCTGGCATGCAGCGCGGTGGCCAGGTCGCCGGCGTCGGCATGGCGTGCCGCCGTGCCGGGTGCTTGCAAGACCGTCATCGCAGTAACCTCACTATGTGCAGAAACCCGAACTCGTCATCGTGACGCCGGCGCTGGCCGATGCCAACAATGGCAACTGGCAGACCGCCCGCCGTTGGGCCGCCATGTTGTCGGCAGCTTACCGGGTGCGGCTGGTGGCCGACTGGAGCGGTGGCGGCGAAGCGTTGATGGTGGCGCTGCATGCCCGCCGTTCTGCGGCTGCGGTGGCGCGGTGGCGGGCCCTGCGTCCGCAGGGCCCGCTGGTCGTCGTACTGACCGGCACCGACCTGTACCGCGACATCGCCACCGACGCCGCCGCGCAAGCGTCCTTGCAGGCCGCCGACCGGCTGATCGTGCTGAACGAGATCGGCGTGCAGGCCTTGCCCGAAGCGCTGCGCGGCAAGGCGCGCGTGGTGTTGCAGTCTTGCGCGGCGCGGGCCACGCTGGCGAAAACGCCGCGCCACTTGCGCGCGTTGATGGTCGGCCACCTGCGGCCCGAGAAATCACCGGGCACCTACTTCGAAGCGGCAAGGCGTCTGGGGCACCGCGCCGACATCCTGCTGGACCACATCGGCGGCGCGCTGGACCCGGCGCTGGGCGCCCAAGCTGCCGCCGTTGCGGCGGACTGCCCGCACTACCGCTGGCTGGGCGCGCTGCCCCATGCCCAGGTGCGCCGCCGCATCCAGGCCGCGCACGTGCTGGTACACCCCAGCCGGATGGAAGGCGGCGCGCACGTGGTCATCGAGGCCCTGCGCAGTGGCACGCCGGTGCTGGCCTCGCACATCGCCGGCAACGTGGGCTTGCTGGGCGCGGGCTACGGTGGCTACTTTCCCGTCGGCGACGCGGCCGCGTTGGCCGCGCAACTGGAGTGCCTGCGCGACGGGCCCGCTATGCTCGTGCGGCTGCAACAACAAGGCCTGGCGCGCGCCGGCTTGTTCGACCCGGGGCGTGAATCCGCAGCCCTGCACGCGCTGATGACCGAAACCCTTTCATTGCCGCCACCGCTGCAAAAAGCGACGCCAGTCAACCCCTGAAAGACACCCATGAACGCAACCGAACCCGTCGCCGCAGCCCGCCCGGCAGAACCCCGCCTCACGTCGTTGTCGCACGGCGGCGGCTGCGGCTGCAAGATTGCCCCTGGCGTGTTGTCGGAAATCCTCAAGGCCATGCCGGCGATGCCCATGCCGAAGGAACTGCTGGTCGGCATCGAGACCGCCGACGACGCCGCCGTTTACCAGCTAAGCGATGAGCAGGCGCTGATCGCCACCACCGACTTCTTCATGCCCATCGTCGACGACCCCTTCGACTTCGGCCGCATCGCCGCCACCAACGCCATCAGCGATGTCTACGCGATGGGCGGGCGCCCGATCCTGGCGCTGGCGCTGGTGGGTATGCCGATCAACGTGCTGTCGACGCAGACCATCGGCCGCATCCTGGAAGGCGGCGCTTCGGTGTGCCGCGCGGCGGGCATTCCCATCGCCGGTGGCCACACCATCGATTCCGTCGAGGCGATCTACGGCCTGGTGGCCATCGGCTTGGTGCACCCGAAGCACGTCAAGCGCAATGCCGACGCGCAGCCCGGCGACCTGCTGGTGCTGGGCAAGCCCATCGGCGTGGGTGTGATGTCGGCAGCGCTGAAGAAGGGCGAACTGGGCGAAGCGGGCTACGCGCAGATGATTGCCTGCACGACGCAGCTGAACACCCCCGGACCCGATCTGGCGGCGCTGCCCGGCGTGCACGCGCTGACCGACGTGACCGGCTTCGGCCTGGCCGGCCACGCGCTGGAAATGGCCCGCGGTGCGCGCTGCGAACTGCAGTTGGACTGGGCCGCCGTACCGCTGCTGGACGGTGTCCGTGCGCTGGCCGAACGGGGTTTCGTCACCGGCGCGTCAGGCCGCAACTGGGCCGGTTACGGTGCCGACGTGGTGCTGCCCGCAGGCTTCAGCGACATCGACCAGGCGCTGCTGTGCGACCCGCAAACCAGCGGCGGTTTGCTGGTGTCGTGCGCGCCGTCTGAACGGGACGCCGTGCTGGCCGTGTTCGCCCGCCACGGCTTCGAACAGGCGGCGGTGGTCGGTCAGATGGCGGCAAAGAGGGCCGCAACGGACGGGGCGTCGCGGCTGGTCGTGCGCTGAGCATGGCCGATGCTGCGCTGATCCTCTGGACCGAGTCCGACGCTCCGCAACAGGCGCGCTGGCGCAGCGAGCGGGGCGCGCCGCCGCCAGCGCGCGTGGTATTGGCCGACGACACGCTGAACGCTGACGCCGCCTACCGCCTGGCCTGCGAGGGCACCGCGCTACTCTGGCGCGGCGACTTCCACAACGCCCGCCAGTTGCTGCTGGCGATGGCCCGGCGCATCGACCGGCCGCCCCGGCGCAAGGCGCGCACAGGGCCGCTCGGCGCAGCGCCGCCAACCGCGGCCGGCGACACCCCCGGCGCGGCTTTTCACCGCCACCGCCAGACGCAGTCGCACCGCGCGCGGGTGCTGGGCCAGGTCTTGATCCCGCTCGACGGCGACCAGGCCATTGCGTTGCGCCGCGCGCCCGACCACCGCCTGGCCTGCAGCCAGGCCTGGGGCCCCGGTGACGGGCAGCCTTCGGTGGTGTCGCTGCGCGAACTGCTTGGCGTGGTCAGCGCCTTCGAGTGGCGCAGGAAGGGCGTGGCCATTGCCGCACTGGGGCCGGCGCCCGACAACCGCATCCACCCGCACTACGGCGTCTTCTCGCCGGTGCGTGGCGAGTACGTGGACCTAGTGGCGAAGACGCCGCTGCCCGCGGGCGCCGAGGCGTTGGCCTTCGACATCGGCACCGGCACCGGCGTGCTGGCTGCCGTGCTGGCGCGGCGCGGGGTGCAGCGCGTTCTGGCCACCGACAGCGACGCGCGCGCGCTGGCCTGCGCGCGCGAAAACCTGGCGCGGCTGGGTGTGGGCGACCGCGTGCAGATGGTCGCGGCCGATCTCTTTCCGGCCGCGCCCGCCCACCGTGCCGCGTTGGTGGTCTGCAACCCCCCGTGGCTGCCGGCGCGCGCCGGTTCATCCATCGAACGCGCGGTCTACGACGAAGACAGCACGATGCTGCGCGGCTACCTCGATGGTCTGGCGGCGCACCTGCTGCCGGGCGGTGAAGGCTGGCTGATCCTGTCCGATCTGGCCGAGCACCTGGGCCTGCGACAGCGCGCAGACCTGCAGGGCTGGATAGCCGCAGCCGGCCTGCAGGTGTTGGGGCGCGTGGACACCAGGCCCACACACCCCAAGGCGGGCGACGCCAGCGACCCGCTGCACGCGGCGCGTGCCAGGGAAGTGACGTCGCTGTGGCGGCTGGGCGTGGCGTTGGGCGCCGAGCCCGACGCCAAACGCGCCTGATCAGCCCTGCGCGGCGGCCAGCGCGGCGTTGAAGGTTGTGCTGGGTCGCATCACCGCTTCGGTCTTGGCCAGGTCGGCCAAGTAGTAGCCGCCGATATCGACAGGCTGGCCTTGCACCGCGTTCAGCTCACCGACGATCTGCTGCTCGTCGTCGGTGAGCCGCTTCGCCAGCGGTGCGAAGTCCGCCGCAAAGGCCGTGTCTTCGGTCTGCGCCGCCAGTTCCTGGGCCCAGTACATCGCCAGGTAGAACTGGCTGCCGCGGTTGTCGAGCTGGCCGGTCTTGGGGCTGGGGTTCTTGTTGTGATCCAGCAGCTGGCCGGTGGCTGCGTCCAGCGTCTTGGCCAGCAGCTTGGCGCGCGCGTTCCCCGTCTTGATGCCGAGGTCTTCCAGCGACACGGCCAGCGCCAGAAATTCACCCAGCGAATCCCAGCGCAGGTGGTTCTCTTCAACCAGCTGCTTGACGTGCTTGGGCGCCGAGCCGCCAGCGCCGGTTTCGTACATGCCACCGCCGGCCATCAAAGGCACGATGGACAGCATCTTGGCCGAGGTGCCCAGTTCCATGATCGGGAACAGGTCGGTCAGGTAGTCGCGCAGGATGTTGCCGGTGACCGAAATGGTGTCCAGCCCGCGTGCGACGCGTTCCAGCGTGTAGCGCATGGCCCGCACCTGCGACATGATCTGAATGTCCAGCCCCGTCGTGTCGTGGTCGGCCAGGTAGGTCTTGACCTTCTTGATCAGCTCGTTCTCGTGCGGGCGGTACGGGTCCAGCCAGAACACCGCCGGCATGCCCGAGTTGCGGGCGCGTGTGACGGCCAGCTTGACCCAGTCGCGCACCGGCGCGTCTTTCACCTGGCACATGCGCCAGATGTCGCCGGCCTCGACGTTCTGGCTCAGCAGCACTTCGCCCGTTGCCAAGTCGGTGATGTTGGCCACGCCGTCTTCAGCCACTTCGAAGGTCTTGTCATGCGAGCCGTATTCCTCGGCCTGCTGCGCCATCAGGCCCACGTTGGGCACGGTGCCCATGGTCTTCGGGTCGAAGTTGCCGTGCCATTTGCAGAAGTTGATCATCTCCTGGTAGATGCGGGCAAAGGTCGATTCCGGCATCACCGCCTTCACGTCCTTCGGACGGCCGTCGGCGCCCCACATCTTGCCGCCCAAGCGGATCATCGCGGGCATCGACGCGTCGACGATCACGTCGTTGGGCGAATGGAAGTTGGTGATGCCCTTGGCCGAATCCACCATTGCCAGTTCGGGGCGGTGTTCGTGACAGGCGTGCAGGTCGCGCATCACTTCCTCACGCTGCGACGTGGGCAGCGTGGTCAGCTTGTCGTACAGGTTCACCATGCCGTTGTTGACGTTGACACCCAGCTCTTCGAACAGCTTGGCATGCTTGGTGAATGCATCCTTGTAAAAGATGCGCACGCAGTGGCCAAAGACGATGGGGTGCGAGACTTTCATCATCGTGGCCTTGACGTGCAGCGAAAACATCACGCCGTGCTTGTGAGCGTCTTCGATTTCTTGCTCGTAGAAATCGCACAGCGCTTTCTTGCTCATGAACATCGAATCGATGATCTCGGCGTCCTTCAACGGCACGTTGGGTTTGAGCACGATGCTCTGGCCACTCTTCGTCAGCAGTTCCATCTTCACGTCGCGCGCGCGGTCCAGCGTCAGCGACTTTTCCCCGTGGTAGAAATCGCCTTTGTGCATGTGCGATACGTGGGTGCGTGAAGCCTGCGGCCATTCGCTCATCGAATGCGGGTGCTTGCGGGCGAATTCCTTTACGGCGCGCGGCGCGCGGCGGTCTGAATTGCCTTCGCGCAGCACCGGGTTAACGGCGCTGCCGGTGCATTTGGAATAACGCGCGCGAACGCTCTTGTCTTCGTCGGTCTTCGGATCCTCCGGGTAATCCGGAATCGAGTAGCCCTTGGCCTGCAGTTCGCGGATGCACACCTGCAACTGGCCCACCGAGGCACTGATGTTGGGCAGCTTGATGATGTTGGTGTCGGGCAGCAGCGTCAGCCGGCCCAGTTCAGCCAGGTTATTCGGCACGCGCTGTGCTT
>JAYSYH010000038.1:0-2428 GCA_043716645.1 Betaproteobacteria bacterium | reverse complement strand
GCCAGCGCGCAGCGATCTGTTCCACTACGGGTCCAGAGCAACACAAGACGAGGCGGGCCTGCCCGATGCCGCCCCGCCCATGGAAGCACGAATCAGATGAAGCTGTATCCCATCGCCGGCCTGGCCCTCCTCATGTGGCTGGCGGGCTGCGCCACCGCGCCGCAACCCGTTGCGACGCCGACGCCGACTCCTGGCGCCTCCGCGACGGCGGCCGTGGCCGCCGCGCCGGCGCAGCTGACACCGGTTTTTCCGGGCGGCCAGCTGCAGCCCATCACCGCGGGCCAGGCCGCGTCGCAGGACGTCGCCGGCATGCAGGTGCCAGCCGACCTGTGGGACCGGATCAGGCGCGGCTTCAAGATGAACGACCTCGAAGGCGACCTGGTGCGCCAGCAAGAACAGTGGTACACCTCGCGGCCGGACTACATCCAGCGCATGACGGAGCGCTCCAGCAAGTACCTCTTCCACATCGTCGAGGAACTCGAGCGGCGCAACATGCCGTCGGAGCTGGCGCTGCTTCCATTTATCGAAAGCGCGTTCAATCCGCAGGCGGTCTCCAGCGCACAGGCGGCCGGGATGTGGCAATTCATGCCGGCCACCGGCACTTACTTCGAGCTCAAGCAAAACGTTTTTCGCGACGACCGGCGCGACGTGCTCGCCTCCACCCGTGCCGCGCTCGACTACCTGCAGAAGCTGTACCGCATGTTCGGCGACTGGCACCTGGCCCTCGCCGCCTACAACTGGGGCGAAGGAAGCGTCGGCCGCGCGATCGCCAAAAACCGCAAGTTGGGGCTGGGCACCGGCTACGCCGATCTGAACATGCCCAACGAAACGCGCTACTACGTTCCCAAGTTGCAGGCCGTGAAGAACCTCATCGCCAAGCCCGAGAGTTACCGCACCGAGCTGCCACTGATCGAAAACCACCCGTATTTCCAGAGTGTCACCGTCACGCGCGACATCGACGTCGAACTGGCGTCACGGCTGGCCGGCATCAAGGTCGAGGACTTCAAGGCGCTGAACCCGTCGATGAAGCGCCCCGTGATCCTGGCGGCGGGCACGCCGGAGATCCTGCTGCCGTGGGACAACGCCCACGTCTTCCAGCGTAACTTCGAGGCCTACACGACCGGCCAGTACGCCAGCTGGACCGCGTGGAGCGCCCCGGCCACCATGACCGTGACCGAGGCGGCGCGCCGCATCGGCGTCAGCGAGAACGAGCTGCGCGCTGCCAACACCATCCCGCCACGGATGCTGATCAAGGGCGGCTCGGTACTGGTCGTGCCGCGTGCACCGCAGCAGCAGCAGGATGTGACCAGCCATATGGCCGACAACGGCCAGCTCAGCCTGGCGCCGGAGATCGTCACGCGCCGCGGCACGGTGCGCGCCGGAAAGCGCGAGACGGTCACCAGCATCGCCCACCGATACGGCTTGAATCCGCAGGAGGTGGCCGGCTGGAACAACGTGGCCGCCACGGCCGCTTTCAAGGCCGGACAGCAGGTGGTTGTGTTTTTGCCGGTCCGGGCGCGTGCCGCCCGCGCCACCGTGCGGGACCACGCGGCACGCCCTGCGACCCGTGGTGCAGCCAAAGCTTCTGGACCCACGCGCGGTTCGGCCAAGGTGCCATCGCGCCGGCAGACGGCACCGGCAAAGCGGCGCTGAAACGCCTCATCGGCGCTTTGCGCGCGGCTCAGAGCTTTTCGGTTTCGCCCAGCCGCGGCTGCCACTTCATCAGGCGCTTTTCGATGCGTCCGACCAAGCCATCGAGCACCAGCGCGAAGGCGGTGAGCACCACGATGCCGGCGAACACGGTGTTGACGTCGAAGGTGCCCTCGGCCTGCAGGATCAGGTAGCCGACCCCGCGCGCCGAGCCCAGGTATTCGCCGACCACGGCTCCGACGAAGGCCAGCCCGACCGAGGTGTGCAGGCTGGAAAAGACCCAGCTCGTGGCGCTGGGCAGGTAGACAGTGCGCAGCAATTGCTTCTGGTTGGCGCCCAGCATCCGTGCGTTGGCCAGCACCACGGGACTCACTTCCTTGACGCCCTGGTAGACGTTGAAGAAGACGATAAAGAACACCAGCGTGACAGCGAGCGCCACCTTGCTCCACATGCCCAGGCCGAACCACAGCGAGAAGATCGGCGCGAGGATCACCCGCGGCATCGAATTGGCCGCCTTGATGTACGGGTCCAGAATGGCGCTTGCCGTCGGCGCGAGCGCCAGCCAGAGCCCGAACACCAGGCCCAGCACAGTGCCGATCACGAACGCCAGCACCGTTTCGAGCAACGTGATGCCCAGGTGCAGATAGATGTCGGCGCGGCCCGGCAGCCCCTCTGGAAAGAGGTAGCTTTCACCGAACCCAAAAGGCATGAACCACGACCACACGCGGCCGGCGACCTTGACCGGCTCGCCCAGGAAAAAAGCATATTGCTGATTGCG
>JAYSYH010000370.1:0-8525 GCA_043716645.1 Betaproteobacteria bacterium | reverse complement strand
CGGCCTGCAGCAGGCGGCGGCGTGATGACGACGTCGGCGCTGCCAAGTTCGGGCCAGTGGCCAGCGGAGCGGCTGCTTTCTTCTCGGTGTTCATGGATGCTGCCTTCTTACTGCGTTACATCAAGTATAGGTTTGGGGCCCCTTCCGCCGAGCCCTCAGTCAAGGGGGCAGAAGGTGCTGAGTTCACGCAAAGAGCCGCGGCATAGTCACCCTGGCTGCAGCGCCTGACGGGCCCCGGACGTCGCCTGACGGGCAAAAGATGTGCAGGATTGGACGGCCAGGGGCGTGACGTGCTGCCAGCAGCCGTTCGGGCGCCACGAACCCAACTAAGCTTTACGGATGTTCACGATGCTGCATTGCTGGCGCCTCAAACGCCCCCCGAACTTGGGGGTTGCGACTGGTTTAAGCCGCCTCTTACATTTCGGCACATGCAGGAAGCCGCCGGAGTCACGAGCCGCAGGCCGCCCGGCACAACCCATTGCAACCGCAGGCACGTGGCCGTCGCCGCGAATCTCGCGAGTTTCCTCTCGCAGCGACTGACGCACGACCCCGAACATGATTCGAATCTTCAACCACTACGTGCACGGCGCGGCGCTTCGCGGCATGTTGTTCGACGTGGGCCTGGTGATGATGGTCGCGATCATCGCCGTCGGTTTCCAGGTGGGCAGCGTCAACCAGGCTTTGCCACTTGTCGGCACGCATGTGGTGTCTTTCGCAGCCTGCCTGTTTGTGATTAACAGTGCGTCTGGCCTGTACGAATCGGGGCAGATCGCCACCCCAGCGCGGTCGGTCACGCGGGCCATCCTGGTGCTGCTGGTGGCGCTGCCATTGGCTTATTCGATCTTCGGCCTGCTGCCAGCCAGCTTTACGCACCGCCACACCGTGCAGTTGTCGATGCTGGCAGGTGTGGCAGCGCTGGTGATGCGCCGCGCCTACCTGTCGCATTCGTCGGCCGCCACTGCGGGCCGCATGCGCATCATGATTTACGGCGCCGGCCCGGCCGCGTTGGTGGTCGGCAACACGCTGCGGGCAGCCGATCCGAACGCCCACATCGTGGGCTACGTGGCTGGCCCGAATGAACGCGAAGCGGCAGTCCCGTTGAACGAAATCCTGATCCAGCAAGGCACCCTGCCCGAAATGGCGCGCAAGCTCGGCGTGGACGAAATTGTGGTGGCTTTGACAGAACGCCGCTCCGGCAGCATGCCCTTGCGACAGCTGCTGGACTGCAAGGCATCGGGCACCAGGGTCTACGACCTGAACACCCATTTCGAAAAGACCCTCGGCCAGATCCGCGTGGACTACCTCAGCGCCAGTTGGCTGATCTTTGGCGACGGCTTCAACCAGGGCGCCTGGCGCACGGCGGTCAAACGGGTCTTCGATATCTTTTGCGCTTCGCTGCTGGTGGTGCTGGGCTTGCCGGTGATGATGATGGCGGCCGTCTGCATCAAGTTCGAAAGCCGTGGCCCGATGCTGTACCGACAAGAGCGCGTGGGCCAAAACGGCCGCACCTTCAGCATTGCCAAATTCCGCAGCATGCGGACCGACGCCGAGAAAGACGGCAAGCCGGTGTGGGCCGCTGCCAACGACAACCGCGTAACCCGCGTCGGCGCCATCATCCGCCGCCTGCGTATCGACGAGTTGCCGCAATTGTTCAACGTGCTGCGGGGCGACATGAGCTTGGTCGGCCCGCGCCCAGAGCGGCCTTTTTTCGTCGAACAGCTGACCCAGGAGATACCGTTCTACGCGCTGCGCCACAGCGTCAAGCCCGGCGTCACCGGCTGGGCCCAGGTGCGCTATCCCTACGGCGCCACGGTTGAAGACTCGCTGGAAAAGCTGCAGTTCGACTTGTACTACGTGAAGAACCACACCTTGTTTCTCGATTTGGTGGTGTTGATGGAAACCGTGGGCGTCGTGCTCACCGGCAAGGGCGCCCGCTGACTTCCAAGCGCACGAAAGCCCAAGCCCAAGCCCAGGCCCAAGCCCAAGCCCAAGCTCAAGCTCAAGCCCATGTCCACGGCCGCGGTTGACGTTGTCGACTTCGGTTACAGCCTGGCGGCGCTGACCTACGGCGGCTTCGCCGTCTACCTGCTTGTTTCCAAGCGCCTGCAGCGCGCCGACCCGGCGTCAGCCCGGGCTTTCACCGCGGCGTTGGCAACCACCACCTGCTGGGCTGTGCTGGCCGGTGTGGCCGACAACTGGCTGGTGGCGGGCGCGGCCCGCTTGGCGGCCCTGTTCGACCTGCTGCGCTACGCTGCCTGGTTCGCATTCCTGCTGACCTTCTTGCGCCAGAACCCCGGTTCGCAGCTGGCCAGTTCCGGGCGGTTCCTGCGCTGGGGCGCGTGGGCCGGCGTGGCCACCGGAATCTTGTTGCTGGGCCTGCAGGTGTTGCGCGACAACAGCGACGCCGAACCAACGCGGCTGCAGTTGGCGTTGGCTCTGACCTTACCTGTTTTCGGCCTGCTGATGGTCGAGCAGCTGTTCCGCAACCTGGGCGAAGACACGCGCTGGAATGCCAAGCCGGTGTGCCTGGGGTTGTGTTGCGTGTTCGCTTTCGATATTTATCTGTATGCCGAAGCGCTGCTGTTCGGCCACTTCGACGTCGACGCCTTCAGCGTGCGCGGCGCGGCGCACGCCATGGCCATCCCCTTCCTGTTCGTGGCCGCGCGACGCAGCACCAACTGGATCGTCAAGTTGCAGGTCTCGCGCACCGCCGCCTTCTATTCGGCCACGCTGATATTGGCAGGCGGCTACCTGCTGTTCATGGCCGCGGTGGGCTACTACGTGCGCTACTTCGGCGGCGACTGGGGCCGCGCCCTGCAGCTCGGCATGCTGGTCGCGGGCCTGGCATTTTTGGGCATGCTGGTGTTTTCGGGTGCGATGCGCTCTTGGTTGCGCGTCTTCGTGGGCAAGCACTTCTTCAGTTATCGCTACGACTACCGCGAAGAATGGCTGCGCTTTACCGCCATGCTGTCGTCCAAACGTTCGCCGCAGGAAATGGGCGAGCAGATCGTGCGCGGCCTGGCCAAGATGGTCGAAAGCCCTGCCGGCAGCCTGTGGACACGCAGCGGCATGGAGCACGCCGAGGGCGAGTTCACGCAGTCGGCGGCCTGGAACCACCCGCGCTCGACGGGGTCCGAGGCCGCCGATTCGGCGCTGTGCGTCTTCCTGCAGCAGCAGGGCTGGGTCATCGACCTGGACGAGTTCCGCGCTTCGCCCGGGCGCTACGGCGCGCTGGCTCTGCCCACCTGGCTGTTGGCCAAGGCCAACGCCTGGCTGGTGGTACCACTGCTGGCCGGTGACGAGTTGCAGGGCTTCGTGGTTCTGTCCCGCCCGTTGACGCCGATCAGCATCAACTGGGAAGTGCTGGACCTGATCAAGACCGCCGGTCGTCAGGCCGCCGGCTACCTGGCGCAGATGCAGGCCACCGAAGCCCTGCTGGAGGCCCGCAAGTTCGAGGCATTCAACCGGATGTCCGCCTTCGTCGTCCACGACCTCAAGAACATCGTCGCGCAACTGTCCTTGATGTTGAAGAATGCAGAGCGTCTGCACGACAACCGCGAGTTCCAGCAAGACATGTTGTTGACCGTCGAAAGTTCGCTCGAAAAAATGCGCCGGCTGATGCTGCAATTGCGCGAAGGTGCCACGCCGCCGGGTGGCAGCCGCGGCGTGGAACTGGCGCCCATCGTGCGGCGCCTGGCGGCGAATGTGGCCACCCAAGGGCGCACGCTGGAAATCACCGAGCTCGAACGCCTGGCCACGCGCGGCCACGACGACCGGCTGGAACGCGTGGTGGGGCACTTGGTGCAGAACGCGCTGGACGCGACACCCACCGACGGCCGCGTCTGGATCCAGGTCACGCGGTACAGCGGGCAGGTGCAACTGCAGGTTGGCGACACCGGCGTCGGCATGAGCGAAGACTTTGTGCGCAACCAGCTTTTCCGTCCTTTCAACACCACCAAACACAGCGGCATGGGCATCGGCACCTACGAGAGTTTTCAGTACATCCGCGAATTGGGCGGCACCATGCAGGTTGACAGTCAGCCCGGCGCCGGCACCACCATCACGGTGCTGCTGCCGCTGTTCGAAACCCAGCGCTCATCCGACCTGATGCAGCAGGGGCCGCGATGAGCGCCGGCATGTCTCCGCTGTTGATCGTCGAGGACGACCTGGCGCTGCAAAAGCAGATCAAGTGGTCGCTGGACCGGTTCGAGACGGTCACGGCCAGCGACCGCGAAAGCGCGCTGCTGCAGTTCCGCCGCCACCAGCCGGCCGTGGTCACGATGGACCTGGGCCTGCCGCCCGACCCCGATTCGGTGTCCGAAGGCTTCAAGTTGCTGGAGCAGATGCTGGCCATCGACCCGAGCGCCAAGGTCATCGTGCTGACCGGCCAGAACGACCAGGCCAACGCCTTGCGCGCGGTGGCCCTGGGCGCCTACGATTTCCTGGCCAAGCCCTTCGACCCCGACGTGCTGACGCTGACCATCGAACGCGCCTGGCGCCTGTACGAACTGCAGACGGAAAACCGCCGCCTGCAGTCGCTGCACCAGCCCGACGCGCTGTCGGGGCTGATCACGCGCGACGCCGACATGATGCGCATTGCGCGCACCATCGAACGCGTGTCGTCCAGCAATGCCACCGTGCTGCTGCTGGGCGAAAGCGGCACCGGCAAGGAAGTGCTGGCGCAGGGCGTGCACACGGCCAGCAAACGCAGCGGGCGCTTCATCGCCATCAACTGCGCGGCGATACCGGAAAACCTGCTGGAAAGCGAACTCTTCGGCTACGAGAAGGGCGCCTTCACAGGCGCCACCAAGACCACGCCGGGCAAGTTCGAAACGGCCAACGGCGGCACGCTGATGCTCGACGAAATTGGCGACCTGCCGCACACCCTGCAGGCCAAGCTGCTGCGCTTCTTGCAGGAACGCACGGTGGAGCGGCTGGGCGGACGCAGTGAAATTCCGGTCGATGTGCGGGTGGTCGGTGCCACCCACCAGGACCTGAAAGCGCTGATCGCGCAGGGGCGTTTTCGCGAAGACCTGTACTACCGGTTGGCCGAGATCGTCATCAACATCCCGCCGCTGCGCGCCCGCAATGGAGACGCCGCGCTGCTGGCCCACGCCTTCGTGCGACGCTACGCGCAAGAGCAGCGCCGTCCCGGCCTGACCTTTTCCGATGACGCCATCCGCGCCATCGAACAGCACCCCTGGCAGGGCAATGTGCGCGAACTGCTGAACGCCATCAAGCGCGCGGCCATCATGTCCGAGAGCGACCGCCTGACCTGCGAAGACCTGGGCCTGCCGTCACCCGCCGGCAGCGACAACGCCAGCGGCAGCGAGCACGCCGACCTGGACTTGCGCACCGTTCGCGAAGCCGCCGAGCGCCAGGCCATCGTTGCGGCGCTGGCGCGCAGCAATGGCAACATTGTCCGCGCGTCGGAAATGCTGGGTGTCAGCCGGCCCACGCTGTATGACCTGATGAAACGCTTGTCGATCAAATAAACATGAACCAGCCAACCATCCACCGGGCTTCGGCCCGCCGTATTCCCGTCAGCGTGGCGGCCCTGCTCACGGCCTTGCTGGTCGCCTGCAGCGGCGGCAGCGGCACGGGCGCCGAGCAGGTCGCGGCGGCGAAGTCTTTGTTGGACAAGAAAGACAACAAGGCCGCCGTCATCGAGCTGAAGAACGCGCTGCAGAAAAACCCGAAATCGGGCGAGGCGCGCTACCTGCTGGGCAAGACGCTGCTGGAAAACGGCGACCCGGTGACAGCACTGGTTGAATTGCAAAAGGCGCAGGAACTGCAGGTCGCCGACGAGTTGGTGATACCCGAGATTGCACGCTGCCTGCTGATGGTGGGTGACGAATCCAAGCTGATGACGCAGTACGGCGGCCTGACGCTGAAAGACGATGCAGCCAGTGCCGACCTGAAGACTTCGCTGGCCACGGCTGCGGCGCTGAAGGCCGATTTGCCTGGCGCCAAACGCCTGCTGGAAGACGCACTGCGCCTGAAGCCAGGGTACGCGCCGGCGTTGATCGTGCAGGCCCGCGTGGCGGCTTCGGAAGGCAACATCGACGGCGCGCTGGCGCTGCTGGACAAGGCCATCGCATCCGAGCCCGGCAACGAACGCGCGGGCACGCTGAAGGGCGATTACCTGCTGCAGGGCAAGCGCGACCCCGAAGGCGCGCTGGCCGCTTATCGGCAGGTGCTGGCGGGCCGCGCTGCTTCCGTGGCGGCGCGCGCGGCGGTGGCCAACATCCTTTTCCAGCAGAAGAAGCTGCCCGAGGCGCGGGCGGAGTTCGAAACGCTGAAAAAGACCGCACCCGAAAACCCGGAAACCCTGTTGCTGCAAGCCCAGCTGGCCTTTCTGGACAACGACCTGAAGGCCACCCGCGAACTGACCGAACGGCTGCTGAAAGCGGCGCCCAACAACGTGCGCACGCTGGAGTTGGCCGGTGCTGCCGAGTTGCGTGGCAAGAACTACCTGCAGGCCGAAGCACACCTGTCGCAGGCGATGAAACTGGCACCGGCGCTGCTGCGCCCGCGGGTGCTGCTGGCGCAGTCCTTCCTGCGTTCGGGGCAGGCTGAAAAGAGTCTGCAAGTGCTACAGCCGGTGCTCGACAGCCCGCAGCCCGACGCCATCAGCCTGTCACTGGCCGGTGAGGCCTATCTGCAGACTGGCGACAACCAGCGTTCAGAAGTGGCTTTCAAGCGGGCCCTGAAAGCAGCCCCGGCGAACACCACGGTGCGGGCGTCGGCTGCCATCGCGCAGCTGGCACGCGGCGACAGCAGCGGCGCGGCGCTGGCCGAACTGGAAGCCGTGGCGGCTGGTGACGCGGGCCCGCGCGCGGACCTGGCGCTGATCAGCGCGCGCTTGAGCCAAAACGATCTGGCCGGTGCACTCAAGGCCATCGACGCCGTCGAAAAGAAGTTGCCCGACCAGCCGCTGGCCCATTTGCTGCGCGGCCGCGTGCTGCTGCTGAAGAAGGATGCGACAGGCGCCAGGCGCAGCTTCGAGGCCGCGCTAAGCAAAGACGCGACCTATTTCCCGGCGGTGGCCAGCCTGGCGGCCATTGATCTTGCCGACGGCAAGCCCGAGGCCGCCCGCGCGCGCTTAGAAGCACAACTCAAGGCCCGGCCCCAGGCCTACCAGGCCAAGCTGGCGTTGGCCGAGCTGGAAGCCCGCACCGGCGCACCTTCGGCCACTGTGGCAGCCACGCTGAAGGACGCGACGAAGATCAATCCCATCGAGCCGGTGCCGCACCTGACGCTGATCAACCGCCTGATCGCCAACGACGACGGCAAGGCGGCGCTCGCAGCGGCGCAGGACGCCAGTGCGGCGCTGCCCAACAACCTGGAAATCCAGGACGCGCTGGGCATGGCGCAGGTGGCCGCCGGCGACAGCCAGCGGGCCGTGTCGACCTTCAAGAAGCTGAACGGCCTGCAGCCCAAGAACGCCACCGTGCTGGTGCACCTGTCCGATGCCTACCGCGCCAGCCAGGACCCGGCCGCGGCGATGGTGGCGCTGAAGCAGGCGCTGGAACTGCAGCCCGACCTGCTGGCCGCGCGCGCTGCGTTGATCGGCATGAACCTGCAGGCCAAGAAGCCTGACGAAGCGCTGGCCCTGGCGCGCGAACAGCAGAAGCGAAGTCCCAAGGACGCCAGCGGCTTCCGCCTGGAAGGCGAAGTGGCGGCAGCCGGCAAGAACTGGGACGCTGCGGCCACGGCCTTGCGCGCCGCACTGCAGCGCGACCGCGGCGCCGCCACCGCCGTGAAGCTGCACGCCGCCCTCAGCGCAGGCGGCAAAACGGCTGAAGCCGACAAGCTGGCTGCCGACTGGGTCAAGGACTACCCGCAGGACGCAGTCTTCCGCTTCTACCAGGGCGACATGGCACTGGGCCGCAACGACTTCACCACCGCCGAGGCGCGTTACCGCGCGGTGCTGGAACTGCAGCCGAACAACGCGCTGGCCTTGAACAACGTGGCGTGGATGTTGGCGCGCCAGGGCAAGCCCGGCAGCGTGGCGATGGCTGAAAAAGCCAACAGCCTGTTGCCCAACCGCGCGCCGCTGCTGGACACGCTGGCGATGGCGCTGGAAGCCGAAAACCAGTTGCCCAAGGCCATCGAGGCACAAGCCCGTGCGATCAAATTGGAACCCAGCGACCACGCCCTGACGCTGCGCCTGGCCAAGCTGTACATCAAGAGCGGCGACAAGCCCCGCGCCAGGGCCGAACTGGAAGCGCTGACCAAGGTGGGCGACAAGTTTGCCGGGCAGGCCGAAGTGGCCAGCCTGCTGAAGTCGCTGTGATGCGGGTGGCAGGCGCCGTGCCCCGGCGCGGCGCCCTGCGCAGCGCGGCTACAGTCGCGCTGGCGGTGGTTGTCGCCGGTGCTGCGCTGGGTGGCGTCGGCCGCGCCGCTGCTGCCGATCTGCCCAGCGTGATTGCATCGATCAAGACTTCGGTGCTGCCGGTGGGCACCTACAGCGCCACCGGCAACCCGCGCTTCGACTTCCGCGGGACCGGCTTCGTGGTCGG
>JAYSYH010000369.1:0-2819 GCA_043716645.1 Betaproteobacteria bacterium | reverse complement strand
CCGCCACGGCGATGAAGACTGCCGCCAGGCCGATCATGCTGTGCATGAAGGCGACCAGTTCGGGCATCTTGGTCATCTCGACGCGCTTGGCCATCAAGGTGCCGGCTGCGCCTCCCACGACCAGCGCACCCAGCACGTACACCATGCCCTGCGCCTTGCCACCCGAGATTTCAACAATCAAGGCGCCGGTGGTCAGAATAGCAATGGCCATGCCGACCATGCCGAACAGGTTGCCGCGCAGCGACGTGGTCGGGTGCGACAGGCCTTTCAGGGCCTGGATGAAGAAGACGGAAGCCACCAGGTACAGCAGCGTGACGAGGTTCATGCTCATTTGGCGGCTCCCGAATCAGCGACGATCGCGACGACCTTCTTTTCCTTCTTGCGGAACATCTCCAGCATCCGGCGCGTGACCAGGAAGCCGCCAAAGACATTGACCGCCGCCAGCGCCACGGCCAGCACGCCCATGATGCGGCCCAGCGTGGTTTCGGTCAGCGCGGCAGCGAGCATCGCGCCGACGATGACGATGGCTGAAATCGCATTGGTCACGGCCATCAGCGGCGTGTGCAGCGCGGGCGTGACGGTCCAGACGACGTGGTAGCCGACGTAGATGGCCAGCACAAAAATGATCAGGTTGATGATGGTGGGGGACACGGCATCCATGGTCTTTTCCTTCCGAATGAGGTTTTTTTTCGAGGCTTGAACGGGGCTTGGCGAACGGGACGCTGATCCCGTACCGGCTATTTGCGCTTGACTTCGCCGCCCTGCGTCATCAGGCAGGCGGCCACGATGTCGTCTTCCAGATCGACTTGCAGCGCGCCTTCCTTGGTGATGATGAGCTTGAGGAAGTCGAGCAGGTTGCGGGCATACAGTGCGCTCGCGTCAGCCGCCACCAGCGCCGGGATGTTGGTCTGGCCGATCAGCGTCACGCCGTGCTTGACGACGGTCTTGTCCGCCTCGGTCAGCGGGCAGTTGCCGCCTTGCGCGGCGGCCAGGTCGACGATCACGCTGCCAGGCTTCATGGCCATGACCATCTCTTCAGTCACCAGCACGGGCGCTGCGCGGCCGGGAATCAGGGCGGTGGTGATCACCACGTCGGCCTGCGCCACGCGCCTGGCGACTTCGACCTTTTGCCGGGCCATCCAGCTCGGCGGCATCGGCTTGGCATAACCGCCCACGCCGACAGCGGCTTCGCGCTCCTCGTCGGTTTCGTAAGGCACGTCGATGAACTTGCCGCCCAGCGACTCGACCTGCTCCTTGACGCTGGGCCGCACGTCGCTGGCCTCGATCACCGCGCCCAGTCGCTTGGCCGTGGCAATCGCCTGCAGGCCGGCCACGCCGACCCCCAAAATCACCACGCGGGCGGCCTTGACGGTGCCGGCGGCGGTCATCAGCATCGGGAAGAAGCGCTGGTATTCATTGGCCGCCATCATGACGGCCTTGTAGCCGGCGATGTTGGCTTGCGACGACAGCACGTCCATGCTCTGGGCTCGACTGGTACGCGGCGCCGCTTCAAGCGAAAAGGAAGTCAGTTGCCCTGCGGCCAGGCGCTGCAGGCCGGCGGGATCGAACGGATTGAGCATGCCGACCATCACGCTGCCGGGCCGGGTGTGCGCCATTTCGCTGTCCAGCGGGCAGCGCACCTTGAGCACGATGTCGGCGGCGTAGGCGCCCGCCGCATCGGTGACCTCGGCACCGACGGCGCGGTAGGCCTCGTCGGGAACACTGGCGGCCACACCCGCGCCTGACTGGATGCGGATCGTGTGACCCTGGGCCTTGAGTTTCTTGGCCGTCTCGGGCGTGATCGCGACACGTGTTTCTCCGGCCGTGATTTCGGCGGGTATCCCAATGATCATGGGTTCTCCTCGATGCTTTATTTTTTCTCGGAGGCCCTGGAAAGGGCCTGGGCGGATTTGCAACTGCCGTAAAGCTTACATGAGTTTTTTGTAAATTTTCGTCAATGCAGACTAATGCGGGACCGCATGGGTAACCTTAGGGAGAAACCCTGAGGCGAAGAAAAACCCGTCGGCTTGTGGCAAACCGACGGGTTCCTTGAAAAATCAGTTCAAGCCGCAAGCGGCTTTGGGCAGGCCTATTTGGCCGTGGGCATCACAAACTCGGCCCCCTTGCCAATGCTTTCCGGCCAGCGCTGCATGATCGATTTCTGCTTGGTGTAGAAACGCACCCCTTCCTCACCATAGGCATGCATGTCGCCGAACAGGCTTTTCTTCCAGCCGCCAAAGCCGTGCCAGGCCATCGGCACAGGAATAGGCACATTGATGCCAACCATGCCCACTTGTATGCGGCGACTGAATTCGCGCGCCACATGGCCATCGCGGGTAAAACAACTCACGCCGTTGCCAAACTCGTGGGCGTTGATCAGGTCAACCGCTTCCTTTAAATCATTGACTCGCACACAGCCCAGAACTGGGCCAAAAATCTCTTCCTTGTAAATACGCATAGCGGGCGTTACGTGGTCAAACAGTGTGCCGCCCATCCAGTAGCCGGATTCGCAACCCTCGCCTGCGTCCTTGCCCGTAAAAGTGCGGCCGTCCACCAATAGTTTTGCGCCTTCTTCAATACCCAAATCGATGTAGCCCGTGATGCGCTTGTGGGCAATGTCGGTGACGATGGGTCCCATTTCAGCATCCAGATTGACACCGTTTTTAATCACCAGTGTTTTGGCGCGCGCCGTCAGTTTGGGGATGAGTTTGTCAGCCACATCACCGACCAAAACTGCGACCGAGATGGCCATGCAGCGCTCGCCAGCCGAGCCATAACCCGCACCAATCAGTGCATCCACCGCTTGGTCCAGGTCAGCG
>JAYSYH010000368.1:0-2820 GCA_043716645.1 Betaproteobacteria bacterium | reverse complement strand
CCGCCGCGTTGGCCATGGTCTCCTGCGTGGTGAAGGTCTTGCTGGCGATGATGAACAGCGTGTTGTCGGGCCGCAGCTGGCGCAGCACCGGCGCGATGGCGTGGCCATCGACATTGCTGACAAAGTGCAGCGTGATGCCGGGGTGGGCGTAGGCATCGAGCGCGGGCACCACCATCTGCGGCCCCAAGTCGCTGCCACCGATGCCGATGTTGACGACATGGCGGATGCCGCTGGCGTTGGTGTCGCGCACGGCTTCGGCGAAAGCCAGCATCCGGTCGAGCACCGCGTGCACTTCAGCGCTGAACAGGCCCTGCCCGGGTGGGGCGCGCAACGCGGTGTGCAGCACCGCGCGGCCCTCGGTGGTGTTGATCGGTGCGCCGGCGAACATCGCGTCGCGCCGGGCCGCCAGGCCCACCTCTTGCGCCAACTGCACCAGCAGCTTGCGGGTCATCAGATCCCAGCGGTTTTTCGACAGGTCGGCGAAGACTTCAGGCGCTTGCACCGCCATCGCGTCGAAGCGCTGCGGGTCACGGGCAAAGGCCTCGCGCAGGTCGAGATCGCGGCCATGGGCTTCGAAGTGGCCTTGCAAAGCCGCCCAAGCCACCGTGGCGTCGCAGCGCTTGAAGTTCATCACAAGCCCTTGATCATCGTGTCGAGCTTGGCGGCGTCGGCGGCGAAGGCGCGGACGCCTTCGGCCAGTTTGTCGGTCGCCATCGCGTCTTCGTTCAAGGCGTAGCGGAAGCTGGCTTCGTCGTGCTGCACTTCGGGCAGGTCGGCCTGGCGGGCGGCGGTGGGGACCAGCCGGCGCAGCAGCGGCGCCTCGCTGGCCTGCAACTGGGCCAGCAGGTCGGGGCTGATGGTCAGCAGGTCGCAACCGGCCAGCGCGACGATCTGGCCGACGTTGCGGAAGCTGGCGCCCATCACCTCGGTCTTGATGCCCCAGCGCTTGTAATGGCGGTAGATGGCCTCGACCGAGCGCACCCCGGGGTCGTGGGCGCCGGCTTGTCGCGCCTCGTCCCAGGTGGCGCCGGCCTGCTTCTTGTGCCAGTCGTAGATGCGGCCGACAAACGGGCTGATCAGCTGCACACCAGCGTCGCCACAGGCCACCGCCTGGGCGAAGGCGAACAGCAGCGTGAGGTTGCAGTGGATGCCTTCGGTCTCCAGCACGCGGGCGGCCTGGATGCCTTCCCAGGTGGCGGCGATCTTGATCAGCACGCGCTCGCGGCCGATGCCGGCGGCTTGGTACAGGCCGATCAGCCGGCGCGCCCGGGCCAGCGTGGCGGCGGTGTCGAAGCTCAGCCGCGCATCCACCTCGGTCGACACGCGGCCGGGCACGATCTTCAGAATTTCCAGCCCGAAGCGCACCAGCACCTGGTCGACGATGGCCGCCAGCGGCTGGCCGCGGTGCGCCGCCACGGTGCTGGCCAGCAGCGGCGCGTAGTCGGGCTGCTGCACCGCCTTGAGGATCAGCGACGGGTTGGTGGTGGCGTCGCGCGGCGCGTACTGCGCCAGCTGCTTGAAGTTGCCGGTGTCGGCCACCACGGTGGTGAACTGTTTGAGCTGGTCGAGTTGGTTCATGGTGATCCTGTGGGGCCAAGGACAGCTGAATTAGAACGTGTTCCGGTGACGCCCGGTGACGGGCGCGTCACGGGCGCGTTACGAGCACGTTACGCGGTGCGGCCGACCGGCCAGAATGCAGCGATGCCCTGGCCATTCCCGACCCCGACCCCGACCCTGACCCTGACACGCCGCCGCGCTCTGGCTGGCGCGCTGCTGGCGCCGCTGGCCGGCCGCGGCTTCGCGCAGGCCGGCGCCACCTGGCGGGTGGGCCCGGCCGAGTCGATCACCCGGGTGGCCGACGCCATCCGACGTGCCGCTGACGGCGACACCATCGAGGTACTGGAGGGGACCTACCGCGGTGACGTGGCCCTGGCCCTGATACCGCAACGGCGCCTGAGGATCGTCGGCATTGGCACGAGGCCCGTGCTCTTCGCCGACGGCCGGCACATCGAGGGAAAGGCCATCTGGGTGGTGCGCAACGGCGATGTGCAGATCGAGAACATCGCCTTCCGGGGCGCGCGGGTTCCCGACGGCAATGGCGCGGGGATCCGCTTCGAGAAAGGCCACCTGCGGTTGCGTCACTGCGAATTCACCGACAACGAAAACGGCGTGCTGACCGGCAACGACCCGGACAGCGCGTTGGACATCGTCGATTGCGAATTCGCCACAGCGGTGCCGCCGCCTACCCAGCTGCCCCACTTGCTCTACGTGGGGCGCATCGCCCGCCTGACCGTGAGCGGCAGCCTCTTTCGCCAGGGCCGCGAAGGCAACCTGCTCAAGTCACGGGCCCGCCAAGCCACCATCGTCGGCAACCGGCTCGACGACGGCCGCGACGGCCGTGCCTCCTACGAGATCGACCTGCCCAACGGCGGCATCGCCCTGATCGAGCGCAACACGCTGGTGCAGAGCCCGCTGACCGAGAACGCCGTGATGGTGTCGTACGGCGCCGAAGGCCAGCCCTGGGACGAGAACCGCCTGGTGGTGCGGGACAACACCTTCATCAACCACCGCGCCGCCGGCGGCAGCTTCGTGCGGGTGTGGGCCAACCGGCTGCCACCCGACACGCCCGTGCTCAGCAGCGGCAACCGGCTGCTGGGGCGGGGCAGCCTGGAGCTGGGCCCGCACGGCCAATCGGTCGACGACCAGCGCGGCCCGCTGCCCGGCGACCGCGCCGGCGATCGCCCGGGCAATTGACCCCCTGCAGAAACTCATGCATCATTAGTTTTGTAACTAAGTTACATCTCTTCATTTCACACCCCC
>JAYSYH010000367.1:0-8655 GCA_043716645.1 Betaproteobacteria bacterium | reverse complement strand
TAGGGGTCGGCGCAAACCAATGCAGCGCCACGTGACACCGCAGCTTCGCGCATGTCACGGCCGACGATCACAACCCCAGCCTGCGTGACTTGCAGTTGCGCCTGGTAGCGCGGGTTGGCCAGAAAGGAAACCGCGTTGCGCCCGGCCGATTCCAATGAGGCCATGCAGCTGACGCTGAGATCGGGGTCGCCCACCAATTCCGCACCCAGCAGCCGACTCAGATCACCGAGGCGTACCTGCACGGTCAGGCCGCCGAAGTGCTACCTACTTGCCCGGGCCGGCCGGCGCGTTAAGGACTTTGATAACCTTTTCGGTGATGTCCACGCGGGCACCGGCAAAGATCACCTCCTGCAGCACAAGGTCGTACTTCTCGCTCTCGTAGATTTGACGAATCACGCGGTTAGCGCGCTCAACGACACCGGCCAGCTCTTCGTTGCGGCGCTGGTTCAGGTCTTCTTGGAACTCGCGTCGTTTGCGCTGCAAGTCGCGATCGGACTCGACCAACTCGCGCTGGCGGCGGCTGCGCTCGGATTCCGACAACGTGACGGCGTCTTTCTCCAGCTTGTCAGCCGCGCTCTTCAGCTTCGCAGCCGAGTCGTCGAGCTCTTTTTCGCGCTTGCTGAACTCAGCCTGCAGCTTGGCCTGTGCAGCCTTGGCCGGGTTCGACTCGCGCATCACGCGCTCGCTGTTCACGTAGCCAATCTTGATTTCTTGTGCTGTGGCAGGTGCCGCAGCGGTGATGAGCAGCGCGGTGGAGCAAAGCCACTGCAAGGCAGTCGTCTTCATCAGAAGGAAGTCCCGATCTGGAATTGGAAACGCTGGATTCTATCGTTGCGCAAAGCCTTGATGGGCTTGCCGTAACTCAACTTCAACGGGCCCACTGGCGAAATCCACGACAGGCCGACCCCCGCCGCGCTGCGGATGGTGGAACTGGTGATG
The DNA here is from genome assembly GCA_043716645.1 of Betaproteobacteria bacterium. GTDB lineage: Bacteria > Pseudomonadota > Gammaproteobacteria > Burkholderiales > Burkholderiaceae_C > Rubrivivax. The sequence continues at coordinate 7,716 of JAYSYH010000367.1, read as the reverse complement.
GGTTCGTCTTCGCGCCACACGTTACCGGCATCGGCAAAGGCGAACACACGCAGGCTCTTGTCGTTGCCGGTGCCGGGCACCGGGAAGTACAGCTCGCCATTGATGTTCATGCGCTTGGCGCCGCCGATGTAGGCGCCGGTCGGGTCGACAACCCCCAGCGAACCCTGTTCGAAGGTTCGCACCGTGCCCAGACCACCGCCGTAAAAGTTCTTGAAAACCGGGTAAGGCTTGCCGCCCAAACCGCGGCCCAGCCCCACTTCGGCGTTGATGCCGAAGGACATCCGCAGCGGCAATTGCCAATATTCCTGGTACTGCAGATTGGTCCGCAAGTAGCGCACTTCGCCGGCAAACCCCCATTCGACGTTGACGCGCTGGTAACGGCCGGCGGTGGGCACCAGCACGCTGTCGCGCGCGTCGCGGGACCAGCCCAACGTCAGCGGGAATGAGTTGCTGCGCTGGCCGTAGAGTACGCGGTAATTCAGGTACGACAACGGGATACCGACGTTGGTGCTGATCTCGGTGTGCTCGATGCCGACACCCACGAAGACCGTGTCGTATTCCGAGAACGGAATGCCGAAACGGATAGAAGCACCCGGCGTCTTTAGGTCGTAGCTGTTGCCCAGGCTGTTGATGGGGCGACTGGTGCGGTAGAAGACATCAATGGCACGTGAAATACCGTCCACCGTGAAATACGGGTCGACGGTACTGATCACCGCAGTGCGGTTGTACTTGCTGGTGTTGAGTTCGATGCCAAGGTAATTGCCTGAACCGAAGGCGTTTTCCTGTTTCACTGATGCCGTGAAGGTGAACTTCTCAGCGCTGGAATAGCCGGCGCCCACCATCAGATTGCCGGTCGGCTTCTCGGTGACGTTGACGATCAGGTCCACCAGATCGGGCGAGCCCGTGACTTCGTTGGTCTCGACGTCAACGTCCTTGAAGAAACCCAGTCGGTCCACACGCTCCTTGGACAGCTTGATCAGACCACCGTCGTACCAGGCACCTTCAAGCTGACGGAATTCGCGCCGAACGACTTCGTCGCGGGTGCGCGTGTTGCCGGCCACATCAATGCGGCGCACATAGACGCGACGCTGCGGCTCGGCCGTCAGCACGACCGCGACCTGGCCCGTTGCGCGGTCGATTTCAGGCCGCGCATCGATGCGCGCGAAGGCATACCCGTACAAGCCGAACAGGTCCTGGAAACGCTTGGTGGTGTCGGTCACCGCGTTGCCGCGATAAGGCTGTCCCGGGCGCAGCAGCACGAAGGCCTGGAACTCTTGATCCTTGCCCAAGTAGTCACCCTCCAGGCGCACGGAAGTGACCGTGTAGGGCTGGCCTTCCTTCACCGAAATGGCCACTGAAATGGTCTGCTTGTCGGGCGATATGGTGACCTGCGTCGACTCGATGGCGAACTCGAGGTAACCGCGGTTCACGTAGTACGCGCGCAACTTTTCGAGGTCGGCATTGAGCTTGGTGCGCGAATAACGGTCGGTTTTGCTGTACCAGGTGAGCCAGCCGCTGGGCGTCAGTTCGAACAGTTCCAGCAGCGTCGATTCCGAGAACACCTTGTTGCCCGCGATGCGCACGTCCTTGATGCGAGCGGCTTCGCCTTCGGTCATCGTGAAGGTGACATTAACGCGGTTGCGTTCCAGCGGCGTGATGGTCGTCACCACCTCGGCGCCGTAGAGGCTGCGGCTGAGGTACTGCTTCTTGACTTCCTGTTCGGCGCGATCGATCAGCGCACGGTCGAAAGGCAGTCCTTCACCGATGCCGGCGTCGCGCAGTGACTTGGTCAGCGGATCTTTGTCGAACTCTTTGAGACCGACGAAGTTGACGCTGCCGATGATCGAGCGTTCGTCGACGATGACGACCGCCACCTGGTCTTCGATTTCGATGCGCACATCCTTGAACAGACCGGTGGCAAACAGCGCACGCAAGGCTGCTGCGCCCTTGTCGTCGGTGTAGCTGTCGCCGATGCGGAAGGGCAGCGATGCAAACACCGTACCGGGGTCGGTGCGTTGCAGGCCCTCGACGCGGATGTCCTTCACGACGAAGGGCGCAACGGCCCAGGCGGGCGCAACGACAGCCACGCTGACCAACACGGCGGCGACGATGGCGGCAGAACTGAACCGGCCGCAAGGCCCGAACGAAGAGACAGGGAACATGGGATTCAGTTCAAGCCCAGAAGGCGGGCTACGTCGTTGAACAGGGCGACCGACGTCATCGTCAGCAACACCGCGATCCCGCCACGTTGCAGGCGTGCGAGCCAGAGGTCGGAGACTGGACGACCGGTCGCGCCCTCGAAAATGTAATACATCAAATGCCCCCCATCGAGCATCGGCAGGGGCAGCAGGTTCAACACCCCCAGACTGACGCTGACCAGTGCCAGGAAGCCGAGGTAGTACGGCAGGCCTTGCGCCACCGACTGACCAGCGTAGTCGGCAATCGTCAACGGACCACTGAGATTCTTCAGTGACGCCTGGCCGATCAGCATACGGCCCATCATCTTGACCGTCAGCGCCGAAACGTCCCAGGTGCGGATGAAGCCTTGCTGCAGGCCTTCGATGGGACCGTGGCGCACAGTGACCATGACCGGCGGCTCGCCGACGTAAGCGTCGATGCGGCCGACCATAGCCTCGCCGTCGCGCTGTACGCGAGCGGTAATGTCGACGAGCAGCGTACGCCCGGACCGTTCAACCGTCCACTGCTGCGGCGCGGCTTTGCCGTCGCGCACGCTGACGCGGATGCGCTCACGCAGGCCCTGGGCATCAGTCACGGCCAGGCCGTCGACGCTGCGCACGCGGTCACCCTTCAGCAAGCCGGCCGCGGCGCCAGGACCGCCAGCCTTGACCTCGCCCAGGACCGGTTCGCTGAATGCGCCGCCCAGACCGATCTTGCGTGCCATCGTGACATCGACTTCAGCGTCACCCAGGCCAGCGAGGTTCAGCGTCAGCGTGCGCGCGGCCCTGCCGTCGCGGTCGGAGACCTGCAACTGCAGGCTGCGCCCCCGCAATGCCGACTGCGTGATTTGCCAGCGCAAATCAACCAGCGACTGCACGTCCTGCCAGTCTTCAGGCGCGGTGGCCACGGCCTTGACCCAATCGCCGCTGCGCAAGCCGGCACGCTCTGCCAGACTGCCGGCGATGGGGGCACCCAGCACAGCCTTCGGCTCGTCGATGCCGATCCAGTGCGCCGCGGCGTACAGCACTACCGCCAACAGCAAGTTGGCGACCGGCCCGGCGGCCACGATGGCCGCGCGGCTGAGCAGCGGCTTGCGGTTGAAGGTGCGGTTCACGTCGGCCGCCGAGACTTCGCCTTCACGCTCGTCCAGCATCCGCACGTAGCCACCCAACGGCAGCGCACAGACAACAAATTCGGTGGCGTCGGGCCCGCTCTGGCGGCGCCACAGCACGCGGCCGAAGCCAACGGAAAAACGCAGCACCTTCACGCCGCAAGCCACAGCCACGCGGTAGTGGCCGTACTCGTGGATCACCACCAGTACGCCCAGCGTGAACAGGAAGGCCAGCACGGTCGTGATCATGCGGCCAGCTCCGTCATCGCCTGCTGCGCGGCGGCGCGGCCGCGTTGATCCAGATCGAGCAGGTCATCCAGGGTGTGGTCGGCAGTCAGGCGGGGCTCCAGGCGTTCGAGGGTGCGTACGTTGACGCGGTGGATATCCATGAAACCGATGCGACGGTCGAGAAAGGCAGCGACGGCCACTTCGTTGGCTGCGTTCAGCACAGCCGTCGTACCCGCCGGTGCGGCCAGCGCATCCCAGGCCAGTTGCAGGCCCGGGAAACGGCGCGGGTCCGGCGGCTCGAAGCTCAGCGCTTGCAGGGCCAGAAAGTCCAGCCGCGGCGCGCCCGATTCGATGCGTTCCGGAAACGCCAGGCCGTAGGCAATGGGTACCTTCATGTCGGGCGTGCCGAGCTGGGCCAACACCGACCCGTCACGGCACACGACCATCGAGTGAATGATGCTTTGAGGATGGATCACGACCTTGATTTGCTCGGGGGTCAGGTTGAACAACCAGCGTGCTTCGATGACTTCGAGCGCCTTGTTCATCATCGTGGCCGAATCAACCGAGATCTTGCGGCCCATCACCCAATTTGGATGGGCCACCGCCTGCTCAGGTGTGACGCCGTACAACGCCGCCGAGTCGCTTTGGCGGAAGGGGCCGCCGCTGGCCGTGAGCACGATGTGGTCGATGCGCGCGCCCCAGGCTCGGCTGTCTTCCGGCAGACACTGGAAGATGGCCGAGTGCTCGCTGTCTATCGGCAGCAGCACCGCGCCGCCCTGTTGCACGGCGCGCATGAAGAGCGCACCACCAACGACCAGGGCTTCCTTGTTGGCCAACAGCAAACGTTTGCCGGCGCGCGCCGCGGCCATGCAGGGCGGCAGGCCGGCAGCACCGACGATGGCAGCCATCACGCTGTCCACGTCATGCGCCGAAGCCAAGTCGCAAAGCGCCTGTGCGCCGCTGTGCACCTCGGTCTGCAAACCCAATTCGCCGAGTGCTGCGCGCACAGAGGCAGCCCGGTCGGCGTCGGGCAGCACCACACGGTGCGGCTTGAAACGGCGGCATTGCTCGATCAGCACATCGGTGCGTTGGTGAGCCGTCAAGCCCACGACTTCAAAGCGGTCGGGGTGGCGGGCGACCACATCCAAGGTGCTGCTGCCGACAGAACCCGTCGAGCCCAGGATGGCCAGGCGCTGCTTGGCGGTCATGGCTGGGCTCCCAGACTGACCAAAGCCAGGGCCGCCGGCAGCACCGGCAGCAAGGCATCAACCCGGTCGAGCACGCCGCCGTGGCCGGGCAGCAACTGGCTGCTGTCTTTGGCGCCCGCTGCACGTTTGACCAATGATTCGACCAGGTCGCCGATTACGCTCAGCCCGCACAAGGCCAACAACGCAGGCGCCATGGCGGTCAGGCCGACAGCGGTGTAAAGCCGAGAGTACAGGCTGGGTCCGTCGACCGGTGCATGGCCGTCCAGCCAGAGCCAGAACAGCGACAGCAGCAGGACCCCCGCCATGCCCGACCAAACGCCTTCCCAGCTCTTGCCGGGGCTGATGGACACCGCCAGCTTGCGGCGGCCGAAGGCCTTGCCCCCAAAGTAGGCCGCGACATCGGCCATCCACACCAGACACAACACCGACAGCATGAAATTGATGCCGATGACACGGGCGTGCGCGATGGCCAACCAGGCCAGCCAGATGCCGATCAAGCCCAGGACCAGCCGGCCTGACTGCGGCAGGTGCTTCCAGCTGTCAGTCCCGCGCTGCAATGCGATGGCGGCACCGACTGTCCATATCAACGTCGCAGCCAACCAAAACCAGGACGGCGGGCGGTCCACCCACCCGGCCAGCAAAGACAGCAGTCCGACTACCGCGACCGTGGCGCCCATCGCCAGAGATGCGACAGGTGCGGCTTGATTCAACCGCGCCCATTCCCAACCACCGGCTGCCATCAAGCACAGCGTCAGCAGAGCAAACGGCCAGCGGCTGGCCGACATCAGCGAAACAAGTAGGACGGCCACCAGGATGAGGGCGGTGATGACGCGCTGGCGCAGCATCTCAAGTGCCCTCGGGCACCACTGAAGGAGGGCGGATGGTGCCGAATCGGCGGTCGCGCCTGGCGTACGCCAGCAATGCGGCGTCGATTTCCGGAACGCCGAAATCGGGCCACAGGCACTCAGTGAAGAAGAGCTCGGAATACGCGGCCTGCCAGAGCAGGAAATTGCTGATGCGCATCTCGCCGCCGGTGCGGATGAAGAGATCGGGGTCGGGCGCGAATGACAGCGCCATGTGCTTGGACAGCCACGCTTCGTCCACCTGATCCGGGCGCATACCTTCGGCCATCGCCGTGCGGCAGGCCTGAACAACGTCCCAGCGGCCGCCGTAATTGAAGGCCACCGCCAGCGTAATGCGGGTGTTGTGCTGGGTAAGTTCTTCGGCGTGTTCCCAGGCCTGGCGCAGTTTGTCAGACACCGCCGAGCGGTCACCGACGATTCGGATGCGAACGCCATCACCCGACAGTTTGGTGAGGTACTTGGAAACCGCCACCAGCACCAGGCTCATCAGGCCAGAGACCTCTTCGGTCGGCCGCTTCCAGTTTTCTGACGAGAAGGCAAACACGGTGAGGTACTGCACGCCACGGTCGGCGAATGCGTTCACCGCCCGGACCAGCGCATCCACCCCTTGCTTGTGGCCAAAGAAGCGCGGCATGAAGCGCTGGCGCGCCCAGCGACCGTTGCCGTCCATCACGACGGCCACGTGCCGCGGAACGGATGCAGCAAGATCAGAGGCCACGGCAACGGCAGCTGCAGTGGGATGGTGCTCAGCGGTCGGCACGGCGCGGTTCACAGGCGCGATCAAACCGCCATCACTTCGGCTTCCTTGCCCTGCACCAGCCGATCGATGTCGGCGATGGTGCGGTCGGTCAGGCGCTGAACCTCGTCTTGCGCGCGGCGTTCGTCGTCTTCGTTTGCCGTCTTGTCCTTCAGCATCTTCTTCAAATGCTCGTTGGCTTCGCGGCGTACGCTGCGCACCGCAATCTTGGCGTCTTCACCGGCGTTGCGAACCACCTTGGTCAGTTCCCTGCGACGCTCTTCGGTCAGCCCGGGCATGGGCACACGCAGCAATTCGCCTTGGGACGACGGGTTCAGCCCCAGGTCGGATTCGCGGATGGCGCGCTCGATCTTCGCTCCCATTGCCTTTTCCCAAGGCTGAACGCTGATCGTGCGGGCGTCGAGCAGCGTCACGTTGGCGACCTGGCTGATCGGCACCATCGAGCCGTAGTAGTCGACGTGCACCTGGTCCAGCAAACCCGGGTGGGCGCGGCCGGTACGGATCTTGTGCAGTTCGCCTTTGAACGATTCGGTGGACTTGGCCATCTTCTGTTCGGCGGTCTTCTTGATTTCAAGTAACGACATAGTGCCTGTCTCTCCTCAAACGTGCACCAGGGTGCCTTCGTCTTCACCCATCACCACGCGCTTGAGCGCGCCGGGCTTGAAGATGCTGAACACCTTGATGGGCAACTTCTGGTCGCGGCACAGCGCAAACGCTGTCGCGTCCATCACCTGAAGATTCTGGGCGATGGCCGTGTCGAAGCTGATGCTGTCGTAACGGGTGGCTGACGGGTCTTTGTTGGGGTCAGCCGAATAGACGCCGTCCACCTTGGTGGCCTTCAGCACAATCTGGGCGCCGATTTCTGCCCCGCGCAAAGCGGCCGCGGTGTCGGTGGTGAAAAAGGGGTTCCCAGTGCCCGCCGCAAAGACGACCACTTTGCCCTCCTCAAGATACTGCAATGCCTTGGGCCGGACATAGGGCTCAACCACCTGTTCGATGCTGATGGCCGACATCACGCGCGCGGTCATGCCTTCCTGGCGCATCGTGTCGGCCAGTGCCAAAGCGTTCATCACGGTGGCCAGCATGCCCATATAGTCGGCGGTGGCACGGTCCATGCCTACAGCGCCGCCAGCCACGCCACGAAAGATGTTGCCTCCGCCGATGACCACAGCCACCTCGCAGCCCAGCAGTGTGACTTCCTGCACCTCGCGCACCATGCGGACGATGGTCGAACGGTTGATGCCGTAGGCGTCTTCACCCATCAGGGCCTCGCCCGACAGCTTCAACAAGATGCGCTTATAGGCCGCCACAAATCAACTCCCAGGATGCAGTGCGCAGTGTAAGCGTGCCCGGCCGCATGGCCGGGCACGC
>JAYSYH010000366.1:0-2839 GCA_043716645.1 Betaproteobacteria bacterium | reverse complement strand
CACCCGATAGCAGCGCGCCCGCCCGCAGCGACTGGCGCCAGCGAGAGAGCATTCGCGCACGGTTGCGCAACCTGGTTCATATCACGTTGCGCAGGCACAAATACCCACCGGATTTGCAGGAGGCTGCCATCAAGCTGGTACTGAATCAGGCTCAACGCTTGGCGGATGATTGGGGCACATGAACACCACGACACAACCAGTCTTGGCCGGCTGGGCCGAACAGATCCAGCACGCTCGCGCGCAACGGTTGCAGATCGACATCCGCGGCGGCAACACCAAGGCTTTTTACGGCGGCCCGCAGCAAGGCCTGGTGCTGGACACCACGGCGCTGTCCGGTATCAGCAGTTACGAGCCGAGTGAATTGGTGGTGACCGTGCGCGCCGGCACGCCGCTGGCTGAACTGGAAGCCGCGCTGGCTGAGAAAGGCCAGTGCCTGCCCTTCGAACCACCGCGCTTCGGTGAGCCTGCAACTGCGGGCGCCACGGTTGGCGGCACCGTCGGCGGTATGGTCGCCGCCGGTCTGGCCGGCCCGTCCCGCGCGGTGGTCGGTACGGTTCGTGATTACGTGCTGGGCGCCACGCTGCTGAATGGCTGCGCCGAGTGTTTGAGCTTCGGCGGCACGGTGATGAAGAACGTGGCCGGCTACGACGTCTCGCGCGTGCTGGCTGGCTCGCTGGGCACGCTGGGCGTGATCTGCGAGGTCTCGTTGAAGGTGCTGCCCGTGGCACCGGCCACGCTGTCGCTGCGGCTGGAAGCCGGGCAAACCGAGGCCATCCGCCGTGTCAACGAATGGGGCGGCCAGCCGCTGCCGTTGAACGCCAGCGCGTGGTGGGACGGCATGCTGGTGCTGCGCTTGTCGGGCGCCACGGCAGCGGTGTCGGCGGCTGCCCGGACCATCGGCGGTGAGCCGGTCGACGCCGCGCTGGCCAGCACTTTCTGGGCCGGCCTGCGCGACCATCGCGACGAGTTCTTCGTCGGCGCGGCGAAGGCGGTGGATGCCGGCGCCAGCCTGTGGCGCCTGTCGGTGCCGGCCACGGCCGCGCCGCTGAAGCTGTCGGGCGAACAACTGCTGGAATGGGGCGGTGCGCAGCGCTGGATCTGCACCAGTGCACCGGCCAGCGTGCTGCGTGATGTGGCCCAGGCCGCCGGCGGCCATGCCGTGCTGTTTCGCAGCGGCGACAAATCGGCTGGCGTCTTTGCACCGCCGGCGCCGCCGCTGGACCGCATTCAGCGCGACCTGCAGCGGGCCTTCGACCCCGACCGCGTCTTCAACCCCGCCCGTTTGGGCGCGACGGCCTGAAGGCCACCGCATGAAGGCCGCTGGATGACCGCCACGCCCGCCGTTGTCGAAGACATGCGCGCCTATTACGCCCAGCGTGCCGCCTATTACGAGCGCGTGTATGCCAAGCCCGAACGGCAGCGCGATCTGCGCGCGATGGAGGCCTGGTTGCCGACGGTGTTCGTCGGTCGCGAGGTGCTGGAAATCGCCTGCGGCACCGGCTGGTGGACGGCACCGGGCGCGCGCGATGCGCAGGCCTGGCTGGCCACCGATCTGAATCCCGAAACGATGGCCGTGGCGCGCGCCAAGACCCTGCCGGCCTGCGTGCAGTTCGCTACCGCCGATGCGTATTCGATGGCGGAACTGGGCGGCCGGACTTTCGACGCCGCCTTCGCGGGCTGTTGGTGGAGCCACGTGCCGCTGCAGACCTTGCCCGCGTGGCTGGCCACGCTGCACGCGCGGCTGCGGCCCGGTGCGCGCGTGGTGATGCTGGACAACCGTTACGTTGCGCAAAGCAGCACGCCGCTGTCGCGCGAAGACGAGCACGGCAACACCTACCAAAGCCGCAGCCTGGACGACGGCAGCGTGCACGAGGTGCTGAAGAACTTCCCGACGCCAGAGCAGGCCATCGCCGTGCTTGGCCCTCAGGCGAGCAGCCCCCGCTGGCTGGTCTGGGACCACTACTGGGCGCTGAGCTACGGGTGGGCTGCGCCGCATGAGCCTGAGGCCGCGACCCGATGCAAGCGCTGAGTGGCCTGGCGTTGCTGCTGCTGTGCCAGAGCCTGGGCGAGGCGCTGGCGCGCGGCCTGCACCTGCCGCTGCCCGGCCCGGTGCTGGGCATGCTGCTCGCGCTACTGCTGTTGAACTGGGCGCCGCTGCGCGTGCCGGCCAGTGCTGCGGCCGAGCCGCTGTTGCGGCACTTGTCGCTGCTGTTCGTACCCGTCGGCGTGGGCGTCGTCACGCACGTGGCGCTGCTGTCGCAATACGGCCTGCGCATCGTGGCGGTGCTGGTGCTGTCCACACTGGTCGGGCTGGCCGTCACCGCGCTGCTGCTGCAGGCCCTGCTGCGCGGCTCACCGCCGGCCGAACATTGAGCCTGCCGCGATGAAGCCCGTCGTGCACAGCTTCGTCGAGCTCTGGGTGTACCTGTCGGCGACCCCGTTGTTCGGACTGACCGCGACCCTGGTCGTCTACGTGGCCGCGCAGGTCTTCTACACCCGCATGCAGCAGGCGCCCTGGGCCAACCCGGTGCTGTGGACGGTCGTCGTGCTGGCCGGCCTGCTGGCGGTCACCGGCACGGCCTACCCCAGCTACTTTGCTGGCGCGCAGTTCATCCACTTCCTGCTGGGCCCGGCTGTGGTGGCACTGGCCTGGCCGCTGTGGCAACGCCGCATTGAACTGCGCCGCAGGTGGGGCCGTTTGCTGGTGGCCGCACTGGCCGGCGGGGCGGCGGCCAGCCTGTCCGCGGTTGCACTGGGCTGGGCGTTGGGCTTGCCGCATGACGTGCTGCTGTCGCTGGCGCCCAAGTCAGTCACCGCGCCGGTGGCCATGGGCGTCGCT
>JAYSYH010000365.1:0-8714 GCA_043716645.1 Betaproteobacteria bacterium | reverse complement strand
AGGCGCTCGGCTTTTCGCGCTCCAACGTGAGCATGGGCCTGAAGGAGTTGCAGTCTTGGAACCTGGTGCGGTTGATGCACCAGCCGGGCGACCGTCGGGAGTATTTCCAGGCCCCCGAGGACGTGTGGGCAATCTTCCGGACTTTGGCGGCCGAACGTCGCAAGCGGGAGATCGACCCTACCTTGTCAATGCTGCGCGACGCGTTGATGGAGCAACCCGCGGTGATCGAGGACATCCACGCACAAGCGCGCATGAAGCAGATGCATGAGTTCATTGAGCGCATGACGCTGTGGCTTGACGATGTGCAGAAGATGGACACCGAAACGTTGAGCGCGCTTATGAAGATGGGCGCCAAAGTGCAGAAGCTGCTGGAAATGAAGGACCGCGTAAAGAAGGTGGTTAAAAATGTTTCAAGCTGACCCGTTCGTATTGGCGCGAATTCAGTTCGCGACCAACATCACTTTTCACATCCTGTTCCCGACCATCAGCATCGGTCTGGGCTGGGTGCTGTTGTTTTTCAAAACCCGCTTCAGCGCCACCGGGCAACAGCACTGGATGGACAGTTACCAGTTCTGGATCAAGATTTTCGCGCTGACGTTTGCGCTCGGCGTGGTTAGCGGCATCACCATGAGTTTTCAGTTCGGCACCAACTGGCCGGGCTTCATGAACACGGTCGGCAACGTGGCCGGGCCGCTGCTGGCCTACGAAGTTCTGACCGCGTTTTTCCTTGAGGCGACGATGCTGGGCATCATGCTGTTCGGGCGTGGGCGGGTCAGTGAAAAGGTCCACACCGCGGCGACGTTCCTGGTGGCGGCCGGCACCACGCTGTCGGCCTTCTGGATCCTGGCGCTCAACTCGTGGATGCATACCCCGGCCGGCTTCGAGATGATCGACGGGAAGGCGCATGTGACCAGCTGGTTCGAGGTCATCTTCAACCCGTCGTTCCCCTACCGGCTAACGCACATGTTGATCGCGTCGGGCCTGACGGTGGCATTTTTGCTTGCGGGCGTCAGCGCATTCCGCTGGCTCAAGCGTGACCGGGGCGCAGACGTGAACGCCGCCTTGCGCACCGGTATTTACCTCGCGGCTTTCCTGATACCGATCCAGATCGTGGTGGGCGATCTGCATGGTGTGAACACGCTTGCCCACCAGCCTGCCAAGATCGCCGCCATCGAAGGTATTTGGGAAACGCAAAGCGGCGCGCCCGCGGTACTGTTCGCCGTGCCAGACGCTGCCACGAAGTCGAACCGGTTCGAAGTCGCGGTTCCGGGCCTTGCATCGCTGTATCTGACCCATAGCTGGAACGGCGAGGTCAGGGGCATCAATTCGTTCGGCGACAAACATCCACCAGTGGCGCCGGTGTTTCTGGCCTTCCGGGTGATGGTGGGTATCGGGATGCTGATGCTGGTGGTCAGTTGGCTGGCGGTGTGGCAAACGCGCCGAGGGCGGGCCATTGCATCCTGGCTGGCGCGGGTGCTGGTGGCGATGACGTTTGCCGGCTGGGTGGCCCTGATCGCGGGCTGGTACGTGACCGAGATCGGCCGGCAGCCCTGGTTGGTACAAGGTGTGCTGACGGCGGCGCAAGCCGCCTCCACCACACCCGTGGCCAACATCGCCACCACACTGGTGCTGTACCTCACGTTGTATGGGTTCCTGTTGCTGGCGTATGTGCGGGTTGTGTTTCACCTGGCTGCCAAGGCCACGACATCCACTGCTGCGGTGCGGATGCCGGTAGGCCGGACCGGCCCCGTCCTCGGGGAGCAATATGCTTGAACAGATTCCTGATCTCACGCAGGCTGCCGGCTGGTTGCCGCTGGTGTTCGCGCTGGTGATGGCGCTGGCCATGCTGGCCTATGTGATCCTGGACGGCTACGACCTGGGTGTCGGCGTGTTGCTGCAACGCGCCGATGACGACGCGCAGAAGGATGCCATGATTTCCAGCATCGGCCCGTTCTGGGACGCCAACGAAACCTGGCTGGTGCTGGGTGTCGGGGTGCTGCTGGTGGCTTTTCCGGCGGCGCACGGCGTGATCCTCGGAGCCCTGTATTTGCCGGTGGCACTGATGCTGGTGGGGCTGATGCTGCGGGGTGTGTCGTTCGACTTTCGGGTCAAGGCGCGGGACGAACACAAACGTTTGTGGGACCGTGCATTTTTCGGTGGTTCGGTAGTTGCCGGCTGGGCGCAGGGGTTCATGCTGGGCGGGCTGATTACCGGCTTCAAGAACGACCTGGTCAGCAACCTGTTCAGCGCCTTGATCGGCCTGTGCCTGTTGGCAGCCTACTGCCTGCTGGGCGCGGGCTGGCTCATCATCAAGTCCGAAGGCGCTCTGCAGCTGAAGGCGGTCGGATGGGCGTTGCGCAGCTGGTGGTTCACAGCGGCCGGCGTGGCCGCCATATCACTGGCCACGCCGCTGGTCAGCCAGCGTATTTTCGACAAGTGGTTCAGTTTTCCGAACATCGTCGTGTTGTTCCCGATTCCGGCCATGACGCTGGTCTTGTTCTTTGTAATGGCGCGCAGCCTCCGGCGGCTTCCGACCCGACTGGCGCAGCACAACCAATATGGCGTTGCGGTGCCGTTCGCCTGTACCGTGGGGGTGTTTTTATTGTCGTTTTACGGCCTGGGCTACAGCCTTTTTCCGTGGCTGGTGATTGACCGCCTGACGCTGTGGCAGGCGGCCAGCGCACCCGAAGCCCTGATGGTGATCTTCTACGGCGTGGCGGTGGTGTTGCCCACCATCATTGCCTACACCGTCTACGCCTACCGTGTGTTCCGGGGCAAGTCGTTCGCGCTGCACTACTGAACTGCCGGTTCAGCAGACGAAGCCTTCCGGCAACTGGCGCACGTCGATGCGGGCCTTGCCGAATTCACCGGGAAACACGGAAAACATGGCCTGTACCAGCGACGGAAGCATGACCGCCATGGTGCCGCAGCCGCCTTCGCTGCGGGTACGCACCTCAAGCAGCTTCTTCGTGGTGTTGGCGCGGAACGAGGGTCCATCCACGATGTCCAGCGCCAGCGCGCGGCTGTAGGTGGTAAAGCTCTCGGTAGTGGCGCCCACCACGCCATATTGCGGCATCGAGTAAAGCGTGGTCCCTATCGCACCGTGCCGGCCACCGTAAAAAAATGTGCCGCTGCCGTAGAAAGGCCAGCTGGTCTGGCCATACACCGGCACCGACACCAGTTCCGTGCGCCCGTTGTCAATGCCGTAAGAGACCACGGCGATCTGCTGTGCAGATGCGATGTCGCTCGTCACCGCATAACCGCTCGCGGCCAGCCGCTCGGCGATCAGTCCCTTGAAATGCGTGAACTCGAGTGAGTTGTTCTGCGCGGCGTCAGCCGCGATCACCGCCAGCGTTCCACCGGTCTTGAAAGCCGGGTCGCCATAGGTGGTGGTGACTGCACGCAGTTGCGGCTTGACGGCCGCGCAAGCGCCTAGAAAGACTGCGGCGATGACCAGAAGAAATGCAATACGAAAATGTTTCATGACAAATGCCCTTGGACGACACGATAGTCCGATGGCACTGTGATAGCAATGGCGGCAAGGTCAGCAGATGTTGAATCGGATTTTTCCTACGCGAAGAGCTGCCAAATGGCCACTCGCGCAGCACCCGCGGAAGCCCAGCAGCCTAAAGCTGGTCGGCCATATGTGCTGTCTTCGCATCCAGCAGCACTTCGGGCTGTTCTGCCTCGGCCCAGGTTTCATGGTTCAGGCCCGCGTGCAGGCGCTGCATGTCGAGTTCTCCGGTCCACTTGGCCACCACGATGGTGGCGACCCCATTGCCCACCAGGTTGGTCAGCGCGCGGGCCTCGGACATGAAGCGGTCGATGCCGAGAATCAGCGCCAGACCCGCGACCGGCACCGTACCCACCGCCGACAAAGTGGCGGCCAACACGATAAATCCACTGCCGGTGACCCCGGCCGCACCCTTGGAGGTCAGCAGCAGTACCGCCAGCAGCGTCAGCTCCTGCATCAGTGTCAACGGCGTATTGGTGGCCTGCGCGATAAAGACGGCTGCCATGGTGAGATAAATCGATGTGCCGTCCAGGTTGAACGAATACCCGGTGGGAATGACCAGTCCGACACAGGTTTTTTTCGCACCCAGGTTTTCCATCTTTTCCATCATGCGCGGAAGCACCGACTCGGACGACGATGTGCCCAGCACGATCAGCAGTTCTTCCTTGATGTATTTGATGAATTTCCAGATGCTGAAACCATGCAGTTTGGCGATTGTGCCCAACACCACGAAGACAAAAATCAGGCAGGTCAAATAGAACGACCCCATCAGCTTGCCGAGCGAAAACAGCGAACCGATACCGTATTTGCCGATCGTGAAGGCCATCGCGCCAAAGGCCCCGATCGGCGCCAGTTTCATGATGACACCGACGATGTCGAACAACACGTGGGAGGTCTTCTCGATCAGGTCGAACACCAGTGTGCCGCGGCCGCCAAACTTGTGCAGCGCAAAACCGAACAACACCGCAAACAGCAGTACCTGCAGAATTTCGCCCTTGGCAAAAGCGTCTACCACCGAGCTTGGAATCACGTTGAGGAGGAAGTCCACCGTGCCGACCATCTTGCCCGGACCGGTGTAGGCCGCTATGCCTTTGGTGTCGAGGGCGGCCGCATTGACGTTCATGCCCGCGCCGGGCTGGAACAGGTTGACGACCACCAGGCCCACGACCAGCGCGATCGAACTCACCACCTCGAAATACAGCAGTGCCAGGCCGCCGGTCCGGCCCACCTTTTTCATGTCTTCCATACCGGCGATGCCGATCACGACGGTACAGAAAATAATCGGCGCGATGATCATCTTGATCAGCTTGATGAAGCCGTCGCCCAGCGGCTTCATCTGTTCGCCGAGTTGCGGGTAGAACTGCCCCAGCAGCACGCCCAGCACCACGGCGGCCAACACCTGGACGTACAGCGATCTGTAAAGCGGGCGCCTTTGCGCGGGTTGGATGGATGTCATGATTTTTTGGGTTCGGCGAACGGTTGCGGGAACGGGCTAACAGTCTATTCCCGCGTGCGCGCCGTCGCAAGTGTGGTAACCCACATGCACTTTCGCCACAATGGAATCCGGTCCGAAGCGACCCTTCCACTCAACCTGAAACTGAAAGCGCTCCATGAAACTCCAGGACAAAGTCTGCATCGTCACCGGCGCCGCCAGCGGCATAGGCAAGGAAATCGCGCTGACCTACGCGCGTGAGGGCGGCAAACTCGTCATTGCCGACCTGAACAAGGCGGCGGCGCAACTGGTTGCCGACGCCATCACGCAGGCCGGCGGCAGCGCTATGGCGGTGGCCATGGACGTGACCGACGAAGACCAGGTCAATGCAGGGGTCGCCGAGGTGCTTGCCAGGTACGGCGGCGTGGATGTGCTGGTGAGCAATGCCGGTATCCAGATCGTGCACCCGATCGAGCAGTTCCCGTTCGCCGACTGGAAGAAGATGCTGGCGATCCATCTGGACGGCGCCTTCCTCACCACCAAAGCCTGTGTGCCGCAGATGCAGAAGTCGGGCAAGGGCGGCAGCATCATCTACATGGGTTCGGTGCACTCCAAGGAAGCATCGGTACTCAAGTCGGCCTACGTCACCGCCAAACACGGGCTGATCGGTTTGTGCAAAACCGTGGCCAAGGAAGGTGGCAAATACAAGATCCGCGCCAACGTGATCTGCCCTGGCTTCGTGCGCACGCCGCTGGTGGAAAAACAGATACCGGAGCAGGCCAGGGCGCTGAACATCAGCGAGGACGATGTGATCAAGAAAGTCATGCTGAAGGACACCGTGGACGGCGAGTTCACCACGCTGCAGGACGTAGCCGAAGTGGCGCTGTTGTTCGCCGGCTTTGAGACCAGTGCTCTGACCGGGCAGTCCTTGGTGGTCAGTCACGGCTGGTTCATGCAGTAAGGCTGCTTCAGCCGTCCCGGGCAAGCTGGATCTTAAGGTGAGCAGCCATGCAGCCGGTACGCGGCGCGGACATGAAAAAAGCCCGGTCGCAATGGACCAGGCCTCAACTGGGCAAAGCTGGACCTGATCAGACCAGCAGCGCGTTGACCCGTTTCACATAAGCGGCAGGATCGTCTGGCATGCCGCCTTCGGCAAGCAGCGCCTGGTCGAACAGGATGTGGGCCAAGTCGTTGAAATGGACCGAGCCGTCGAGCTTTTTTACCAGTGGATGGTCGGCGTTCACTTCGAGCACCGGTTTCACGTCAGGCGCGGACTGGCCGGCCTGTTTGAGCATGCGGGCAAGCTGTGTGCTCATGCCATGGTCCTGCACCACCAGGCAGGCCGGGCTGTCCACCAGGCGAGTGGTGACACGCACGTCCTCGGCCTTGTCCTTGAGCGCTTCCTTCAGTCGGGCCAGCAGCGGCTTGAAGGTTTCGGCGGCTTCCTCGGCGGCCTTCTTCTCGGTGTCGTCGAGCATCTTGCCCAGGTCGACCGCGCCCTTGGCCACGCTTTGCAGCGGCGTGCCATCGAAGTCCTGCACATAGTTGAGCGCCCACTCGTCGACCCGGTCGGTCATCAGCAAAACCTCGATGCCCTTCTTCTTGAACACTTCAAGCTGCGGGCTGTTTTTGGCCGCGGCCAGGGTGTCGGCGGTGATGTAATAAATCGCCTCCTGACCTTCCTTCATGCGCGCCTTGTAGTCGGCGAAACCGACCGTCACGCCATCGGTAGTGCTGGAAGCAAACCGCAACAGCTTAGACAGGCGCTCCTTGTTGGCGAAGTCTTCGCCCAGGCCTTCTTTCAGCACCGCGCCGAACTCAGCGTAGAACTTGCTGTATTTGCCGGTGTTCTCGGCAGCAGCGGCCTTGTCTTCTTCGCTGACAACGTCGGTGATAACGTCGGTCACGGCCTCGGCAGTCTCTGACTTGGCCGCCACCGGCGCATCGTTTTTCGCCAGGTCTTCCAGCATGCTCAGCACGCGTTTGGTACAGCCCTCGCGGATCGCCTTCACGTCACGGCTTTCCTGCAGCAATTCACGGCTGACATTGAGCGGCAGGTCGGCCGAATCGACCACCCCCTTGACGAAACGCAGGTAGCTGGGCAACAGCGCTTCCGCGTCGTCCATGATGAAGACCCGTTTGACGTAGAGCTTCAGGCCGCCCTTCTTGTCGCGGTTCCACAGATCGAACGGCGCTTTGGACGGTATGTACAGCAGCTGCGTGTATTCGGTGCTGCCTTCGACCCGGTTGTGAGTGTGGGCCAGCGGGGCCTCGAAGTCGTGGCTGATCTGCTTGTAGAACTCGTCGTATTGCTCGGGTGTGATGTCTTTCTTGGCACGGGCCCAGATGGCGTTGGCCTTGTTGACGGTTTCCCATGCGTCGGTGAGCACCATCTCGCCGCCTTTGGTTGCGCCGGATTCGTCGCCTTCAATCTTTTCGCCCTCTTTCCACTCTTCCTTCTGCATCAGGATCGGCAGGCTGATATGGTCGGAATATTTGCCGATGATGCCCTTGACCTTCCAGGCATTGGTGTAGTCCTCGGCGTCTTCGCGCAAATGCAGCGTGACGCTGGTGCCGCGCTGGGCACGCTCGATGCTGTCGACCTCGAAGTCACCGGCGCCGCCGCTGACCCAGCGCACGCCTTCGCTGGCCGGCAGGCCGGCACGGCGCGACTCCACGGTGATTTTGTCGGCCACGATAAAGCCGGAATAAAAACCGACGCCGAACTGGCCGATCAGCTGCGAGTCGGCTTTCTGGTCGCCGCTGAGCTTGGACACAAAGTCCTTGGTGCCGCTCTTGGCGATGGTGCCCAGGTTGTCGATGGCTTCCTGCTGGCTCATACCGATGCCGTTGTCGCTGATGGTGAGCGTGCGCGCCTTCTTGTCCAGGCTGACGCGGACTTCCAGCGCCGGCGCGTCTTCAAACAGCGCCGGTGTGTTGAGCGCTTCGAAACGCAGCTTGTCGCAGGCATCGGATGCGTTGGAGATCAATTCGCGCAGGAAAATTTCCTTGTTGGAATACAGCGCGTGGGTGACCAGGTGCAGCAGTTGGGCGACTTCGGCCTGGAAGGAAAGGGTTTGTTTGCTCATAGGAAATTGGTTGTGTCAAAAAAACAGGGTGCGCTTGCAAGAGTAGCCAAACGAATAACCCACAATTATGGGCGAACCGCCCGGAGTTCAAGAGCCAGGCGTGTTTGCCCCCGCTTGTGCCGCCGCCAGCCAGGGGAGTATTTGCCACGTCGCATTTCGGGTGTTGAGCAACGCCATAGGGTCCATGCGCCAACCGATCCACTGCGCGCTTTTGGCAAAAGCGAGGTCGCAATGGCGCACCGGCTGGGGTAGATCCGGCTTACAGCGAAGGCGGTCATGGCCCTGCCGGCAGCGCCAAGCGCTCGCGGCACGAGCATGTCCCCAGCTTATCGGCTTGAGAGCTTCGGCTTTCTCAACGCGATGTAGGCAACCCCGAGTACCGCGCCGAACATGACGTGGCTGAAGACGCCGATCCAGTTGCGCCCCATCTCGAACCACGGGAACACCGCTGGAGCGATAGCGTAGAAATTGACGATGTAAATCGCCAGTCCAAGGCCCGCGCCGACCATCAGGGCACCGGCCCAGTCAAAGCGGTGCACCAGCCATGCGCCAATCAGGCCGAGCGCGATGGATATCGGCAGGTGGATCATCATCGCCGTCATCATGATCTTCACGTCGAACGGCGCCCAGGTGCCTGGCGGCGGCAGCACGTCCTTGCCCAGCGCCAGGGCTGCGATCA
>JAYSYH010000364.1:0-25948 GCA_043716645.1 Betaproteobacteria bacterium | reverse complement strand
CGCCGGGCGCCCTGCCACAACGCCCAGATCAACAAGCCGGTGATCAGCAAGGCCAGCGGAAGGCCCAGTTCCACCGCCAGCTGCAGCGGCAGGTTGTGGGTGTGGTCGAACAGTGCGGTGGGCCGGTTGGGAGACGGCGTCAACGTCCAGGCGTAGTTGAATTCACCGAAGCCGACACCCGTCCAAGGCTGCTGCTTGATCAACGCCAGCGTGTCGCGCCAGATCGCGAAACGCGAACTGGAAATGTCGGTTTCGACCAAACGCTCGGTGCCACCGAAGCTGTGGGCTGAGGCCGCCGCCCACTGCGCCATGGCCAGCCACGACGCGGCATAGAGCAGCGGCGCAGCCAGCAACAAAACGCGCACCGGGCGCTGAAGTTGAAAACTCAAGCGGCGGTCCAGCCCGCCCCACACGGCCAACAGCACCACGCTGACCAGGCCCGTGCGCGAAGCTGTCAGCACCACCGCGAAAACGAAGGCCGCGAACAGCACCGCCGCCCAGCGCCCGCGCAACCGGCCCAGCTGCAGCAGCACCACCACCGCGATGCAGCTCCACAGCAGCAGGCTGCTGAGGTGGTTGGGCTGACGCAGGTTGCCCACCGCACGGCCCGGGAAGCCGGAATGGGCGACCCAGTCGCCGTCGATGACATCCGGCCAGAACACCTGCACCGCGGCCACAGCCACGTTCAACGCACCCGCTACCACCCAGCCCCAGCAGAAGGCGGCGAACAGGTCCACGGCAGCCGCGCCTTGGTGGTCGGCCTTGTCGCCGGCCTGCCAACGGGCGCGGGCACCGGCGCCGCTGGCCACCATCACTGCGGCGGCCAGCAAAGAGCCGATCAAGGACAGCGCCAGGCTGGCCGGCAGCGAAGCACCCAGCCACGACCACAGACCGGCGGCCACCAGCAGCGCCAAGGCGCCTTGCAGCACGTTGGCACCCCGCCCGGCGGCCAGCGGTGCCACCGCCAGCGCGAAGGCCGGCCACAGCGCGAAAGCCAACGCCTGGTTCAGGAAAGTGGGGGACGGGGCGACGTTGTAGGCCAGCAGGGATGGCAACGCAGCAGCGGCGGCAGCGAACCACGGGGCGGCGCGGTGCGGGGGTGGGGCGGGCGCGGGTTGCGGCGCTGAGGCAGAGGATGCGGGCACAGGGGGCAGGCGATGAGCGGATGACGCTGACGGGGTTGGCGAAGTTGGCGAAGTTGGCGAAGTGGGAAGAATGCTATCAACAGAGTTTGATGGGGCAGGCTGCGCGACGGGCCCGGTTGCGCGCCGCTTCAGCCCGTACCGCCACCCCATGCCCGGCGTTGATCACGATTGCGCACCGTAGTTAGACCACGCGCATCCCTTCGGAGTGGGTCTACGTCGACACCAGCGCCATGGGCATCAAGCAACGCACAAGCCAAATCGACGCAACACAAGCGCGGCTGGCCTGTGTCAAGCGCAGCGGTGCAAAAAGCGTAGCCAACTCGTGATTTGTCAAAGTCTGCGGCCCTGTGCAAGGAGGGCAAGGACAAACTTCCAGAATGCACGCACTGCCCAACTCTTTGCCTAACGCCTGCGCCGAAGACAAGTTGACGAATTCAAGCGTTGGCTGCTCAAGCAAGGTGTGCAGTTCGAGAATGCGAAGGGTTCGCACGTCAAGTTGCATTTCAACGGGCTTCAGTCCGTGTTACCCATGCACGCCAAAGAACTGAAGACCGGTACCGTCGAAGGCATCAAAAAGCAACTCGGACTGAAAGGAAAGTGAACCATGCTGGACTATCCCGTCGTCATTGATCCGCAACCCGAAGGTGGGTTCGTCGTGACATTCCCCGATGTGCCCGAGGCCATCACCCGGGGCGAAGACGAAGCAGAAGCGCTGCTGTACGCCGTTGATGCCTTGGAAACCGCGCTGTCGTTCTACGTCGATGCACGCAAACCGCTGCCGATCGCCAGCAAAGCCAAGCGCGGGCAGCGCACCGTGCGCCCATCGGCCTTGGAAGGCGCGAAGCTGGGCGTGTACCAAGCCATGACCGAGCAGGGCATCAAGAAGTCCGAGTTAGCGCGACGCCTGGGCTGGCACATGCCGCAGGTTGACCGCCTGTTCGATCTGCGGCACGCGTCCCGGCTGGACCAGATCGAAGCCGCTGCGCGGGTGCTTGGCAGGCGTCTTGAAGTGCGCGTTTCCTGATGCGGAAGTAAGCCGTCGTGCGCGCGGCGATTGCAAGCCCTGGGCCGCCATGCTGAAGCGGGTGGCACGGCCGAGCTTGGTGCACTTGGGCACCTTGCCCATAGACATCGATCACGAGACCGCGCCGCCGCGCGAGATGCTGGCGCTGGCCCTGCGCTTTGGCTTGAACAGTTACCACGCGGCCTATCTCGAATTGGCCCTGAGAAGGCAATTGCCGATTGCCACGCAAGACGCTGATTTGCGGGTGGCGGCATTGGCGGCAGGGCTTGGGGGGGTTTTATGGCTGAGCAGCCCAGAAGCGTCGCCGTCGTCCACGACTGGCTGGTGGACTACGCGGGCGCCGAGCGGGTGCTGGAACAGATCCTGACGCTGTACCCGGACGCCACGCTCCACACCTTGATCGACCGCATGCCGCAGCCCTGCTATCCAGTGACTGCCTTTCGTCATCGCGCTACCAAACCCGAAAGCTGGGCTTGATTCCAAAGCCTAATGCACCTTGAGGCAGGGCAGGCGCTGGACCATACTGAGCGGGATGACCAACCACCGCCCGATCTACGTCACCCAGCCCGACTTGCCGCCGCTGGATGAGTTCATTCCCAGTCTGCAGGCGATCTGGGACAACCGCACGCTGACCAACGGCGGGCCATTCCATGTCAGGTTGGAACAGGCACTGTGCGCCTACCTGGGCGTGGAACATCTGTCGCTGTTCGCCAACGGTACATTGGCCCTGGTCACCGCTTTACAGGCGCTGCGCATCACGGGCGAGGTCATCACAACGCCTTACTCCTTCGTCGCGACCGCCCATTCGCTGCTGTGGAACGGCATCAAACCGGTCTTCGTCGACATCGACCCCAAGACGCTGAACATCGACCCGCTGCGGATTGAAGCCGCCATCACGCCACAAACCACGGCCATCCTGCCGGTGCATGTGTATGGCCAGCCCTGCGATGTGCAGGCCATCCAGCGCATCGCCGATCTGTACAACCTGCGCGTCATCTACGACGCAGCCCATGCATTCGGCGTGCGTGTGGGCGACGGCGCACAGAGCGTGGCGCAGCAAGGCGACATATCGATGCTGAGCTTTCACGCCACCAAGGTGTTCAACACCTTCGAAGGCGGCGCCCTCGTGTGCCAGGACGCGAAGACCAAACGGCGCATCGACCACCTGAAGAACTTCGGCTTCGTGGACGAAGTGACCGTGGTGGCGCCGGGCATCAACGGCAAGATGAGCGAATTCAATGCTGCGCTAGGCTTGCTGCAACTTGAACGGGTAGACGCCGCGCTGGCGCGCAGGCACAGCCTGGCTGACCGCTACCGCGAGGGCCTGCAGGGCATTCCAGGCATTCGATTGCTCTTCGACAACGCCGCCGATGTCACCAACTACGGCTACTTTCCCATCCTGGTCGGCCCCGACTACCCGCTGGACCGTGACGCGCTGTACTGGCGCCTGCGCGACGCCGGCATCCACGGGCGACGCTACTTCTATCCGTTGATCTCCGAATTCCCGATGTACCGCGGCATGGCCTCGGCCCAGGCCGCGAACCTGCCGGTGGCCGTTCAAGCTGCGGCCCGTGTGCTGTGCCTGCCGATGTACCCGGCGCTGCATGAAGACGATCAGCTGCGCGTCATCGACCTGGTACGGGCCGCGTGAGATGGCCATGCACAGCCGGGCGGCATTGGAAAGCATGGGTTTCGCGGCCCTGGGGCAGGACGTTCAAGTCTCTGAGCTGGCCTCGCTGCACGGCGTCTCGCGCATCGCACTGGGCGACAGCGTGCGCATCGACGACTTCTGCGTGCTCTCGGCGGGCGCGGGCGGCATCGTCATCGGCTCTCATGTGCACATGGCGGTCTTCTGCTCGCTGATCGGCGCCGCGAGGATCACGATGCACGACTTCAGCGGGCTGGCTTCCCGGGTGGCGATCTACTCCAGCAGTGACGACTACTCAGGCGCCTTCATGACGAACCCGACGGTGCCGGAAGCATTCACGGGCGTCACACACGCCGAGGTGGCCATCGGTCGGCATTCGATTGTCGGCGCCGGCAGTGTGATCCTGCCGGGCTCTTGCCTGGAGGAAGGCGTCGCCATCGGCGCGCTCAGCCTGGTTGATCGCAGCTGTCAGGCCTTCGGCATCTATGCCGGCCGGCCTGCGCGGCGCCTGGGCGACCGCAGCCGCGCACTCCTCGACGTGGAGAGGCACTTCCTCGCGTCGCAGAAAGCGTAGGCGCCAGCCATGTCGCTGAAAAGCAGCTTCGCCGCCACGCTGGCGAGCCGGGTCTACCTGACGCTCGTCAGCCTGGTCATGCTGCCGGTATACATGCGGCACCTGGGACTTGAGGCCTTTGGGCTCATCGCGCTCTTCATGGTCCTGCAGGTCTGGTTTCAGCTGTTGGACATGGGCCTGACACCGACAATGGCCAGGGCAGCGGCACGGTACCGCGCGGGCGCGCTCTCGGCCAGCGACTTTCGCCTGTTGCTGCGCGCCATCGAAGGCATCTTCTTGGTGCTGGCAGCCGTGGCGGGCGCTGCGGTTTTCCTGGGTGCTGAACACATCGCCGCCCACTGGTTGAAGATCGAACGCCTGCCGCCGCAAGAGGTGGTGCGCAGCCTGCAGAGCATGGCCTTGTGCATCGCGCTGCGGCTGCTCAGCGAGCTGTACCGCGGCGTCCTCTCGGGCTTCGAACGCTTCATCTGGCTGGCCGGCTTGAACACGGCCTTTGGCACGCTGCGTCTGGTGCTCGTGGTTCCCTACATGGCCTGGGTGGACAGCAGCCCGTCGGGCTTCTTCGGCTTCCAGTTGGCGGCGATGGCCCTGGAGTGTGTCGTGTTGATCGCGCTGGCCTATCGCCTGGTACCGGGCCGTGCCGCAGGCCACAGCCCCTGGGGCCTGCAGCCACTTCGCACGGTCTTCGGGTTTTCGGTCGTCATGTCGCTGGCCAGCGTGGTCTGGATCACGCTGTCGCAGTTGGACAAGTTGCTGCTGTCCGGCCTCTTGTCGCTGTCCGACTATGGCGCGTTCAGCATCGCGGCGGCGGCGGCGTCCGGTGTGTTGCTGGCCTCGGGCTCACTGACCGAAGTGCTTCTGCCGCAGCTCACCCGGCTGCACGCCCAGGGCGCGCGCCTGGAATTGCTGGCGCTTTACCGCCGATCCACTCAGTGGGCCTGCATGTCGGCGTGTTCAGTCGCCAGCGTGCTCGCGTTCCATGCCGATCGGCTGTTGTGGGTGTGGACGGGGGACGCCGCCTTGGCGGCCCGCGCCGCTCCCGTGCTCTGCCTTTACGCCCTGGGCAATGCGGCACTTGTCGTGGGCGCCTTCCCCTACTACCTACAGTTCGCAGCTGGCAATCTTCGGCTCCATCTGGTGGGCACCACTTTGATGGTGGCGATCCTGCTGCCCAGTGTGGTGTGGGCGACCGATCGATTCGGCAGCGCCGGTGCAGCGGGTGTCTGGCTGGGGGTCAATGTCCTCTATCTCGTACTCTGGACACCCGTGGCGCACGCGCGCTTCATGCCCCGGATGCACTGGCGCTGGCTCGCAGAAGATGTACTGCCCGCGGCGGGCCTGGCCGCCGCTGCGTCGATCGCCTGCCGGCAGTTGCCGTGGCCGCCAGACCGGCTTGGTGCCGGCTTGATGGCGCTGGCCGTCTCTGTGGCGGTGCTGCTGACCAGCGCTGCCGGATCGTCATCCGCACGCGCCATGCTGCGGTCGCGGTCGCGCCAGCTTGCATGAGCTCGCTTCGCGGTGCACCGGCAAGGCACCGACGCCCGTCGGCTGGCCCCTGCGCTAACCTTGCCATATGCCTCCTGATGCGCACATGAGCCTGGAACACACGCTGGCGCTCGTGCGCCATATCGCCACGCGCGCATGGGCCACATGGCCGGTCGGCGCGGGTCGGCTTTGCTGCATCTGCGGCCGCAGGGTTCAGCGCTTCCTGCCCTACCGCAGTGCCTGGGCAGACATGCCACCAGTGCTGGCTGACCTGGACGTGGTCGGCAGTGATATCCAGAACTTCGAATGCCCCGCCTGCGGCTGCCATGACCGCGAGCGGCACCTCTTTCTGTACCTGCAGGCTTGCGGACTGCTCAACACACTGGCCGGCAAGGCCATCCTGCATCTCGCACCCGAGTCGCGCCTGCAAAGACTGATCGCGAGCGCCGGGCCACGCGAGTACCTGCTGGGTGACCTGTACCCGGCGCGACCCGGCATACGCCGCATCGACCTGATGGGCATCGACTGCCCTGACGCCCATTTCGATCTGGTGCTGGCCAACCACGTGCTCGAACACGTTGCCGACGATGTCCGCGCGCTGCAGGAAATCCTGAGGGTGCTGCGGCCGGGCGGCAAAGCGATTCTCCAGACACCCTATGCCAGCCGCCTGCCCGGCAAATTCGAGGATGCCACCATCACCTCAGAGGCCGCACGCCTGCAGGCCTATGGCCAGGAAGACCACTGCCGCTTGTATGGTGCCGACTTCGCCGACTTCGTTGCCTCTATCGGCTTCGTGCCGATGACGGCCCAGCACCACATGCTGCTGCCCGATGTCGACGCGCGGCGCATGGGCGTCAATGCTGAGGAGCCCTTCATGCTGTTCGGCAAACCGGCGCCTTGATGGACCCGGCCTTGCCGACACCGGGCTCGCCCATGGTGAGCATTCTCTGCATCACCTACAACCAGGCGGCATTCATCGCGCGCACCCTGGATTCCTTTCTGGCGCAGCGCACCGATTTCGACGTCGAAATCGTCGTCAGCGACGACTGCAGCACTGACGAGACGAGCGACATCATCGAGCAGTACCGCGTTCGCGCTGGCGGCCGAATTCGGGTGCTGAGTCCGCCCGTCAACCTGGGCGTCACGCGCAACTTTCGTCGCGCCATGCAGGCCTGTCGCGGCAAATACATTGCGCTTTGCGAAGGTGATGACTTCTGGCGCGGGCACACCAAGCTGCAGACCCAGGTCGACTTCATGGAAGCCTATCCGGGCGTGGTGATCACGTACCACAACGCGACGATCGTTGATGCCGAGGGCGAACACGACATGCCTCAATTGCCAGCGAAACTGCGCTGCGATGCCAGTTCCGCCGAACTCATCGCGACTCGCCCGATATCGACACTCACCGCCTGCTTCCGCAATGTTCTGGGTGAACTGCCGCCTGAACTCGACCACGCGCCGGCGCTTGACCTCTGCCTTTGGTCACTCTTGGGTCAGCATGGCTCAGGCAAGTACCTGCCTGAGATCGCGCCAGCCGGCTACCGGGTTCATGCCGGCGGTGTGTTCTCGGCGCAGACCGACAGGAACCGACACGCCATGACGGCGCAGGCGCTGTTGTGCCTGGCGCGTGTTTACGCGCGTCAAGGCCACCAGGCGGCGAGCGATGCCGTCCTCTTCAAAGCCGCTCGTATGGCCGGCGTGCCACTGGGCCTGATGGCGAGCCTCAGGCTGCTGGGACTGACCATGATGCGCTTGGCAGGCCGCGTTTTTAGCTTGGGCCTCAGCCGATGAGCCTTCAACGGCGCCTGCTGGCCGTCGGCGCCCCAGGCAGCATGCCCGGGTGCTGGCGCGCTATAGCCGCCTTCCAGGCACGGGCCACAAGTGCAGCCGGTGAAGCAGCAGCAGCAGGCGCAGCATCAGATCCATGACCGGGTTTTGACGCCACCGCCGCGCACTAAAGACCAAGGACCATCGCGGAACTGTCTTCACTCCGTCGTCATGGAAGTAACGAAGAACCAACTCTTCGGCAACTGGACTTAGTTCGTCGCCATAGTGATGCTGCAGCGCATGCACTTGCGCAAGCAGGATGCCGACCCAGTCATTGCGAAAGAGGAACCTCAACATACCCCGATAGCGGCCCAGCCAACCGGCGCCATGACCGATCTGGTTTGCGCCGTGCTGCCGATAAAGTAATGTCGGTTCATCGTCGTGGACCACAGTACCGAATGCACTGATGACGAGGTACAGCCACCAGTCGTGAAACCGCACTCCGTCGGGCACACCGGCCCGCTGAAGCAGCGCTACCGCTGGCCGGTTTAACGCCGCCGTACATCCGGTGATGATGTTCTCAGTAAGGGCGTTAGCCAACGACGGTCCGTGCGCCCAGGGTGGGGTGGGATGCAGGGGCCGCAACTCCTCATCAACCAGCATCTGCCTACTGCCGTAGAGACCCGGGACATCCCCGAGGCAGAGCAGGTGCCTCCCCGCGCGGTCGATCTTGCCTGGCAGCCACACGTCGTCCTGATCGGCGAACATCACCATGTCGGCGCCAGCTGGCGCGGCGGCCAGCAAGGTCAGGAAGCTACGACCAAATCCGCAGTTGGGTCCGGTTGTTAGGCTGATCCGAGCATCATTCAAGGCTCGAATGGCCTCTACGGTACCGTCGCTGGAACCATCGTCTCGAACATGAATGCAGCCCCCGACCGGCAACTGTGCAAGGATGGATTGCAATTGCGCCATCACGTAACGCTCGCCGTTGAAGGTCGACATCAGGACCACGACGCGCGAAGGCGACGGCACGCCGGGTTGCGGTGCAGCGGCCAAGCTCTCACTCAAGATCGACGCCCCAACCACGCTGCCAAGGTGGGCGGTAATGACCGGGCAAACGGTCGCAATCGACCTTGAAACGGCCAACGCGCACATCGTCCACCCGACCCAGTTCGGTGGGATTCAAAGCCCGCATGTTCTTGAAATACACGACCCCGGCGCCGTTGATGGTGACGCTGGTGTCGGAATGGCTGTAACGCCGCACCACGCCCTCGTCGCTGAAGCGGGTGCGTGCATTACCGGAAGGGAAATAGCGCGGGCAACGCTGCTCGATCTGCAGAAAGACGTCATCGAATTCGGGTGCCTTCGCCGATTTGGCGGTCGTCTCGCCGGGTGGCTGCTCTACCCGTTCCAGTTCGCAAAACCAGAAGCCCCGTTCGTAGGCCTTGGTCGATTGCAATTCCAACGGCAGCCCGCCCAGATCGACGCGCAAGAAGGTGCAAGGGCGGGCGGTCGGTGCCAAGCCTTGACCCTCGAGAGCACGGCGGATGACGGACCAGGCGGCCTCGGTGGGCTGGCGCTCGTCGGTCGTGACCATCTTGGACGCGTGGATGACGCCGTACTTCGGCATGGGGCTGGCCAGCAGCGCCTGCAGATGGCTCCATTCCTGCATGCCGGGCACCAGGTCTTGCTGGCCGGCCACGTTCGTCCAGCGCGACTGCGGGTGCATCTGCGGCACAAGGCTGGAGTGTGAAATTAGCCCGACGGTGACGAAGACCGCGGGCTGGCCGGCCAGCTTGTTGGATGACAGTGCCAAACCCGGCCCCTGTGCCCAGGGGCGCAGCGACCAGACGTTGGGCTCGTAGGCAATGAGCACCACCCAAAACTGCAACGCCAAGGTGCCCAGGATCACGGTGTTGCGCATCGCCAGCGTGGCCGGCAAGCGCCGCGCGGCCATCACCACGATTGGGCCCGCCATCAGCAAGCCCCACATGAAGTAGCGACCGTTCCCCGAACCGAAAGTCCAGACGTAGCCAGCCAGCAACAGGCCGATCAGCGCGCGCCACTGCGCGGCGGTCAGCAGGGCGTGCCGGCGGCCCCCCACCTTGGCGATCAACAGAAACAGCAATAGCAGGGCAAAGCGCCAGTCGGGGGCGTTGATTTCGGCGTAGAGGCCGGCAGCCGGGTCGGCCAGCAGTAAGGGCCTGAGCAGCGCGTCCAACCAGGAATCGGGGATGAAGCGAAGCATCGTTCAGCCGTTGAACACGCCGCTGAAGAAGGGATAGAACGGATTCCCCGTCTGCGACCACAACTGCCAGCCCCAAGGCGCATAGGCCAGAACGAAACCAGCCAAGGCACCTGCACCGATGGCGAGACCGCGGCGCAACGGCAGCGGCCAGCCCGGCGGCGCCCACCACCACACCAGCAACAGCGGCAAGGCCAGGGCATTCGACAGCTTGAAGGCGCTGCTAACGCCCCACAGCGCTGCCGCCCACGCGGCGCGGCGGTCACTGGGGGCAGGCACGGCCATTACGGCCAGCGCCCAGAGCAGCGGAATGACCGCCGCCGGGTCGTTTGCCGTCGTGCCCAGCGAAGACAGCACGATGACGCTCAACAATCCCAGCACACAAGCTGCACAACGCTCGAAACTTGCCTGTGCCACGCCGACCCGACCTTCTAGCTGCTGGGGAAGCAGGCGCAAGCTAATCAACCACAGCGGTGGCACGATCAAGGCGCAGAGGAAAGCCCCCCAGAGCGCACCGACCACTGCGCCGTGGATCGGCAGCAGCGACAGGCGGTAGATGGGCCAGTACAGATACGGGTACTGCCAGCCCTGCACGCTGGCTGCCGTCACGTCCAGGTGCCAGCGTGGCGACTCGCTGATCAGACCCAGATAGATATGGTGGTTCAGCGCGTCCCAGCTCCAGCCCCACACACCAGCGTGCAACGGCAGCGCCGCGACCGCCGCCACGCACAGCGCAGTGACTGCCAGCATTTCGATCCACAGCGCACGCTTCATCACTGGGGGTCGCGCGGTGTCATACGGATGGAATCGAAAGCGCTGCGCAGCGCGGCGAAGTACATCGACGCCAGCATCGACTGCGTGCCCAGGATGACCAGCCCGACGCCGGGAATGACGCGCCGCATCTCCAGTTCGGGGTTCAGCACGCCGAAGTTGTTGGCCCCCCAATGCAATGCCAGGTTCACGCATAGCGCCATGCCCAGCACGATCGCCAGCGCCCCGCCCGCCGGCAGCATCAAGCTGCCCGCCACGCGCCGGGCCCAGCGCTCGCGCGGATGCGGAGCGTCCAGGCCCGCCAGATGCCTGACCAGCACGGCGCCCGCCGCAAATAGCAAGGTCTGATAGCCCAGCAACGTGGCCGCCATTGCGAACAGCTGGGTGTGAATGCCCACCGGCCAGCGCGAGGCCGCTGGGTCAAGGAACTGGCAGGCCAGCAGTTGCACGGCGCCCAACACCGCCAGCGTGGCGCCGGGGTACAGGAAGAGCCAGCGTGGCGAATAGAGCAGCAGGTAGCGCAGGTGGCGCCAGCCATCGCGCCAGGTGTTCAGGTGCGGCGGGCGCCCGCGCCCGTCCTTGTGCAGCACGGTGGGCACTTCGCCTATGCGCAGGCCGGCTTGAAGGCTCTTGACGATCATCTCGCTAGCGAACTCCATACCCGGCGTGACAAGGCGCAGGCCGCGCATCGCAGCGCGGTCAAAGCCGCGCAGACCGCAATGGAAGTCGCCCAACGAGCCACCAAAAAATCGACGGCCCAGGAAGCTGAGTACCGGGTTGCCGAGATAGCGGTGCAACGCCGGCATCGCACCGGGACGGATGCCCCCGTGGAAGCGATTGCCCATCACCAACTGCTGCCCGGCGCGCAGGGCGTCAATGAACGTATCGAGCGCGCTGAAGTCGTAGCTGTCGTCGGCGTCACCCATGATGACGTAATGGCCCCGGGCCGCTTCGATGCCGGCAATCAGCGCTGCGCCATAGCCGCGGATCGGCACGTCCAGCAAACGCGCGCCGGCTTGCAGGGCCAGCGCCTGCGAGCCATCGGTCGAACCATTGTCGACAACTAAAACTTCGCCTCGGATGCCGGTGCGGGCGAGGAAGCGCCGGGCTTTGCCGATACACAGGGCCAGGGTTCTGGCCTCGTTGAGGCAAGGCATCAAGATAGTGAGTTCAGGCGCGGGCTGCATGGCTGCAATGAAGCTGGGCGCTGAACCGCCAAGTAGGTGTCAGGATGGCGGCGAAGCGGGTCCGCACCAGCAAGAAAAAAGGCGGCCGAAGCCGCCGTTCCGATAGGGCGAGTGGTGAATTTCAACCTTTGCAGGAGGCCGGGAGGAACTTGGTGGGAACAGTCGTGCCATCCGTTGAGTTACCACAACGCCAAACCGCAATCCCAGCGCCAGCGCTGATCGCTGTCGTGGCGCCAGTGTTAACCCAGGGCTTGAGCGTCAGTACCTTGCCGTCAATAGCGGTGTCAGCAAAGCTACCGGCAGCTACGGTAACGTTGATCGTGCCATCCGCACCGGTTGTGACTGACCCCACATACTTTGAGGTGCCGCTGGTTTCACATCCCCAAGCGTTTGCTGCAGGCAAGGAAGTGAGCGTCTGGACCATTTCGCTGATGGTTGTTCTGCATGCCGATGCACCAAGGACGACTTCAGCCATCTTGGCCTTCTTCGTGTAATCCTGATAAGCCGGCAGCGCAACCGCCGCCAAGATGCCGATGATCGCGACGACGATCATCAGTTCGATGAGGGTAAAACCTTGCTGAACACGTTTCATGGTGAAGATTCCTGGTGGTGGTGTGAAAGAGACCTGGGTGTGCAGCGGTGGGTTTGCTGCCGGGAGCACACCACCTGAATGCAGGGGTCGTGCCAGCTTGAATTCCGCCGTTAACCCGCGGTTTTCACCCCTTCAGTGACAGTTTTGGTCACTTCAAGTGCCCAAGCTCGGCCGCCGCAGGCCGAAGGTGACAGTAAATGTCACCGGCTGACCGTCAACCCAGCGCCGTCGGATCGGGCCAAGTCATGACCATCCCGGAGACCAGCGACCGCACGGTGTGCGGGGTTTCCTGGGCGGCGATCTCGGCCATGACTGTTTCCACCTCGCCGGGTTTGATGTGCGTGATGTAGACGTCCACCGGCGTCTGCAGTTGCTGCAATTCAAGTTGCAGCTTCGATGGGCACAGGTGGCGGCTGATGTGGGCCAACGCGTGTTCGTCGTCGCGAAAGGCGGTTTCGATGATCAGCATGGCCACCGGCAGGGTTTGCAGGCGCTGCCACAAGGCCGCATTGGGCCCCGTGTCGCCCGTGAAGACCCAGGCGCCTTGCGGATGGTGCACGGCATAGCCGACGGCCGGCACGGTGTGGCTGGCGGGCAGCACTTCAATCTGCCGCGTGCCCAGTTGCAGGACCTGGCCGACTTCCAGCGGCTGGAACTGCAGCACCGGATGGGTGGCGTCGGGCAGGCGGGTGAAGTCAGGCCAGATCACGCCGTTGAAGATGTGCAGTCTTAACGCAGCCAGCGTGCTGGCCAGCGCGTGCACCTGAACCGGTGGGCGGGCGGCGGCATGGCGGCGGCGGGTAACGCTGTCGGCCAGCAGCCCGATGGACAGCACGTGGTCGAGGTGCGAGTGGGTGATGAAGATGTGGTCGACGCACGCCATTTCGTCGAGCGTGAGGTCGCCCACGCCCGTGCCGGCGTCGATGAGCACATCGGCGTCGAGCAGGAAGGAAGTGGTGCGGCTGCCGGCGGCGATGGAACCTGAACAGCCAAGGACGCGAATCTGCATAAAACCGGGCGCGGGGGTCGCGTTCAACGGGCGGGACCGCGATGCTGAAGGCGCGCTGGCGGGGACGCAAGGCACGGGCGCACGTTTGTTCATATGGCGTAACGACGGCAGCGCCGCTGCCGTGAACCCCGTCACGGCATTCGGGTCGCGTCAGGCCGCGGTGGCGGCCGGCCCGGCCGCGGTCTAGCGGTAGATGAACTGCATCTGCGTGCCGGCCAGCTCGATCACGTCGCCGTTGCGCAGCGGCACCGAGTCGCCCACCAGCGGCACGCCGTTGATGCTGGGGCGCGATGCGCCTTCGACATGCGCGAAGGCGTAGCCGTTGGGGCGCCGGGTGATGGACGCCACCTGCACGCCCGGCTTGCCGACGGTGGTGACGACTTTGGTGATGACGACTTCGCGGCCGGCTGCGGCGCCGTTCAGCACCTTGATGGACGCCGGCTGCGCGGGCAGCGGTGTGCCCAGCGGGGCGAAGTGCGAATCGCCAGCGGCCGGGCGGGCCGGGGCGTAGGCATGGGCATGGAGGGGCGCGTGGCCGGACGCGCGTGCTGGCGCGTAGGCCGGTGAGTGGGCGGGCGTGTGCATGGGCTGCATCGGCGTGTGCGCGCCCGGCGCCGGCGCGCTGTTGCCGGGGCGCACGATCATGGTCCGCTCGAAATCGTTCGACTCGTCGACCAGATACTTGATCTTGTACTTGCCGATCTCGACCGTGTCGTTGTGCGTCAGCAATTGCTTTTTGATCGCCTTGCCGTTGATGTACGTACCGTTGGTGCTGTTGAGGTCTTCGATGAAGACGTCTGCACCCACCATCTGCATCACGGCGTGCTCGCCGCTGACGGCCAGGTTGTCGATCACGATGTCGTTGTAAGGACGCCGCCCTAGGGTGGTCTTGTCCTTGGTGATCTGGACTTCCTTGATGACCACACCGTCGAGAGAAACCACCAACTTGCCCATGCCTGCCCTCGATTCAATACGCGCGTGTTTGCACAGCCTGGCGCCGATCCGACGCGATTCGAATTACCGCCGAAACGGCCACCACGACCGCGTGGCTGCGCCCGTGCCGCCCGATGCGCGCACCAGTATGACGGAGATATTGTCTTTTCCACCCGCGTCGTTGGCCGCCGCAACCAAAGCCTGCGCACAGGGTTGCAGCGCTTCATGGGCCAACAGCACCTGCGCAATGCTGCCGTCGTCCAGCATGTCGGACAAGCCGTCGGAGCACATCAGGAACAGGTCGCCAGGCTGCACGTCGTGCTGGTGCGTTTCCAGCAGCACGTTGTCTTCGACACCCACAGCGCGTGTGACCAGGTTCTTGTTCGACGAGAAGGCGGCTTGTTCCGGTGTGATGAGCCCGGCGTCAATCTGCTCTTGCAGCAGCGAATGGTCGCGGGTGATCTGCTGCAAGCGGCCGCCACGCCAGCGGTAGCAGCGCGAATCGCCGACATGGCCGACCAGCACGCGGTCGTCGCGGAAGCAGGCCACCACCAGCGTGGTGCCCATGCCGGCGTACTGCGGGTTGGCGTTGGACGCGTTGAAGATGGCGCGGTTGGCGTTTTCGACGCAGATGTCCATGGCCCTTCGCACTTCGGCGTCGCTGGCCTGGGCGCTGGCTTCGCGCAGCCAGCGGCCCATCTCGCTGCTGATGAAACTGGTGGCCATGCTGCTGGCGACTTCACCGGCGTTGTAACCACCCATGCCATCAGCCAGCACGGCCAGCGCTGCGCTGTCGTCGGTGGCCACCGCATCCTCGTTGTTGCTGCGCGCCCGGCCGGGGTCCACCGCAGCATGGATCTCGATCGTCATGGACACTGGAAAGGGGTTGCTGGTGCGCTGTTTGGAGGCAGGTCGCGATTGTGCATCGGAACCTGCCGCTGTCAGGTCGGGGCAGCCGCCGTGCGACGAGTCAACACGCGGCCGGCCAGGCTGTCAGCAAGGCGGCCATTTCGCGCGCCACGGCGTCGCCGTCGGCCGGGCGTTCGGCGGGGCGCTTGGCCAGCAGGTGGGTGCACAAGGCCGCCACGCCAACGGGCAGGTCGGGCCGCAGCAGGCGCAAGTCGGGAACCGGCTGGTCGGCAACCTGGCGCAGCCATTCGCCCATCGACGCGCCTTCGTAGGGCAGCCGCCCGGTCAACAGCTGGAACAGCATCACGCCCACGGCGTAGAGGTCGCTGCGCGGCGTGGGCACGGCGCCGGCCAGCAGTTCAGGGGCCATGTAGGCCGGTGAGCCGGGCACGGTGCCGGTGCCGGTCTGCACACCGTCGTCGGCACGGGCCAGGCCGAAATCGGCCAGCTTGACGAGGTCGCGCGGCCAGTCGGTCAGCACGTTGGCGGGTTTGACATCGCGGTGGACCACGCCCTGGCGGTGGGCATAGGCCAAGGCCTGCGCGACGCGTTGGCACACGCGCAGCACCAGCGGTTCGGGCAGCAGGCGCAGAGGGCGGGTGTACCGCGTGAGGTCGCAGCCGGCCACCGGCTCCATCGCCAGCCAACCCAGCGTGCCATCAACGCCAGCGGCGTAAAGCGCGACGATGTCCGGATGGCTGAGACGCCGCGCAGCGTGGGCGTTGCGCAGGAAGGCATCGCGCGCCGCAGGTGCCAGCCCACCCGAGGGCAAGGTCACGACCTTGAGCGCAACGGTCAGCACGCCTCGCGGGTCCTGGGCCAGGTACACCGCGCCGTGGGCGCCCTGACCGATGCGCCGAATCAGGCGGTAGCCGGCAGTGGTCTGGCCGGGCTGCAGGCGGGCGTGCGGGTCAGACGGCACGCCAACCGTCCGCAGCGGCTGGTGCTTCAGGCGGAGTCAGCACCCGCCGACCCGCCACCGCCTTTCGCCCGCGCATTCGCCCGCGCATTCGCCCGCGCAATCGCCCGCGCCTTGCGGCCGGCCAGCCAACGGCCGACCAGCACCACGCCTACGGCGCCTGCAACTTCGACGATGGTGGTCGACGCCGTGCCGACGCTGGCGAAGTAGGGTGCCAGTGCGCGGTCGCTGATCAGCATTTCGCCGGCCACGAAGCCCAGCAGCGCAGCGCCCAGGGTGATGATCACCGGGTACTTTTCCATCACCGTCAGCAGCAGCTGGCTGCCGAAGATGATCATCGGGATCGACAAGCCCAGACCCAGAATCAGCAGCAGCAAACGCGATTCCGGCGGCCCCGCGTCGGCCGCTGCGGCCACGCCGATGACGTTGTCCAGGCTCATCACCAGGTCGGCGATCAGGATGGTGCGGATGGCCGACCACAGGTGGGAATGCGACTGGATGCCGCCTTCGTCGTCGTCCTCCGGGATCAGCAACTGCACGCCGATCCAGAACAGCAGCAACGCACCGATCAACTTCAGATACGGGTACTGCAGCAGCTGCACCGCGAAAATGGTGAGCACGATGCGCAGCGCGATGGCCGCTGCACTGCCGCCGAAAATAGCCTTTTTGCGCTGGTCTTCGGGCAGGCTGCGGGCCGCCAGGGCAATGACCACGGCGTTGTCGCCCGACAGCAAGATGTTCACCCAGATGATCTTGGCCAGCGCCAACCAAAAGCCCGCTTCGACGATGTGTTGCATGTTCTCTTCTCGGTCTGACGACTCAGAGCATGGCCTTCAACAGGCGCGCCATTTCCGACGGGTTGCGCGTGATCGTGAAGCCGCAGGCTTCCATGATCGCCAGCTTGGCGTCGGCCGTGTCGGCGCCGCCGCTGATCAAGGCGCCAGCGTGGCCCATGCGCTTGCCGGCCGGGGCCGTCACGCCGGCGATGAAACCGACGATGGGCTTCTTCATGTTCGCCTTGCACCACATCGCGGCTTCGGCTTCGTCGGGGCCGCCAATCTCCCCGATCATGATGACGGCGTCGGTGTCGGGGTCGTCGTTGAAGGCGCGCATCACGTCGATGTGCTTCAGGCCGTTGATCGGGTCGCCGCCGATGCCCACCGCGGTGGACTGCCCCAGGCCGATTTCGGTGAGTTGCGCCACCGCTTCATACGTCAACGTGCCCGACCGCGACACCACGCCGATCCGACCCTTGCGGTGGATGTGGCCCGGCATGATGCCGATCTTGATTTCCTCGGGTGTGATCAGGCCCGGGCAATTGGGCCCCAGCAGCAGCGTCTTCTTGCCACCGGCGGCTTCCTTGGCCAACATCCTGTTGCGCACCATCAGCATGTCCTTCACGGGAATGCCTTCGGTGATGCAGATGGTCAGGTCCAGATCGGCCTCGACGGCTTCCCAGATGGCCGCCGCCGCTCCGGCCGGCGGCACGTAGATCACGCTGACCGTGGCGCCGGTCTGCGCAGCCGCTTCTTTCACGCCGGCGAAGATGGGAATGCCTTCGAAGCTCTCGCCGGCCTTCTTCGGGTTCACGCCGGCCACGAAGCAGGCCTTGCCGTTGGCATAGGCCTGGCAGCCGCGGGTGTGGAACTGGCCGGTCTTTCCGGTGATGCCCTGGGTGATGACCTTGGTGTCTTTGTTGATGTAGATCGACATGGTGGTTTCCTCGACGTCCGGGCTTACTTGACCGCTGCGACGATGGCCGTCGCGGCTTCGGCCATGGTGTTGGCAGCGATGATGGGCAGGCCGGAATCGGCCAGCATCTTCTTGCCCAGGTCTTCGTTGGTGCCCTTCATGCGCACCACCAGCGGCACGCTCAGGTTGACGGCCTTGCAGGCGGCGATGACGCCTTCGGCAATGGTGTCGCACTTCATGATGCCGCCGAAGATGTTGACCAGGATGCCTTTGACGGCGGGATTGGCCAGCATGATCTTGAAAGCCTCGGTGACTTTCTCGGCGGTGGCGCCGCCACCGACGTCCAGGAAGTTGGCCGGCTCGCCGCCGAACAACTTGATGGTGTCCATCGTGGCCATCGCCAGGCCGGCACCGTTGACCAGGCAGCCGATGTTGCCGTCCAGGCTGATGTAAGCCAGGTCGAACTTGCTGGCCTCCACTTCGGACGGGTCTTCCTCGTCCAGGTCGCGGTAAGCAACGATGTCGGGGTGGCGGAACAGCGCGTTCGGGTCGAAGTTGAACTTGGCGTCCAGCGCGATCAGGCCGCCTTTGCTGTCGCGGTTCAACGGGTTGATCTCGACCAGCGAGGCGTCGCTTTCCAGGTAGCAGGCGTACAGCTTTTGGAAAATATCGACGGCTTGCGCGGTGCTGTTCGCAGGCAGGCCGATGGCGTCGGCGATCTTCTTCGCCTGCGCCTCGCCCAGGCCGGTCAACGGGTCGATGAATTCGGTGACGATTTTCTCGGGCGCGCTGTGCGCGACCTCTTCGATGTCCATGCCGCCTTCGCTGGACGCGATGAAGGCCACTTTCTGTGTGGCGCGGTCGGTGACCAGCGACACGTAGTACTCCTTTTGGATGTCGGCGCCTTCTTCGATGTACAGCCGCCGCACCTTCTGGCCTTCAGGGCCGGTCTGGTGGGTCTTCAGCTGCATCCCGAGGATTTCCGTTGCCAGCTTTTCCACATCGGCCAGCGAACGCGCCAACTTCACACCGCCGCCTTTGCCCCGGCCACCGGCGTGGATCTGCGCCTTGACCACCCACACCGGCCCACCCAGCTTTTGTGCGGCCTCGTGCGCTTCGCGCACGGTGAACGCGGCATAGCCCCGCGGCACGGGGACGCCGGCTGCGCGCAGCAGTTCCTTGGCCTGGTATTCGTGGATCTTCATGGCGGTTCCTCGCTCAGTGGTCTGTAATCGGTAACGGGGGGGATGGCTGCTTGCACGCCTGCCTCCGCGCGGTACCAGCGCGGATGGTGCAGGCGCACGATCTCGCCATCGCTGCGCAGAGCGTGACAACGGTCGATCTGGAAAGGCTGCTTGGCGCCCTCGGCAGTGCCGCGGGTGTCGATGACCTCACCGGCGAAGGCCTGCACGACGGCGGTGGGCAGGGTCTGCGCCAATTCGGTGATGTGCGTGCAACCCAGAATGCCGCCCAACTTCTCGCGCATCGTGTGGCGGAAGTTCTGCAG
Source organism: Betaproteobacteria bacterium (assembly GCA_043716645.1). GTDB lineage: Bacteria > Pseudomonadota > Gammaproteobacteria > Burkholderiales > Burkholderiaceae_C > Rubrivivax. The sequence goes on along the minus strand of JAYSYH010000364.1, from coordinate 6,541 downwards.
CAGATTCATCCCGACGAGTGCGCCGTAGGCATCGTCGTGGTCATCGCAGATGCCGTTGTAGGGCATCCAGCGCGTTTGCGAGCCGGCTTCCAGGATGTCGAGATTTTGGTTGACGACCAGTCGCAACAGCATGTCGTGGATGGGCGTGCCCGGCTGCCGCGGCCCGTCGGCCATTTCGGCAACCCGGGTCTTGGTGTCGGTCAGTACGGCGTCCACTTCCCACAGGCCATTGCCACGAGAGAAAACCTGCACGTCGATTTGACGGCGGTGTTTGAGCTGGCGTTGGGCTGCCGCTTGCGGAAGGGTCATCGAGGAGGGGGTTGAAGGCGAACTGCCAGCGCAGAGCGGAGACGAATTTAGCATGCTGCCCTGCAGCACAAACTTACAGCGAGCCATCCCAGAGCCCGGCGGGTTGCCGCGCTCTGAGGTGTTGCCGGCTAATCTTCGTCGCCGCCTTGCACGACGCGGTGGATCACGTCGCCGTCGAAGCCCCGACCGGCAAGAAAGCGCATCTGACGGGCTCGCTCGGCGGCGTCGACAGCGGGCACTCCGAAACGTCGGCGCCAGACTTCCCGCGCCCGCTCCATTTCGGTGCTGCGGGCTTGTTGCAAGGTGGCACACACCAAGTCAGGCGCAATGCCCTTCATCTGCAGCGTCTGCTTCAACCGCCAGCTGCCATAGCGCTGGCCCTGAATGTGCAGCACCGAAGCGGCAGTGCGGCTTTCGCTGAGCAGGTCTTTGGCGGCCAGATCGTCCAGCGCCGCGGCAATTTGTTGCTGCGCCGTGGTGTCGGGCAAGTCCTGGACGACGCGGCCCAGCTTGCGTTCCAGCTCGAAGCGCGAATGTTCGCGCTGCGACAGATAGCGCAGCGCCCTGCCCTTGACCGAAATCGAACCGAAGCTCACGCGACCGGGAGGACTGCCCTTGCGCCGTTCAACGCTGTGCGGGCGACTTACGCCGCGCCGACCTCGGCGGCCAGCAGTGGTATGCCCATCGAGTCGCGCACCTTGTTTTCGATCTCGCGTGCTACTTCCGGGTTTTCGCGCAGGAATTCACGGGCGTTGTCTTTGCCCTGGCCGATCTTCTCGCCGTTGTAGGCGTACCAGGCGCCGCTCTTTTCCAGGATGCGGGCGGTGACGCCCATGTCGATGATTTCGCCCTCACGGCTGATGCCTTCACCGTACAGGATGTCGAATTCGGCGGTCTTGAAAGGCGGCGCGACCTTGTTTTTGACGACCTTGACCTTGGTTTCGCTACCGATGACTTCTTCGGCTTTCTTGATGCTGCCAGTGCGGCGGATGTCCAGGCGCACCGAGGCGTAGAACTTCAGCGCGTTGCCGCCGGTGGTGGTTTCGGGGTTGCCGAACATCACACCGATCTTCATGCGGATCTGGTTGATGAAGATGACCATCGTGTTGGTCTTCTTGATCGTACCCGTCAGCTTGCGCAACGCCTGGCTCATCAAACGGGCTTGCAGGCCGGGCAGGCTGTCGCCCATTTCGCCTTCGAGCTCGGCCTTGGGCGTGAGCGCGGCCACCGAGTCGATGACGATCAGGTCGATGGACCCCGAGCGCACCAGCGCATCGACGATTTCCAGCGCTTGTTCACCGGTGTCGGGTTGGCTGATCAACAGCTCTTGCAGGTTGACGCCCAGCTTCTGCGCGTACTGGATGTCGAGCGCGTGTTCGGCGTCGATGAAGGCGCAGGTGCCGGCCTGCTTCTGCATTTCGGCAATGACTTGAAGCGTCAGCGTGGTCTTGCCCGACGATTCAGGCCCGTAGATTTCGATGACACGGCCGCGTGGCAGGCCGCCGACACCCAAAGCGATGTCCAGACCTAGCGAACCGGTGGAAACCACCTGGATGTCTTCAATGACCTCGCCTTCGCCCAGGCGCATGATCGAGCCCTTGCCGAACTGTTTTTCGATCTGGGCCAGTGCAGCTTGCAAGGCCTTAGCCTTTTCGGTGTTCAGCGCTTTGACGGGTGCATCCATGGGGTTCTCCTGGGTTCCGGGGTTTGTAATCATTATGCGGCAAGGGCTGGATATTCGTACAGTCCTTTCGGGGTAACTCCTTGGGGTCACCCGACTGGGGGGAAGCACTTGATCACCTTGGAGACATGTCGATGCGAATACTGATTGCCGAAGACGACCAGGTTCTGGCCGACGGCCTGCTGCGTTCCTTGCGCGCTTCGGGCTACGCCGTGGACCAGGTGGGCAACGGCAGCGAAGCCGATGCGGCGCTGGCGGCGCACGAATTCGACCTGCTGATCCTCGATCTGGGGCTGCCCAGGATGCACGGCTTCGAGGTGCTGAAAAAAATGCGCGGCCGGGGTAGCAGCGTGCCGGTGCTGATCCTGACTGCTGCCGACAGCGTCGAACAGCGCGTCAAAGGCCTGGACCTGGGCGCCGACGACTACATGGCCAAACCCTTTTCGCTGCAGGAGCTGGAAGCGAGAGTCCGGGCGCTGACCCGGCGGGGCTTGGGTACCGCTTCCAACCTGCTAAAGCACGGCCCGTTGACCTTCGACGCGACAGGCCGGGTGGCTTACCTAAACGACCAGATGGTCGACTTGAGCGCGCGTGAACTGAGCCTGCTGGAGGTGCTGCTGCAGCGCGCGGGTCGGCTGGTCAGCAAGGACCAGCTCGTCGAGCGCCTGTGCGAATGGGGCGAGGAAGTCAGCAACAACGCCATCGAGGTCTACATCCACCGGCTGCGCAAAAAGATCGAACAGGGGCCGGTGCGCATCGCTACCGTGCGCGGCCTGGGCTACTGCCTGGAAAAGATCGCGGCTTGACCTCGTGACAGTGGCTCTCGCCGCGCCGGTCTCAGTCAGCGCCACGCAGGGCGGGCTGCCCACAATCGACACGACGCCCGCCGAACAAAGCGAACAGCGCTCGCTGTTTGGCGAGATCCTGGACTGGATGCTTGCCCCGCTGCTGTTGCTGTGGCCGATGAGTCTGGGTCTGACCTGGGTCGTGGCTCAGACCATCGCCAACCGCCCCTACGACCGTGAACTGGCCGACCTCGTGCGGGCGCTGTCGCGTCAGGCGGTGATGCAGGTCGCCGCGGGCGCCCAGACGCCTGGGCAAGTCAAAGCGGAGCTGGAGCGCGTCGCCGCCGTGCTGACGCGCGAAGACGACGATGACCGCACCTACTACCAGGTGCTGGGTCGGCGTGGCGAGTTGCTGGCCGGCGAAGCGGGGCTGGTGGTGCCTGCGGAAGAGTTGGCGCTGTCTGTCGATGGCAAGACGGCCGACGCCAACGTGCGCTTTCGCGACGACATGATCGGCGACGAACCGGTGCGGGTGGCCTATTTGTGGTTGGCCGGCGTCACGGGCGCCACGGGCGGGCCGGCCGGGCCGGGCGGCAACGAAGCCTTGGTGCAGGTGGCCGAAACGCTGGGCAAGCGCTCGCAGTTGGCCACTGAAATCATCAAGGGCGTGATCCTGCCGCAGTTCGTGATCCTGCCACTGGCTGTGGTGCTGGTGTGGTTTGCACTGGCGCGCGGCATCCGCCCGTTGGCCGAGCTGCAGCAACGCATCCGCAACCGCGAGAGTACCGACCTGAGCCCCATCGCCGAAGGCAACGTGCCCGACGAAGTGGCGCCGTTGGTGCGCGCCATCAATGACCTGCTGCAACGGCTGGACCACACCATCGCCGCGCAGCGCCACTTCCTGGCCGACGCCGCCCACCAGCTGAAGACACCGCTGGCCGGGCTGCGCATGCAGGCCGAACTGGCTGCGCGCGAAATCGACAGCGGGCGCGGCGACCCGGCTTCGATGAAACATTCGTTGCGGCAGATCGCGTTGTCGACGCAGCGTGCAGCGCACATGGTCAACCAACTTCTGGCCATGGCTCGCGCCGAAGATACCGGTCAGGTCGCACGCCAGCAGCTGGTGGACATCGCCGCCGTGACGCGCGCCGTGGTGCGCGATTTCGTCCCGCGCGCCATCGAGCGCCGCATCGACCTGGGCTACGAAGGTCCCGAAGACCACGCCTCATCAACCGGCACGCGTTTGATGGGCGAGCCGGTGCTGCTGAACGAGATGATCCGCAACCTCGTCGACAACGCGCTGCAGTACACGCCGCGGGGCGGCACCGTCACCGCCCGCGTGTTGCCCGATCCGCTGGGGCTGCACGTGGTGGTGCAGGTGGAAGACACCGGTCCGGGTATCGCGCCGGCCGAGCGGGAGGCGGTGTTCCGGCCGTTCTACCGCGCCTTCAACACGGTGGACGGCACGCAGGTCGACGGCAGCGGCCTGGGTCTGGCCATCGTGCTGGAGGTAGCGCAGCGCCACGGGGCCGAGGTGACGGTCAGCGATGCGCGACCGCGCAGTGGCGACACGGCTCTGGCGCCGGGCACGCTGTTCACGGTGCGCATCCCGCTGCCAGCGGCAGCCGCCGGCTAGCTTTGCATCAGTCGGCTAGCTTTGCATCAGTCGACGGCTGCGGGCCACCGACATCAAGATGCCCAAGCCCAGCCCCAGCGACACCATGGCGGTGCCGCCGTAGCTGATGAAGGGCAAGGGCACGCCGACCACCGGCAGGATGCCGCTGACCATGCCCATGTTGACGAAGGCATAGGTGAAGAAGCTCAGCGTCACCGCGCCGGCCAGCAGGCGGGTGAACACGGTGGGCGCTTCGGCCGCGATCATCAAGCCGCGGAAGATCAGGAAGATGAAGCTGCAGATCAGCAGCAGCACGCCGGCCAGGCCGAATTCTTCGCTGAAGGCGGCGAAAATGAAGTCCGTTGTGCGCTCGGGGATGAATTCAAGGTGGGTCTGCGTGCCCTGCATGAATCCCTTGCCCGACAGCCCGCCCGAGCCGATCGCGATCATTCCCTGGATGATGTGAAAGCCCTTGCCCAGTGGGTCGGTCGTCGGGTCGAGCAGCGTGCAGACGCGGTGCTGCTGGTAGTCTCGCATCAGCGGCCACTTCACGCCGGGCTCGCAGATGCGGTCGGCCGTCACCACGATGGCGGCGATGGCGATAGCGCCGGTCAACAGCACCGGCACGACCAGCTTCCACGACAGGCCGGCGAAGAACATCACGTACAGACCGCTGGCCAGGATCAGCAGCGCAGTGCCCAGGTCGGGCTGCTTGGCGACGATGGCCACCGGCAACAACAGGATCACGCCGGCGACGACGAAGTCCGGCACCCGCAACAGCCCTTCGCGCTTCTGGAACCACCAAGCCAACACCAGCGGCATGGCGATCTTCAGGATCTCGCTGGGCTGTATCTGCACACCCACGTTCAACCAGCGCGTGGCGCCTTTCTTGGTCACGCCGATGCCAGGCAGCGCGGTCACGATCAGCAGCGCCAGCCCAAACAGGTACAAGGGCACCGCCAGCTTCTGCAGCGTTTGCGGTGACACCTGCGAGGCCAGGAACAGCACGCCCAAAGCGAGCAGCATGTTGCGCCCGTGGTCGACGAAGCGCGTACCGTGGTCGTAGCCAGCCGAATACATGGCCACCAGGCCGATGGCCGCCAGCACCACCACGGCGGTCAGCAGCGGCAGGTCGAAGTCCCCGAATACCCGGCCCACCCACCGCCAGCGCGAAGGCTGATCGAAAGCGGAGTTCTTGTTCATGGCGACGCCGCCGACGCGGCCACAGCGGGGGCCAATGCCTGCCCGGGCAGCGGCACATCGGCGGCGCGGCGCGGCGTACCGATCGGCGCCTTGGCCTTGCCTTCACGCACCAGTTTCAGGTCTTCTTCACTGGGGTACTGCCCCAGCAGCAGGTAGTCGAAAACCCGGCGGGCTATCGGCGCTGCCGAGTCACCACCCCAGCCGGCGTTTTCGACGATCACGGCCAGCGCCACCGTCGGCGCGTCCATCGGCGCGGCGGCCACATAAAGCGCGTGGTCGCGCTTGGTCTCTTCGATCTTCGCGGCGTTGTACTTTTCGTTGGCGCGCGCGCCCACGGCTTGCGCCGTGCCGGTTTTGCCGCCGCTGACGTAGCCCGCGCCCGCGAAGGCCATGCGCGACGTGCCTTCAGCGGCCACGCCCTGCAGCGCGCTGCGGATAACTTCCACATCGGCCGCCTTGTAGGGCAATGGCGCAAGCGTGTCGCTGGCGACGCGCTTGCGCTGGCCGCTGATGACGTCTTCTATCTCGCGCACCAGCCGCGGCTTGTAGCGCTGCCCGCCTGACACCAGCGTGCTCATCGCCGTGGCCATCTGCAGCATCGTGAAGTTGTTGTAGCCCTGGCCGATGCCCAGCGAGATCGTCTCGCCGGCGTACCACCGCTGCTGCTCGGGCTTCTTGTAGTAGCGGCGCTTCCACTCGGTGGAAGGCAGCAGGCCGGTGACTTCGCCCTCGACATCGATGCCGGTCTTGCTGCCGAACAGGAACGGCGACAGATGCGCGTGCATCAGGTCCACGCCCATCTCGTTGGCCAGCGAGTAGTAGTAGACGTTGCTCGACTTGACGATCGACTTGGCCATGTCGACGGGGCCCAGGCCCTTGTCGCCATGGCTGCGGAAGGTGTGGTTGCCGAACTGGAACGTGCCACCGTCGTTGATGACCGTGGTCGCG
>JAYSYH010000363.1:0-2855 GCA_043716645.1 Betaproteobacteria bacterium | reverse complement strand
GCTTTACCAAGATGCAGGGTGCGGGCAACGACTTCGTGGTGCTGGACGAAACGCGCAGCCTGCTCAATCTGTCGCCGGTCCAGTACCGGCAATTGGCGGACCGCCACTATGGGGTCGGCGCCGACCAGATTTTGTCGGTGCGACCGTCCCCCGCACCGGGCATCGACTTCGAATACGTGATCCACAACGCCGATGGCGGCGAGGTGGAGCAGTGCGGCAACGGTGCCCGCTGCTTCGTGCGCTACGTGCGCGACAAGGGCCTGACCGTCAAGGACCGCGTGAAGGTCAAAACGTTGTCGGGCGTGATCGAGCCGCGCCTGAACCCCGACGGCCGGGTGACGGTGGATATGGGAGCCCCGGTGTTCGAGCCGGCGCTGGTGCCCTTCGATCTTTCCGGCCTGTCGCCGCAGAGCCGCGGCGGCTGGGAAACGTGGCCGCTCGCGCTTGATTCGTCCGCGCATTCAGCTATTATTTCTGTAGCGGTGCTGTCGATGGGCAATCCGCATGCGGTGCAACTGGTGGACGATGTCGAAGGCGCAGCGGTTGCATCGCAAGGGCCGATGATCGAGCACCATGCCCGCTTTCCGCGGCGCGTCAATGCCGGTTTCCTGCAGGTGGTGGACCGCTCCCGGGTGCGCTTGCGGGTGTGGGAACGCGGAGCCGGCGAGACGCTGGCCTGTGGCACCGGTGCCTGTGCGGCGGTCGTGACCGGCATCCGGCTGGGCCTGCTGGACCGGCGGGTCGATGTGGAAACCCGCGGCGGCATGCTGACCATCGAATGGACCGGCGACGAGCAAGGGCGGTGGGCGCCCGTGTTGATGACGGGTCCTGCCGTGACCGTGTACGAAGGCGAGATCAACCTGATGGACGAAAAGAACACATGAAACCGACCGACGCCATGAACCCGATCACCGAAGACGACATTGCCAACTACCTGGCCAATACGCCCGATTTCTTCGGCCGCCATTCCGAGTTGCTGGCTGCCGTGCACTTCACCAGTCCGCACAGCCACCGCGCCGTGAGCCTGCAGGAGCGGCAGGCGGAGATGCTGCGCGAAAAGATCAAGGCGCTGGAGCACCGCCTGATGGACATGGTGCGCCATGGCAACGAGAACGTGATCATTGCCGACCGCCTGCAGCGCTGGGCCCGCAACCTGCTGCAGGTGCGGGCGGGACGGGCCCTGCCGGCCAGCATCGCGGCCGAGATCGAAAACCAGTTCATGGTGCCGCAGGTCGCGATCAAGGTCTGGGACGTCGACAGCCGCTACGGCAGCGAGGCGTTCGCCGAAGGCGTCAGCGACGACGCCAAGAGTTTCGCTTCGTCGCTGACCCAGCCGTACTGCGGCGTGAACTCGGGCTTTGAAGCCGTCAACTGGCTGGCGGACAGTGCCACCGCGCTGTCGCTGGCCTTGATCCCGCTGCGCGATGGCGCCGTGAACACCGCCACACCGGCTTTCGGCATGCTGGTTTTGTCCTCGCCCGATCCGCAGCGGTTCCAGAGCGGCATGGGCACCGATTTCCTCGAGCGCATCGCCGAGCTCGCCAGCGCCGCGCTCTCGCGGCTGCGCCACGACTGAGCCCATGAGCGCCGCTGACGACCCCGGCCTGGTCGAGAAGTACCTCGAACATGTGCGCGTCGAAAAGCGGCTGGCGCAGCGAACCGTCGAGTTGTATTCGCTCGACCTGCAAAAGCTGGCCGACTTCGCGGCGGCCGCGGGCGTCGGACTCACGCAAGTGCAGAACGCACACATCCGCCGCTGGGTGGCGCAGATGCACAGCCGCGGCCGCAGTGGCCGTGGCATCGCACTGATCCTGTCGGGCTGGCGCGGCCTGTATACGTGGCTCGGCCGCGAGGGCCGGGTGCAGAGCAACCCGGTGCAGGACGTACGGGCCCCGAAAGCACCCAAGCCGCTGCCGAAGGCGCTCGCCGTCGATGAATCGGTGCAGCTCGCGCAATGGCACGACCAGGCTGCCGATCCCTGGCTGGAAGCGCGCGATGCCGCCATCGTGGAACTGCTGTATGGCTGCGGCTTGCGGGTCGGCGAATTGGTCGGCCTGGACGCGGCGGCCAGCACCAGCGCCCGTGGCTGGATCGACATGCAGGCCGGCGAGGCGCACGTTCTCGGCAAGGGCAGCAAGCGCCGCAGCGTGCCCGTTGGCGGCAAGGCCCTGCAAGCGCTGCAGGCGTGGCTGGCGGTGCGCACTGTCGCGCCTCGCAGCGGCGAGCAACCGGCCTTGTTCACCGGCCGCCACGGCACCCGTCTCAGTGCGCAGTCGGTCTGGCAGCGGCTCAAGCAGCGCAGCCTGGGCGCCGGCCTGGCGACACCGGTGCATCCGCACATGCTGCGTCATTCGTTTGCCAGCCACCTGCTGCAGTCCAGCGGCGATCTGCGCGCCGTGCAGGAGCTGCTGGGGCACGCCAACATCACCACCACGCAGGTCTACACCCGGCTGGATTTCCAGCACCTGGCAAAAGCCTATGACGCTGCGCATCCGCGCGCGCAGCGCAAAACCGGCGGCTCGCGCTGAAGTTGGCGCCATGAAAACGCTGCGATTGAAAGACGGCAAGGAGCGCTCGCTGCTGCGCCGTCACCCCTGGATTTTCGACTCGGCGATCGCCAGGGGCGGCGCCGACGCCGGCGAGACGGTCCGGATCGAGTCGCACGCGGGCGAGTTCCTGGCTTGGGCGTCGTTCAGCCCCGCGTCGAAGATCCGGGCGCGCGCCTGGAGTTTTGATCCGGAGCAGCGCATCGACGCGTCGTTTCTGGCCGCAAGCTGTGCCAGGGCGGTGAAGGCGCGCCAGCGATTCGACATCCCGAGCGACTCGATGCGGCTGGTGCACGGGGAATCCGACGG
>JAYSYH010000362.1:0-8742 GCA_043716645.1 Betaproteobacteria bacterium | reverse complement strand
GGCCGGCAACGTGTGCGGAGCAAGGCGCTGGCCGAGAGCCAGCGTCTTGCAGATGAATTCTCGGAGCTGGTCGGCAGCGGAAGACGCATCGACGCGTTGCCTCTCGCCTAAAGTCAGGCCTCGGCTAAACTTCAGTCTGCGTTTCAACGAACAAGAGCGGGAAAGGCTCCTTGGTTATGACACTGCGGACTACGACCAGTTTCCTCAGCGAGGCCTTTGCCCAGGCCTGAGCGGTCGCGCTGTCACGCCCCTTTCCCCAAGACAAAGCGCGGCTCACCCCGCGCTTTTTTTGCTTTTTGAGGTTTTCAGAATGCTCAACATCACGCTCCCCGACGGCTCACGCCGCGAGTTCGAAGGCCCGGTTTCCGTGGCGGAGGTTGCTGCGTCCATCGGCGCTGGCCTGGCCAAGGCGGCGCTGGCGGGCAAGGTCGACGGCAAGCTCGTGGACCTGAGCTACCGCATCGAGGCCGACGCCGGGCTGGCCATCGTCACGGACCGGGATGCTGACGGTCTGGAGGTCATCCGCCACAGCACAGCACACCTGCTGGCCTACGCCGTCAAAGGACTGTTCCCTGAAGCCCAGGTGACGATTGGCCCGGTCATCGAAAACGGCTTCTACTACGACTTTGCCTACAAGCGCCCCTTCACACCGGACGACCTGGGAGCGATCGAGAAGCGCATGGGCGAACTGGCCGCGAAGAACGAGCCTGTCGTGCGCCGTGTGTTGCCACGCGACGAGGCCGTCGCGCACTTCAAAAGCATGGGCGAACATTACAAGGCCGAGATCATCGCCAGCATTCCGGCCGACCAGGACGTGTCGCTCTATCGCGAAGGCAGCTTCGAAGACCTGTGCCGAGGTCCGCACGTGCCGAGCACGGGCAAGCTCAAACATTTCAAGCTCATGAAGGTGGCCGGCGCCTACTGGCGCGGCGACCAGGCCAACGAACAGCTGCAGCGCATCTACGGCACGGCCTGGGCCAGCAAAGAGGCACTGCAGGGCTACCTGACGATGCTGGAGGAGGCCGAGAAGCGCGACCACCGCAAGCTGGGCCGCGAACTGGACCTGTTCCACATCGACGAACACTCGCCCGGCACCGTGTTCTGGCACCCCAAGGGCTGGACGCTGTGGCAGGAAGTCGAGCAATACATGCGCCGGGTCTACCGCGACAACGGCTACCAGGAAGTGAAGGGCCCGCAGATCCTGGACCAGGGCCTGTGGGAGAAGACCGGCCACTGGGACAAGTACCGCGAGAACATGTTCGTCACGGAATCGGAGAAGCGCGACTATGCGCTGAAGCCGATGAACTGCCCTGGCCACATCCTGATCTACAAGCAGGGCATCAAGAGTTACCGCGATCTGCCGCTGCGCTTCGGCGAGTTTGGCCAGTGCCACCGCAACGAACCGACCGGCGGCCTGCACGGCATCATGCGCGTGAGAGCTTTCACGCAGGACGACGGCCACATCTTCTGCACCGAAGACCAGATCCTGGCCGAGGTGGTGGCATTCACCACGCTGCTGCAGAAGGTCTACAAGGACTTCGGTTTCAGCGACATCATCTACAAGCTGTCCACCCGGCCGGAGAAACGCATCGGAAGCGAGGAAAGCTGGGACCGCGCTGAAGCGGCCCTCGCCGAAGGTCTGCTTGCTTCTGGCTGCGAGTTCGAGTACCTGCCGGGCGAGGGCGCCTTCTACGGCCCGAAGATCGAATACACACTGAAAGACGCGCTGGGCCGCCCGTGGCAATGCGGCACGATCCAGGTCGACCCGAACATGCCCGAGCGCCTGGGCGCCGAGTTCGTCGGCGAGGACGGCGGCCGACACCACCCCATCATGCTGCACCGGGCCATCGTTGGCAGCCTGGAGCGTTTCATCGGCATCCTGATCGAACAGCACGCTGGCGCGCTGCCGGCTTGGCTGGCGCCCGAGCAGGCGGTGGTGGCCTCGATCACCGAAGGCCAGGCCCAATACGCCGCTGAGGTTTCGAAAATGCTGCAGAAACAAGGAGTTAGAGTCTCGACCGATTTGCGCAACGAGAAAATAAACTATAAGATTCGAGAGCATTCAATGCAAAAAGTCCCGTTCATCCTGGTCGTCGGCGACAAGGAGAAGGCAAGCGGGGCTGTTGCCGTGCGCGCCCGGGGTAACCAAGACCTTGGTGTGATGCCGCTGGCAGACTTCCTCCAGAAGATCAGCAGCGACATTGCCTCCAAGCTGTAGGTAACCTCAGACGCGCTTTCAAATATTTCGTGGCCCGACTGCCTTCGGGTTGCCACAGGAGCTGGAACCATCGCTACTTTCATGGACCGCCGCGTCCCCAACGCGGAACGCAAGCACAGGCTGAACCGGGAAATCATGGCGCTCAACGTGCGCTTGAACGGGGTCGAAAACGAGCCACTGGGCATCGTCAGCACGATGGAAGCGTTGCGCATGGCCGGGGAACTGGACGTCGATCTGGTCGAGATCGCGGCCGCAGCAGACCCCCCGGTGTGCCGGTTGATGGACTACGGCAAGTTCAAGTACCAAGAACAGAAGAAGGCGGCCGAGGCCAAGAGCAAGCAGAAGGTCATCGAGATCAAGGAGGTCAAGTTCCGCCCGGGTACGGACGATGGCGACTACCACATCAAGATGCGCAACCTGCGCCGCTTCATTGCCGAAGACGGCGACAAGGGTAAGGTCACACTGCGCTTCCGCGGGCGTGAAATCACCCACCAGGACATCGGCATGCGCATGCTCGAACGCATCCGCGATGAACTGGCCGACGTGGCGATGGTCGAGCACATGCCCAAGCTGGAAGGCCGGCAGATGATCATGGTGTTGGCGCCCAAACGGAAGTAGAACAAAACGAAATTTCGCGGCTGCGGTCTGGTCACTAAAGCAGCGAAACAAGCAGGGATGCAGCCATGTGTTCCCGCCAAGAAGCGGCTGCAGGCCATCAAGCACACCGGGCTTTCCGGCGTCGCCTGCAGCAGCAAACGAAGAAGGAGCAGCAATGCCCAAGATGAAGACCAAGAGCAGCGCGAAGAAGCGTTTTCGCGTGCGCCCGGGCGGTACCGTGAAGCGCGGTCAAGCCTACAAGCGCCACATCCTGACCAAAAAGACCACGAAGAACAAGCGCCACCTGCGTGGGTCGGCCAACGTGCATGAAACCAACATGGGCCACATCGCCAAGATGCTGCCTTTCGCTGGTCTCTGATTCCACTCAACACGCAAAAGGACTCAACACATGCCTCGCGTCAAACGTGGTGTCACCGCACACGCCCGCCACAAGAAAATCCTGAAGCTCGCCAAGGGCTTCCGCGGCCGCCGCAAGAACGTTTTCCGCATCGCCAAGCAAGCGGTGATGAAGGCCGGCCAGTACGCCTATCGTGACCGTCGTACGCGCAAGCGCGTGTTCCGCCAGTTGTGGATTGCGCGCATCAACGCCGCTAGCCGTGGCTTGGGCGTTACTTACAGCAAGTTCATGGCAGGCTTGAAGAAGGCCAACATCGACATCGACCGCAAGGTGCTGTCGGACATGGCCATCCACGACCCGGCAGCTTTTGCCAGCATCGTCGACAAGGTGAAGGCTCAGCTCGCTTGATTCCCTAGATCGCTGGGCCCAGCGCCCGGCGCTCGATCAAGCACCCGAAGGCCGTCACTCGTGGACGGCCTTTTTTTTGTTTTTTGTATGCATGAACGAACTCGATCAACTGGTCACCGCTGCACAGGCCGACTTCGCTGCCGCCACAACGAACGCTGACCTGGAAAACGCCAAGGCGCGTTACCTGGGCAAGACCGGCTGCGTCACCGACCTAATGAAGGCGCTGGTTGCTTTGCCAGCGGAAGCCAAGAAGGCGCGAGGCGCCGAGATCAACGCGGCCAAGGCGCAGGTGGAAGCTGCATTGCAGGACCGCCGCGACGCGCTGGCTGCCGCCGAACTGGACGCCCAATTGCGCGCCGAAGCGCTGGATGTCACGCTGCCTGGCCGTGGCCGTGGCACTGGCGGCTTGCACCCCGTCAGCCGGACCATCGAGCGCATCGAGGCCATCTTCGCGTCCATGGGTTTCGACGTGGCCGAGGGGCCTGAAATCGAGACCGACTGGATGAGTTTTACCGCGCTGAACAACCCCGAGAACCACCCCGCGCGGTCGATGCAGGACACTTTCTACGTCGACTTAAAAGACGCCCAAGGCCGCTGGCTGAACCTGCGTCCGCACACCAGCCCGATGCAGGTGAGGTATGCCAAGGCCCACGCTGCGCGCCATGCCCGCGAGATCGCGCACGGCCTGCCCATCCCCGAAATCCGCGTCATTGCGCCTGGCCGTACCTACCGCGTCGACAGTGACGCCACGCACTCGCCGATGTTCCACCAGTGCGAAGGACTGTGGATCGGCCAGGACGTCAGCTTCAAGGACCTGAAGTTCGTTTTCAGCGATTTTGTCCGGCAGTTCTTCGAGACCGACGATTTCGACGTGCGTTTCCGCCCTTCGTTCTTCCCCTTCACCGAGCCCAGCGCCGAGATCGACATCGCCTTCCGGAGCGGGCCGTTGGCCGGCCGTTGGCTGGAAGTGGCCGGTTCGGGCCAGGTGCATCCCAACGTGGTGCGCAATTACGGCCTGGACCCCGAAACCCACATCGGTTTCGCCTTCGGGATGGGCCCTGACCGTCTGGCCATGCTGCGCTATGGCATCGACGACCTGCGCCTGATGTTTGATGGTGACCTGCGTTTCTTGAAGCAGTTCAACTGAAGCAGCTCAACTGAAACAGCCAGCGAGCGAAGCACCCGATATGCAATTCCCCGAATCCTGGCTGCGCGCCTTCTGCAACCCTCCGCTGTCCACGCAGGAATTGGCCGACCTGCTGACCATGTCCGGCATGGAGGTCGAAGAAGTCCGGCCTGTCGCGCCGCCCTTCAGCGGCATCGTGGTGGCCGAGATCATCAGCGCCGAGCAGCACCCCAGCGCCGACCGCCTGCGCGTGTGCCTGGTCGATGCCGGACCGTACACACCCAACGGCCCGCTGCAGATCGTTTGCGGTGCGCCGAATGCGCGCGCGGGCATCCGCGTGCCGCTGGCCCTCGTGGGCGCCGAGCTGCCGCCTGCGGACGGCGCCAAGCCGGATGGCAAGCCCTCCAAGATCGGCGTCGGCAAGCTGCGCGGCGTCGAGAGCTGCGGCATGCTGTGTTCGGCCCGTGAACTGCATATCGCCGAAGACCACGGCGGCTTGCTGGAATTGGCGGCCGAGGCACCGCTGGGTGCCAGCATCCGCGACTGGCTGAATCTGGACGACACCATCTTCACGCTGAAGCTCACGCCGAATCTGGCGCATGTGCTCAGCGTCTTCGGCGTGGCGCGCGAAGTATCGGCTCTGACCGGCGTGCCGCTGACCGCGCCCGTCTGTGTGCCGGTGCTGACGACCCACGCTCAGCGCTTGCCCGTGAAGGTCGAAGCCAGTGATTTGTGTGGCCGCTTTTCGGGCCGCATCGTGCGCAGTGTCAATACCAAAGCGCAGACGCCGGTGTGGATGGTCGAACGCCTGGCGCGCTGCGGCCAGCGCAGCGTGAGCGCGCTGGTGGACATCTCTAACTACGTGATGTTCGAGTACGGCCAGCCGACGCACATCTTCGATCTGGACAAGATCCACGACGGACTCGTGGTGCGCTGGGGCCGGGCCGGCGAGAAGCTGAAGCTGTTGAACGGCAACACCGTCGAGCTGGACGAAAAAGTCGGCGTGATTGCCGACGTGATTGCCGACGTGATCTCGAACCTGACCGCAAACGTGACTGCGAACGTGACTGCGAACGTGACTGCGAACAGCGAGGCTGTTGAATCGCTGGCCGGCATCATGGGCGGCGACGCCACGTCGGTGTCCGATGACACGCGCAACGTCTACGTTGAAGCGGCATTCTGGTGGCCGCAAGCTGTGCAGGGCCGCTCACGCCGCTACAACTTCAGCACCGATGCCGGCCACCGATTCGAACGCGGCGTCGACCCGGCACGCACCGTGGAGGTCCTCGAACACATCACCCGGCTGATCGTCGACATTTGCGGTGGTGCAGCCGGACAGATCGACGATCAGACGCTGGCTTTGCCCCAGGTCGTCCCCGTGACATTGCGCGTGGCGCGTGCTGCGCAGGTCATCGGCATGCCGGTCACGCAGGCGCAGTGCGCGCAAGTCTTCAGTCGCCTCGGTTTGCATTTCAGCGAAGGGCAGGGCACCTTGACGGTGCTGCCGCCGAGCTGGCGTTTTGACTTGAAGATCGAGGAAGACCTGATCGAAGAAGTCATCCGCGTGATCGGTTACGACCAGCTGCCGGCAACGCCGCCCCTAGCGCCGATCACCGCGCGCGCGCGTCCCGAGAACCGCCGCAGCGCCCACGCAGTGCGCCGCGCGCTGGCCGCACGGGACTATCAGGAAACCATCAACTACAGCTTCGTCGAAGCACGCTGGGAATATGAGCTGGCCGGCAATGTCAGCCCCATCCGCGTACTCAATCCCATCGCCGCGCCGCTGTCGGTGATGCGTTCCAGCCTCATCGGCAGCTTGGTTCAGGTACTGCGCCACAACCTGGCCCGCAAGGCGACGCGCGTGCGGGTTTTCGAGCTGGGCCGCGTATTCAGTCGCGACGACTCGGTGGTGGAAGGCGCCTTGACGGTAGCCGGCGTCAGCCAACCCATGCGCGTGGCCGGTCTGGCCTACGGCGCGGCCGCCGACCTGCAATGGGGATGCAAAGAGCAAGCCGTGGATTTCTTCGACCTGAAGGGCGACGTCGAAGCCCTGCTGGCACCGCGTCGCGCCCGCTTTGTGGCCGACACACACCCGGCCATGCATCCCGGCCGCTGTGCACGCGTGGACCTCGACGGCTGCAGCGTGGGTCATATCGGCGAACTGCATCCCCGCTGGCGATTGGCGTTCGAATTGCCGCAAGCCCCCGTGTTGTTTGAACTGGACTTGCAAGCCGTGCTCGATAGCGCTGTGCCGGTCTTTGAGCCCGTGCCCCGCCAGCAAGCCGTGGTGCGCGACGTGGCGCTGGTGCTACCCGACGCGGTCACTCATGACGCCCTGCTGTCCAGCCTGCGGGCTGACCCTGAAGGCTTGATCCATTCGGCCACCTTGTTCGACATCTACAAGCCCGCCGTGATGACTGCTGCAGCCGCTAGCGGCTGGAAGCCCGGTGAACGCAGCCTTGCGGTGCGCCTGGAGTTGCACGACGACACGGCCACGCTGACTGATGAGCGCATCGATGCGGCCGTGCAGGCGGCGGTTTCACGAGCCGCGCTGGCCCACGGCGCCCGCATGCGGTCATGAAGGAGATCGCGATGGATGAAGACAAGGACACCACCGATGAACCGACGACGTTGTCGTCGCTGGAAACACCAACGCTGACGAAGGCCGAACTAGCGGAATTGCTGTTCGACCGTCTGGGCTTGAACAAGCGCGAGTCGAAGGACATGGTTGAGGCGTTTTTCGAAATCGTCCACGAGGCTCTGGTGGTCGGGCAGGACGTGAAGCTGTCAGGCTATGGCAATTTCAACATTCGCCGCAAAGCGCCGCGTCCGGGGCGCAACCCTCGTACCGGCGAGTCGATCCCGATTAAGGCCCGTAATGTGGTCACCTTCCATGCCAGCCACAAGTTGAAATCTATCGTTCAAGGTGAATCACCCCCCGATGGTGACTTCGACTAAAGTCGAGTTTTAGCTCCTCATCTCGTTGATTTCAATGGAGATTTCAATGGAGAGTTCCGCGAGATTCGTGCTCCCGCCCATACCCGCCAAGCGCTACTTCACCATCGGTGAAGTGAGTGAGCTATGCGCTGTAAAGCCCTATGTGCTGCGCTACTGGGAGCAGGAATTCACGCAGCTCAAACCGATGAAGCGGCGGGGCAACCGGCGCTACTACCAGCACCATGAAGTGCTGCTGATCCGGCGCATCCGAGGGTTGCTGTACGACCAGGGGTTCACCATCATCGGCGCGCGCAACCGGTTGGGCGACGCGGCGGCGCGTCCAGCTGCCGTGGACGCCGACGCTGACGTTGACGTTGACATTGATGCTGACCCCGATATCGATATCGACGCCGATGCCGATGCCGATGCCGATGCCGATACAGGTGGAGCGGCGCAGGCCGCGCTGCCCCTGCGCGACGTGGCCGTCGGCGTGATGCCGGTCGCAAATCAGTCGCCCGCTGCCGCCCTTGACCTCCTGCAGCTGCGCGCCGAGCTGATAGCCATAAGCAAGCTGCTATCCGAGTGACGGACGGAAGCCGACGTATACTGCGAGACTCAGTCGGGGCGTAGCGCAGCTTGGTAGCGCACTTGCATGGGGTGCAAGGGGTCGCGAGTTCGAATCCCGCCGTCCCGACCATTACGAATCAACGGGTTAGCTCTCTCAGGGGGCTAGCCCGTTTGGCTTTGTGGGGCCCGCTTTCAGGATTTCTGGCAATTTTCTGGCAACTCGGTTCGCGGTAGGTCTGAAAGCGGCGCCAGGCTGGAGCGGGCTGCTCACTTGGTGCGTCGCTCTGTTCTGTACTTTTCGACCGACATGTGCAGAGGTCATCGACGAGCCCTGTGTCTGCTATCGAGCAGCAACTTGACCGTCTCTTCACGACCCCAAGCCGCCGGTGGCACTTTTCAGGCCGAGCGGCCGCACCACTCAGGAAGCTGCCATTCGCGAATCAGGCCGAGAAGTCCATGCCAAGAGATTGCGGTCGTTCACGGGTCGTGCGGCCCGGCCAGCACGGGCGTGCGGATGAACGACAGCTCCCA
>JAYSYH010000361.1:0-8757 GCA_043716645.1 Betaproteobacteria bacterium | reverse complement strand
CTGTGTTCTCCAGAAAAAGTCAATCAGGCTGCTGTGTTCTGGGCCGCGTCACGAAGTACTTGACTGTGTCGCCAACCATCTGCCGGGTGCACCATCGCGCGTAGAAGAGGCCGAACAGGCGCCCCAGCCAGCGAGCGGGTGCGCTCTCGGGCAACGCGTAGTCGATGAAGACTCGCAGCATCGAGCCATTCCGTTGGGGCGAGAGCTCGAAGCCCATCCGGTAGTGACCGATCCCAAGAAGTCTCGGTGCGCCTGTGGTTTCCCAGACCTTGCGGCGGGGAGGGTCGCGCTCCACCACAGTCTCCTCAACCGAAAGGTCCGCACCAAAGACCCGTCCTGACAGACGGATTCGGGATCCGACTCTCTGTCCTCGGCCTTCGTCGAGTTGCGTTTCCATCCGACCTCCTCCCGTCCTCCAGGAGGGTTCGCCCATGTGCGAGGCCAGCCGCGTGTGGTTGTCGATGTGTCCAAGGACCTGATCCATCGGGGCCTGGACAAGGTCTTTGCTTTCGTTGTGGAGGGGCAGCATTCATGCCTCCTGTGAGCGATGCGCAGACAAGCTGCTGGCGTTTGGTCGACCGCGTTCGCGCTCGCGCGCCGCGAAGTGGAGATAGACCACCGCGCTCAGCAGCGCCGCGAAGAAGCACCACACCGAGATGAACCACTGCGCGTAGAAGTAGTACGCGGCACCGAACGCCAGCAGCGCCAGAGCGCCGAACGCCTTGACCATTCGGTGCGTGGAAAAGAGCGGGCTAGTGGTGGCGGACAGCAGGTACAGCGTCATCGTTAGCGAGGTATAGAAATGCGGCGAGTCGTATTCGACGTGCTGGCCGGTCGGCCGCGAGACGACCCCATAGACCATCAGCACGAAGAGCAGGTAGGCGGCCACCGCCAGGCCAGCGGCGGCGAACACGACCAGCAGGTGCCGACCCCGCCCCGGCGGCTCGATCAACCACACCGCCAGCGGCACGTAAGCCGGCCACAGCACATGCGAGAAGAAGGAATAGACGTACGTCATCACCCAGTTCAGCAGCGGTGCATCAGCTGTGAAGGTCAGCCAGATCACACCTTCGGTCAACTGTTGGATCGCGAACAACAGCGGGATCGCCGCGAACGGCAGTGCGCTTCGCTGGTGCGTGGCCATCGCCGATCTCAGCGTCAGCGTGCCGATGCCGAGCAGCAGCGCGCCCGCCGAGAAACTGGCTGTGGCAGAAAAGCACATTCAGCCGGCCTCGGTCGAAGCGTTGCCGCAGCCGGCTGAACGTGCTGCGGCGTACAGGTCACCCCGCGACAGCGGAACCGGCCACTCGCCGCAGTTGCGCCTGGACGCAAGGATTTGATAGATCCCGGTGGTGCCGGCCTCGAAGTCCAGCGCACAGGCGGCCATGTACAGCCGCCAGACACGATAGGTGGCTTCGCCGACCTCGCGCAGCGCGGCGTCCCGGTTGGCCTCAAGGCGCTGCACCCAATGGCGCAGCGTCAGCGCGTAGTGCGGGCGCAGCCCTTCGACATCGTGAATCTCGAAGCCGGCGCGCTCCATGCCGAGCTGGATGTTGCTGACGCAGTCGAGCTCGCCGTCGGGGAAGACGTAGCGGTTGATGAACTCGGTCGAGACCGACTTCTTCCAGCCTTCTTCATCGTGCGTGATGCCGTGGTTCAGGAACAGGCCGCCCGGCCGCAAGACGCGTTGCACGGTCGCCAGGTAGGTCGGCAGGTTGGCCAGGCCCACGTGCTCGAACATGCCGATGCTCGACACCTTGTCGAAGACGCCGTTGCCGGCCAGGTCGCGGTAGTCGCGCAATTCCACCGTCACCCGGTCCTGCAAGCCTTCATCCTGGATGCGCTGCCTTGCAAAATCGAGCTGCTGCTGGCTCAACGTGATGCCGTGGGCGAGCACACCGTGGTGCCGGGCCGCCCAGCACACCAGCGCGCCCCAGCCGCAGCCGATGTCGAGCAAACGCTCGCCGGGCTGCAGCCGGAGCTTCCGGCAAACGTGCTCCAGCTTGTTGCGCTGCGCCTGGTCCAGCGACTCGTCCGGACGCGTGAAATAGGCGCAGGAATAAACGCGCTCCGCGTCGAGCCACAACCGGTAGAACTCGTTCGACACGTCGTAGTGAAACGAAATCGCGGCGCGGTTCTCGGTCTTCGAGTGGGCCTTCACGGCAAGCCCGTGCAACGTGGAACGATGGCTGCCCGAGGCGGTACGCCCGTCGGCGTCTTCCCGGAGTCGAAATGCGGTGAGCAGCGCACCCAGCCGCTCGCGCAGCGACAGGCGAATCGAGTGCAGATGGTTCTTCAGGCCGAGCGCCGCGAAGAAGTCCCCTTCGACATCGATGTCGCCCTGAAAATAAGCTTCCGCCAGGCGCAGCGGGTCACGCCCGAGAACCATGCTCCGGACGAATCCGGGGTGGTTGCAGACCAGGGTGAACGGCGGCGCAGACGCGTGCAACCCCGCGTTGCCAAGTCGCAAGGTGGTGCCGTTCCACAGGCGCAGCGCAAGGCTGCCGTCGAAGCTGCGGAACACGCGCTTCAGCAGGTCTGACACCACGTCGGCGTGGGGAGCCAAACCAAGGTCGATGGTGGTCGTTTTCATGCGGGTTCCTCAGGCTTTTGCATCAACGCCAATGAGCAGCATCGAACCAGAAGCAAGCTGGTACGGCGGCACCGTGAGATTGGTCGGCGCAGGCACGTTCTTGAAAACGCGCCCCGCAAAGTCGAACTTCGATCCGTGGCACGGGCAATAGAAGCCCCCGGGCCATGCGGCGCCGATGTCTGGTGCGCCGGGCGCCGGCCGAAAGCTGGGGATGCACCCCAGGTGCGTGCACACGGCCTCCAGCACGACCATGCTCGGTATCAACGAACGCACGGCGTTGCGGGTCGGCTTGGGCTGAATCGAGCGACGGGAAGTGGGGTCGGCCAGCAGGTCGTCGTGCCCAGCCAGCGAATCGAGCATGTCCTGCGAGCGCCTGAGCACGAACACGGGTTTGCCACGCCATTCCACGGTACGGATGTCGCCAGGCCGAAGGGTTTGCAGTTCGACCTCGACACCCGCGCCGAGTGCGCGAGCCCTGTCGCTGGGGGCCAGCGAGGCCACGAACGGCACGGCGCTGGCCACCAGGCCGGTGCCACCCACGACGGTTGTTGCCGTGATCCAAAACCGGCGTTGCGGATCCACGGGCGCGGCGGTGGCGGCGGCGCGACCAGCCACGTCGCCTTCGGTGGGTGTGTGCGACGACGTCATTGCGCCACTCCCGCGCTGACCCTGACCGCGCGCGCCACGCCGATGTCACGTTGCCGCCATGAAAGGTGCTCGACGACGCTGCTCCAGTACATGCCGAAGGCAACACCGAACAACAATTCTTCGAGCGGCAATCCAGCGGGCCGCCAACTGACCAAGGCTGACAGGTTCCAGACCGATTCGATGTAGCCGGGCCACAGCCACTTCAGCCCCAGCAAAAAGACGGCATACAAAGCCAGGAACACGCCGCCGCCGAAGAGCGTGTTGCGCCAGAGGTCGGTGCGGCACAGCAGGGCCATTCCGGCACCGACGGCCAGCGCAAGAATACCCGGGTAGATGGGGTTCCAGTCGATCCCGATCAACGCAAAGAACACGACGATCGGGCTCAGCAAGGCGAGCAAGTGCGAGCGATGCCGCGGTAGCGAGCGGGCGTGGTGATCCATGCGCTGAAGCGGCAGCGGTGTCAGCGCGCCATAGCCGGCTGCGCCGAGCCCGCCGATCGCGGAACAGAAAATAATGCTTTCGATGTCAAAGCCGGTGCGTTGGGCCAAGTCGAACAGGCTGGGCGGATTCCAGTAGGCGGGCACGAAAAGGGGTTCGGTCAAACCAAACGGTGCCGTCAAAACACTCGCCCACAACATGCGGCGACGCAGCGCCGGCCGTGCGGCGAACAGCAGCGCCCAGGGCAGCAAGAAGGCCGAGGCCCAAAGCAACCAGGTGTACTGGAAGGCGGGGTCGGTCACAGGCATGGGGTGGCCCTTGATGCGAGGCAAACGCCTTTGGCGGGGACAGCTGCGTCGTTACGCACGATGCTCTTCCGGCGCTGACGCGCTGAGCTTTGGAAAGAAGCGCGGCGTGCGCACTGCATAGGCGTCGAAGTCGGTCCCGAATCGATTGCGCATCTCTGCCTCTTCAGTGATGGCCAGCCGCGCATACATGACCAGCAGCACCGGAAACATCAGCAGCGTCAGCAGCGTCGGCCACTGCAGCAGGAAGCCCAGCAGGATGAGGACGAAGGCGACGTACTGCGGATGGCGAATGCGCGCATACGGCCCGGTCTGGGCCAGCGCGTTACGGCTCTGCGCGTGGTACAGCACGTTCCAGGCGCTGGACAGCAAATAGAAGCCGAAGCCCAGGAAGACGTAGCTCGCAATGTGCAAAGCGCCGAAGTGCGGGTCGCCTTTCTCGTCGAGCAGCGTGGACCACAGGTGTCCCGAGTTGTGCGACAGCAGGTCGAGGCCGGGGTACTTCGTTTGCAGCCAGCCCGACATCAGGTAGATGCTCAACGGAAAACCGTACATCTCGACGAAGAGCGCCACGATGAAGGCACCGAAAGCCCCGAAGGTGCGCCAGTCACGCCCGCTCTGCGGCTTGAAGAAACTGAACGCGAACATCAGGAACAGGGCCGAGTTGAGGACGACCAGCGTCCACAGGCCATAACCCGAGGCACCCGAAGCATCGTGCGTCATGGCCGCGCCTCCGTCTTGGACTCGGGCTCGGGTGAGTGGGTGTCTTGCCTGCTGCTGCCGTGGCCGCCGTGACCCCCGTGCTCCGCATGGCCACGGTGCATGAACATGTGCATGAACGGGCAGGCCAGCAGCAACAGGAACGGCAGCGCGCTGATGAAGTGGGCACGGTGCTCGCTCAGCAAAAAGTACGCAGCCACTGCGCCGAACACGAGCAGGCCGAGCGCGTACCGGGTGCGCCAGAACGGCAGCGGGTTGTCCTGGTTCAGCGGTCGATGTCGAGCTTGATCGTGGTTCATGTCCGTCCCCAAGAGTCATGCTGGCTGCACGTAATGCATGAGTCGGCCATCACGCCAGAACGCGAAAATTGATCATCATTCCGGCGTCTTCGTGTTCGAGGTTGTGGCAATGGAAGACATAGGTCTGGTCGCCCGGGAAATCGTGCGCAAAGTCGAGCGCAACGCGCACCGTTTCGCCGGGCCACACCAGCACCGTGTCCTTCCAGCCCAGGTCGCTGACGGCGCGGCCCTTGCCGAAACGCGCCGTCGCTGACCACTGCGGCGGGCTGCCCAGGCGTTCGAGCACCTGGAAAGAGAACCCGTGGATGTGCATCGGGTGCGGCATGCCCACCTTCGGGTTGCTGATGCTCCAGACTTCCACGGCGCCGCGCTTGACCTCGAAGGCGATCTCGTCCATGCGGAACGTCAGCCCGTTGATGAGGAAGCGCATGTGTTCCATCGACAGTTCGATCTTTCGCTCAAACGCCCCTTCGGTGCGCATCGGCTTGATCTCGGACAGCACCGTCGGCAACGTCGTGACGACACGATCACCGGCCGTGACCGACAGCTTCAAGGCGTTGAACGCCGCGCCGAGTGGCAGCCGTGACGAGCCCATCCTGGCCATCATCTGGCCCATGCCCTGGTGGTCCTGGCTGCGCATGCCGGCCATACCGCCGGTGGCGCTTGCAGCCCCCTCGTTCTCCATGGGATCGAACGCCAGGCTCTTAAGGAACACTGACTCCCCGGGCTGCGCTTGAGCCGCGTCGAACAGCACATCGAGGCGTTCGCCAGGCGCCAGGAAGGCTTCTGCCACCGTCTCGGGCCGCTCGATCAAGCCACCGTCGGTGCCGATGACGGTGAATGGCAACGCCTGACCACCGTTGAGGCTCTTGACGAACGCGAGCCGATAGATGCGTGCGTTCGATCCGTTCAGCAAGCGCAGCCTGTACGTGCGCGGCGTGACGCTGTGGACCGCGTTCGGGGTCAGGTTGGACAGCACGATGTCGCCCAGCCAGCCCATCATCGATTCATGCGCGTTGGGCCGGTACACCAGCTTTCCTTGCGCGTCGAACTGTTTGTCTTGAATCACCAGGGGCAGATCGGTCACTCCCAGCTTCAGATCGAGCGCCTTGGCGAGCTTGCGCTGGTCTTCGTCATCGACCAGGAAGAAACTCGCCAGGCCGTTGTAGGCCTGCTTGGCGGTCAGTTCGTGTGCGTGGGTGTGATACCAGTAGGTGCCGCCGCGGTTGCGCACCGTGAAGTCGTAGTCGTAGCGTGCGCCCGGCGCGATGGTGTCGCTCGGGTGTCCGTCCATCTTGGCGGGCGTGTGCAGACCGTGCCAGTGGATGATGGTCGGCTCGGTCAGCGCGTTCTCCAGGCTGGCGGTGAACCGCGCGCCTTTCTCGATGCGCAGGATCGGGTTTTGGTAGGTCTGCCCCGCGTGCTCGGTCTGGTACACGAGGAAAGGCGACGGGGCTTGCGATGCAGGGCCCGGCAGCAACGGGAAACTGGCCGCCGTGGCGCGAATCTTCAGCGGCGCGGCGACATCCAGCACGCCAAAGGGCCCGCTGGAGATCGGAACGAAAAGCTTCTGCTGGAAGTTCTCGGCAGCCACCGGATCGAAGGGGTAGTGGCGAAACGGCCCGCCGCCCAACCCTAGCGAAGGGCGAGAGCGGTAGTACAGCCACGCGGCCCCCCCCGCGCCGGCGACAACCACTCCGCCGACCAATAGCTGCCGTCGTTTCAGCACGCCAAGCCTCCCAGCGCTGACCGAACGCGGTCAAGCCGCTCTCGAACTTCATGCGCGACCCGTGCGACCTCCGGATTGCTGGTCATCTGCATCACCGCGACCGGGTCCATGAAGCCGACCACGAGGCGGCCATCGGCCTCCTCGCGCACGATCACGTTGCACGGCAGCAGCAGGCCAATGTCCGGCTCGGCCTCCAGTGCGCGGTGGGCCAGTGGCGGATTGCAGGCGCCCAGGATCCGGTAGGGCCGCCCATCGATGCCGAGCTTGGCCTTCATCGTGGCCTGCACGTCGATCTCGGTGAGGATGCCAAAGCCCTCGGTCTTGAGCGCTTCGGTCACGAGCGCGACGCCCTGTGCGAAGGTCTGAGGCTGCAAGACGCAGTGAAAGCCGTAGCTCGACGCCGGCAACGCGTTGTCGTGAGGGGCGTTCATGACATCCCCCTCACGGCTTGGCCGGCGTCTGCGGAAGACGATCAACCATCATCTCCATCATGGTCTGCATCATGTCCATGCGCTGCTCCATCATGGTCTGGCGCTCGGTCATGTTGGTCGGCGGGCTCTTGGGGCCTGCCATGCCGCCCATGCCCTTCATCATGCCCATGCCTTCCTGCATGGTCTTCATGTGGTTGGCCATCCGGGCCATCTCCGGCGTGGTCTTGCCGGGCATGGACTTGGAAGCCGCAGCAGCAGCCGAACCCGCCGGGTGATGCGCCTTGTGCTGGTCGTGCTGCGCGGCCCAGCTGGGCGCACCTGCGGCGAAGAGGGCAAGGGCAAGGGAGAGAGGGCGAACGACTTTCATGGCGTACTCCTGGTCAGTTGGCAAAAGATTGGCGGAAATAGGGGTGCGGTCGGTGCGGAGCACCGGGCGCAGCGTCGCGCTGATCTGGTCGGCATTCCATACTCGGGTACGGATGCAAGCCGGGCGAAAAATGGACGCCGATCACACAGCACAGTGACCCCG
Source organism: Betaproteobacteria bacterium (assembly GCA_043716645.1). GTDB lineage: Bacteria > Pseudomonadota > Gammaproteobacteria > Burkholderiales > Burkholderiaceae_C > Rubrivivax. Next base: position 1,065 of record JAYSYH010000361.1, on the reverse strand, counting down.
GATCCGGCGTCAAGTTGGCTACAGCGCAAGTCGCGAGTAGCGAACCCTCAAAGGCGGCCCCCCTATGGGTATCGCCAAGTCATCTGCTTGGCAAGGCGCCGAGACGACCTGCTGCGATGCGGTCCACAGGGTCGCGAACAGCGGTGCCGAACCGAGGTCGCTGTGGTCAACGCCCGCGTAGGCCTTGGGCACGGTGTGCGTACCGTCGTAGCAGACCTTCAGGCACGATTCCTTGGTGTTGTCCGAGTCGTCGTGGTGGCTTGCATTGGTGCTTAGTTGGGCATGCAACGCGGCGGGCGCCTGGCCAGTCGCAGCCAGCGAACTCTTCGCTGCGGTGGAGTATGGTTCACGCGTCTCCAGAAAGCAGGCATTCGCGACCGATGAAGCCAGCGCGAACAACCACACCAGCAACATCACGAATGCGGTGTTGCGCTTGGTGCGGGTGTCAGCGAAGAACGTCATGGTGGGCACGAGCTACTTGTGATCCATGCTATGCAGGCGCCGACGTGAACCATTGATCTCTGTCAAACAGGACGTGGAGAACGCAAACAAAATACCTGCTTCGCAGACCGCGACAGCTGACCGAGGATGTCTGTTCGTTGAAGCACGAAACACCAATCGTCTGTCCGGTCTACGCTGACCCGCCGGTGGGCTGGCGCCGCGATCGCCACTGGGTCGTCCAGCGAACTGACAGCAGAAGGAAGCGACTGATACCCTGTCACGTCGGATCGGTGTGGCGCCTCCCACTGGCCAATCGCCGAACGCCGAACGCCGAACGCACCTTGCCCCTCATGCTGACCAACAAGCCATGAACGCCGTGCTGCAACCGCTGCCGCTCAAAGCGCCCCGCAGCGCCATCGACATGCTTAACAGCGCGTGCTTCTGTTTCAGCCTCGACGGGAAGGCGCTGGCGCGTGCCCTCGATTCAGAACTGGGACAGCCAGGCCTTGCCGAGATGGTCCGGCAGCGCTGTCCGTACCTCTTCGCAGCACTGCCCGTGTTTGTGGCGACTCCGCAGCTGCATCGAATGGCACAGGTGATGCAGGCCGTTGAATCGGTGGTGGC
>JAYSYH010000037.1:0-7564 GCA_043716645.1 Betaproteobacteria bacterium | reverse complement strand
CCACCTTGGCTGTCAGCACGCTCATGTGGGCCGAGGCGAGCAGCGGGTACTTGCCGTCCGGCACGTAGCAGCCCACGGCGTTGATGGGAATGTGCTTGTGACCCAGCACCACGCCGGGCAGGGTTTAGACCTCGACATCGCGCATCGAATCACGCTGGATCTGGGCAAACTGCGGACCTGGGTTTGCGCAAAGCGGATGTCCTGGACCTCGCGGGCCGAACGCTGTTTCACGGCGGCTTCGATAGCGGCTTGCGACAGCGTGAAAACGGCCGGGTCCCATTGGTCGAACTGGCCCGAGTAGTGGCTTGTGCAGCCACCACTTGCCGGTCGGCGAAAGCCGACAACGCCGACAACGTGCCTTGGACCAATTTTTCTACCCCGCAAATCGGGCCGTTCAAGGTGTGCATCACGCAGCTGTCGGCGTAATGGGTGCGGCACAGGCCGATGTCCTTCTGTTCCCAGATGCGGTGGGTGCAGCGCACGATGTAATCGACGAGGTCGCGGTACACCGGCTCGAAACCCGGCAGTGCCTGCCGGCGCGGCCCTTCAGCCAACAGGTCGGCCACGGTACGAGCGGCAGGCGAACGCACCTCGGGCAGCTGGTTCCAGACGGCCGTATTCATATCCCGCAAAACGCACCGGGACGCGTCCAGGCTTTGACGCTGAAAACTCGCATGGGATGATGGTAGAGCCCGGATTGCATGCGCATGCATAGTTGAAACCCGGGTCTCGCGGTGGCCTAAGGCCGGCGCTACGTGGCAAACCGTTCAGTGGTCAGCGCCGACGATCAGTTGCGTTACCCGTCGCGTACCAGTCACGCATCTATCGCGCATCAATCGCGCAGACGGGCCAGCAGGTCAACGTCCATCTGCAGCATCAAATGCGGCAGATCGATCAAGACCCAGTTCTCGGTCAGCAGCGTGCCGTCGTTGCGCCACCAGTCCATGACGCGCATGTTGATGGGCTTGCCGGTGGCCTTGACGCCCAGGTAGTCGCCGGTGAAGGTGCCACGCACGCTGGGCCAGCCGGTTGAGCCCACATACGGGCCTTCAGCGATGCGCGCACGGTGGCCGCGGGGAAGGTGGTGGGGGCTGCCGCGGTCGGGGAATGCGTGCAGGAACGGCGCCTGGTGGTGGCGCTGGAAACCGCCTACGCCGCGCATGCTGCCGATGCCGCCGGGGCCGTACCACATCATGTTCGGGTGCCAATAGCGTGGCATGTCCATCGAGTCGAGGTTCTTGCCGTCGAAGCGCCACAAACCGGTGAACATTTCCAGCGTCAGCCGCATGCTTTCAGCGCCCTGCGCCGGGTCGGTGGGGCCCAACAGCAAGCCATCGTGCGGGGCCGGGCCGGGCACCAGCCATTCGAGCCCGCTGCTGGGCGGCAGGATGCGGCGCCCGGCCTGGCGCGCCAGGTCGACGATGTCCAGCAGCACCCGCGCTTCCGTGATGCGGCCCACGCCGTCGGAGCCCAATTGCCAACGGTAGAACTCGCCGAAGCGCAAAGCTGCCGGCTCGCCGGTGGCTGGAATGCCCAGCCAGGGCTGCTTGAAGGTGCCCAGGTAGTGGCCGGTAGTCGTGGCCCACCAACCTTCACCGCGCAACTCGGGTGGCGCGTGGCCCACCACACCCGGCGGCGGGCTGAGCCATTCGCCGCCGAAGAACAGGTCGGTACGGCGCTCGAGATCTGGAAACGCCGCCTGCAGCGGGGCGTAGAACTGCTCAGCCACTGCGGCCGGGCCGACCAATTCGTCGAAGGGATGCGACACAAACCAGGACGCATCGGACGCCAATTGTTCGTGAAGCGCTGCAGCCGCGTCGCGGCCGGGCACGCGCTGCAACAGCCGCCAGACATCGGTCTTGACCTGTGCCAACGTGGGATCGGGTTTGCTAGTCATCGCTTTAGGGTCCGGTTGCAGGTTGCAGGTTGCGGGGGCGAAGCATTTGCGTCAGCGTCGCGCGCCCGTTTGTCGACGCAAGGTATGTCGATGCAAAGCCACACGGCAGCGCGGCCTAGGGTTTCCCGCGAGGCGATTCTGCGCGGACTTGCATACGCTTTCAAATGCTGGCCCAGCGGCGCGCTGCGCCTCCCCCCAAACCCCGCCCTGCGCTGTGGCGCCTGGAGAATCACGATCATGAATGCGACCCGATTGCTGGCCACACCGTTATCGCGAGCCATGGCGCTGGCCTTTGGTGCCTGGGGTTTGGTGGGGGCTGGTGCGGCTTTTTCACAATCCGCTCCGACCGTGCCTGCGGCCGATTCGGGTCAGCTGACCACCATTACCGTTACCGCCACCCGGCGGATCGAAGATCAACAAAAGGTCAGCACGTCGGTCACGGCCCTGTCGGCAGAAAAGCTGGCCGAGCGCAACATCTACGACATCTCGCAGTTCGAAGGTTTGTCGCCGGGCTTCACCTTCGGCCGCTCCGGTTCAGACGCCCGCCCTGCCATGCGGGGTGTACGCACAGAAGCTGTACAGCAAAACGCCGATACCACCATCGGCTTCTTTGTGGACGGCATCTACAAGAGCCGTCCCAGCCAGGCCTTGGCCAGCTTTGTGGACCTGGAACGCGTGGAAGTACAGCGTGGCCCGCAAGGCACGCTGTTTGGTCGTAACACCTTTGGCGGAAATATCGTGTTGACCACGGCACGGCCCGAACTGGGCGAGACCAGCGCCGAAGGCAGTGTGTTGTTGGGCAGCTTCAACCGCGTTCGTGTCGAGGCCGTGGGCAACATGCCCGTGACCTCCACGGTGGCCATACGCTTGGCCGCTGCGGTTGACAAGGCCGACGGCTACGTGAAGAACGACTTCAACTCCGCCGCCGACCTGTTCGACCAGAACCTGCGCTATTTCCGCGGCTCGGTGCGCTTCAAGCCCGACAACCGCTTTGACGCCGTTATCAAGCTGGACAGCACGGAGCAGCGCGGCAATGGTGCAGGTGGTTTCAGCTACTTCCAGAAAGGCACCTACCTGAACGGTACCTGTCGGCCGCTGTTGAATAGCATCTTCTATGCGTTGAACGGCCGCGGCGGCCTGCCCGACGGCGTGCCCGATTGCACCCGCACGCTGGGTATCCCGGGTGGTGCCGGCGTGGGCACCACGGCCGATATCGGCCGACCCATTTACAGCGCGGGCAATCCTTGGCGTGTTGAAAACGACTACCAGTCGCAACTAAAGCTGTCGGACAAGAGCGTCACCGTCGATGTCGCCTATCGCTTCGACGACTTCACATTTAAGTCCATCACCGGCTTCTCCGATTTCTCGGTACTGCGCAGTGTGGACCAGGACTTCTCGCGCGAAGCCATTGCCATCAGCTACGAACGCACCAAGAACAAGAGCTTCTCACAAGAGGTTCAGATGTTGTCCGAAGGCAAGGGGCCATTCGGCTATGTGGCCGGCCTGTATTTCTTCAAGGACAAGACCGACAACTTGGCAGTCTTCCAGTCTTTGCGCCGGTCCGTCGGCAACGGCAGCGCCGACACGGCGGTGTCGGAAACCGAGTCATCCGCAGCCTATGCGCAGTTGAGCTTCGCTCCTACCAACGACCTCAAGTTCACGGCCGGCTTGCGCTATACGGTGGACAAGAAGAAGTACAAATTTGCCAATCGCAACTCGGTGGTGCCCTTCAGCACCAACCAGGCGGATCCGGACCCTGTATTCACGTCGCTGGACGACCTGGTGGCCGGCGATGCGGCGTTTGGCAGTGCCGGCGTCACCAACTGCGGCGGCGCCGTGACGGGTTTTCCAGCGGGCACAGTGGCACTTGGCGCGAACTGCGGCGGGGTGGGCAACAACACCTTTTTTGGTGCCACCTACAGCCCGGTGGAGTTCAAGAAGAGCACCGGCCGCTTGGCCGCCGAGTACAGCCTGAACAACCAGCAATTGCTCTACATCAGCTACAGCACGGGCTTCAGTTCGGGGGGCTTCAACGGCAACCAGACAGCGCTGATCACCGAGGCCACGCGCACCTTCAACCCCCAGGAGGTGACGGCGGTTGAGGTCGGCTCGAAGAACCGCTTCCTGAACAACACCCTTCAGCTCAACCTGGCGGCCTTCATGAACCGCTACAAAGACCAGCAAGAGCAGCGGCAGGTCCCCGTGGGCTTGACCACGACGTCGCTGTTGTTCAATGCGGCCAAGTCCAGAGCCAATGGCCTGGAGCTGGAAAGCGAGTGGCGCGTCACCCGTAACTTCACCCTGGGTGCCACGCTGTCGCTGCTGGACGCCAAGTACACCAGTTTCCCTGATGCACCCGGGCCCATTGCCATCACCCAGCTGATCGACAGCCCGGGTACGGCGGCCACGGTCGTCAATGGTGTGACGATTGCGCCAGCCGGGCAGACCCGCGTTTTCGCGCCGGGCTACAACTGCGGGCTGGTGGACGGAACAGGCATCAATGGCGTGCCACAGGCTTACGGCTGCGACCTGACGGGCAAGAAGATTCCTTACGCAGCAGCCCGTTCGGGTTCGGTCTCGGCTGCCTACACGATGGGCTTGGGCAGCATGGGCAGCATCACGCCGATGGTGGTGGTGAATTTCAGCAGCGGTTACTTCGGTCAGATCTACAACGTCGAAGCCGAACGCCAAGGCGCGTACACCAAGACCGACCTGAAGTTGAACTGGAGGATCAACGACGCGCTGAACGTACAAGGCTTCGTGGACAACGCCACCAACACCCTGGTCATCAACCGTTTCGTGTGGGGCGGCGGCAGCACCATGCAGAACAGTGCGGCGGCGCCGCGCACTTTTGGCGTCAAGCTGGGCTACAAGTTTCTTTGACGGTACCGCAAAGATGGCCACCCCCCGCGTCCTGACCACCCACGTCGGCAGCCTGCCGCGCAGCCAGTAGGTCGTCGACCAGATATTCGCCCGTGAAAATGGCGAGCGCGTGGATGAAGTGGCGTTCGACGCCATCACGGCAGCTGCCATTGACACCTGCGTGGCGCGTCAGTTGGCGGCGGGGGTGGACATCGTCAGCGACGGCGAGATGAGCAAGATCAGCTACGCCACCTACATAAAAGACCGCTACACCGGCTTCGACGGCGACAGCCCGCGTCGCACGCCCGCCGACCTGACTGACTACCCCGGCTTTATGGACCGTCTGCGCAGCAGCGGCGGCAGGCCGAATTACCGGCGGTCTTGCTGCGTGGGGCCGATTGCCGTGAAAGCGCTGGAGCCGCTGCATATAGACATCGCCCACCTGAAAGCCGCTGCCCTGCGGCATGGCGCCGCGCAGATGTTCATGAATTCGGCGTCGCCCGGCGTGGTGGCGCTGTTTCAGCCCAACCAGCACTACGCTAGCGACGACGCCAGCGACGACGCCAGCCTTGAAGCCCTGGCCCGCGCGCTGCGGCACGAATGCCACGCCGTTGTCGATGCCGGTCTGATCCTGCAGATCGACTCGCCCGACCTGGGCTTGGGCCGCCACATGATGTGCAAGGAGTTGGGCGAGGCTGCTTACCTGTCGCCTATCAAGCAACACATGGAAGCGCTGAACTTTGCACTGGCGGCGATTCCGCCTGACCGCGTTCGCATGCACGTGTGCTGGGGCAACTATGAAGGCCCGCATCACAAAGACGTGCCGCTCGCCATCATCCTGCCCACGGTGCTGAAGGCCAAGCCGCAGGGCCTGTTGTTCGAGACCGCCAATCCGCGGCACGGCCATGAATGGGCCACCATCCGCGACATGCGCGCGCGCATTCCGCAAGACAAAGTGCTGATTCCGGGCGTGTTGGACACCACCACCAACTTCATCGAACACCCCGAGCTGATTGCGCAGCGTTTGCAGCGCTTCGTCGACATCGTCGGTAGCGACCGCGTCATCGCTGGCAGCGATTGCGGCTTTGGAACCTTCGCCGGTTTTGGCGCGGTGGACGAAGACCTCGTCCATGCCAAGCTGGCGGCTATGGCAGAGGGCGCGGCGCGCGTGTCAGGGGCATCTGTCGCGACGTCTGCTTGATCGCGTTTGACCAGGCGGGGCGGGCCCTGCGGCCGGCCTGATTTGATCAGGCCACGTGGCGCCGTCCGGCGACGATGTCGATGCGGAGCGATGGCTTTCGTTACCCGTCTCCACGATGTGGCAGCGATGCGTCAACCGGTCCAGCAGCGCCGTGGTCATCTTCGCGTCGCCGAAGACGCTGGACCATTCGGCGAAGTCCAGATTGGTCGTGATCATCACGCTGGTGTGCTCGTACAGTTTGGACAGCAGGTGGAACAGCAGCGCACCGCCGGCTTGGCTGAACGTCAGGTAGCCCAGCTCGTCGAGGATGACGAGGTCCATGCGCAGCAAGCTCGCCGCGATGCGCCCTCTTGCCCGTGCCAGGCCCGCCCACCAACACCGCGTTGTGCGCGGCGTCGGTGAAGGTGATCTCGGCCAGACTGTGGATCAGCTTGCGGTCCACCGGTGAGACCTCGAAGTCGAAGCCCGCCAGGTCGCGGTGCACCGGGAACTTGGCCGTGTGCATCTGGTGGCTCACCGAGCGCATCGCGTTGTCCGTGGTCTCGGCCTGCAGCAGGTGTTCGAGCAACCAGCGCGAGCTCTCCAAGGCTGCCCCATCGCCACCACCCCCGCCTTGCCCGACCAGATCGGCCCAGGCGCCGGCCATGCCGTGCATGCGCAGTTGTTTGAGTTCAACGGCCAGCTCACGCATGGTCGGCCTCCTCGGTGAGGGTCGCGCCGGTGCGCAGGCTGTCGTAGCGCTCGGTGTTGGCCAGCGGCGGTGTCGTGACCTGCAGCACTGTCGCCGCGCTCTCGGGCGCCGGCTCGGCGTTCAGCCGGGCCAGCACGTTCAGGACGTGTTCGACGCTGACTCGCCCTCTTGGTGTGCCTTCCAGCGCCAATTCAACGGCTACCAGCACGGCGTCCAGACCGGCCGTCGGCACGATGGCCAGCACCTGCGCCATCACGCGGTCCCCGCCGGAGTCACGCAGCAAGGCCCGGCGCAAATGCTGCAGCGGCTCGGGCATGTCGGCGAAGGGTGCACCGTTGCGCAAGGCGCCGGGCTTCCTCTGGATCAACGGGATGTAGTGCTGCCAGTCGTACTTGGTCTGGCCGCGGTCGCTCAACCGCTCATGGCTGGCCACCACGACGTCGTTCGCCACGATGACGACCTTGCCCGGGTACAGATGGGTGCTGACCGTCTGCCCAGCCAGTTCGCACGGCACGGAGTAGCGGTTGCGCGCCGCCACCACCAGACAGGTACTGGTCACGCGCGCGGGGTGCTCCACATACCCGTCGAAGGGCTCGGGCATGGGCATCATGTGCGGCCGTTCGTGCTCGAGCATCTCGGCCACGCTGAACTGATCGTGCTCGGGGTGGCGCACCTCGTCCCAGAAAGACCGGCAGCGATCGCCCAGCCAGGCATTGAGTTCGACGAAGGAGCCGAAGCGCTGCTTGGCGGCATCGATCCAGATGCGCCGGCGACTGTCCTGGACGTTCTTCTCGACGACACCCTTCTCCCAGCCCGAGGCGACGTTGCAGAAGTCGGCATCGAACAGGTAGTGCGCGCACATCACGGCGAAGCGCTTGTTGACGGTGCGGCCCTTGCCCTTCTTGACCTTGTC
>JAYSYH010000360.1:0-26097 GCA_043716645.1 Betaproteobacteria bacterium | reverse complement strand
GTGCCAGCTTGACGGCGAGGCGATTGAACGCGCCGTCCATGTCGTAGGCCGCGGCCAACGCGTCGCGCGGCACCCAGAACACGCCGAAGCCGCGCAGGTCCGGCACGCCCTGCAGGCCGGCGAAGATGAACTCGGGCGACAGTGCAATGCCCGTGATCTGCAGCGCGCGGCGCTTGCCGTTGATAAGCGCCGAGATGCGCGCTCCCGGCCGCAGACCACGCGCGTCGGCAAAGGCCGCCGACACCAGCGTGGGAATAGCTTGCTCGGACAGCCTCATCGCCTGAGCGCCCTGCGCGTCTTCCGTGCCCTGCTCAAAGCCACGGCCGTTACGCAGGGTCACCCGGTTCATGCGCGCTGGCACCTGGGGATCGACGCCGATGAGCTGACCCAATACGGGGTCAGCCACGCCCGGCAGTTCGATGCGCACGATCTGCTCGATGGTGGTCTGCACATCGGCCACGCCCGGTGTGGCCAGCAAGATGGCGGCGAGCGCGTTCGGCGCGCGCTTGACACTGGCAAACGCGTCGGCGAAGTGGCCGCTGGCATAGAAGCGGTCACGCGCCAAGGCCAGCGAATCGACCGCCGACAAGCTGGTGATGAAGCCGCCCACGCCGCTGGCCACCACCAGCGCGATGGTCAGCACCTGGCTCCACATAAGGCGCAGGTCGCGCAGCAGTTTGCGGTCGAGCGCGCTGATTCGCATACGGACGAGCGTCATCACCACCGCAACTCCGACGGGCTGATCTTGTGGGCGTTCATCGCGACCTTCTGGATGCGTCCGTCGCCCAGGTAGATTACCCGGTCGGCCATGCCCGCGATGGCCGCGTTGTGCGTGATTACCACCGCCGTGGTGCCCAGCTCGGCATTGACACTGGCAATGACTTCCAGCACGAGCTTGCCGGTCACGTAGTCGAGCGCACCCGTGGGCTCGTCGCACAGCAGCACGTCGGGGCGCTTGACGATGGCCCGCGCGATCGCCACGCGCTGCTGTTCGCCGCCCGACAGTTGGGCCGGGAAGTGGTCGCGCCGGGGCGTCAGGCCGACCCGCTCGATCGCCTCGTCCACCGGCATCGGATCTTTGGCGATGTCGGTGACAAGCGCCAGGTTTTCGCGCACCGTCAGGCTCGGAATCAGGTTGTAGAACTGAAACACGAAGCCGACATGCTCGCGCCGGTAAGTGGTGAGATCTTTTTCGCTGGCACCCGTGAGCGCCGTGTCGCCAAAGCGCACCTCGCCGCTGCTGGGCACATCCAGTCCGCCCAGGATGTTCAACAGCGTCGACTTGCCGCTGCCCGATGCGCCGAGCAACACCACGAACTCACCACGGCGTATTTCCATGTCTACATCGCGCAGTGCATGAACCTCGACCTCGCCGCTGCGGTACACCTTGCACAGCGCATGCGCCGAGAAAACCACCGGGGCGTCGGTTGTGGACGTCATGGTCGTCATGACGGTCCTGGCCGGCCGGCCTTCAGGACCCAGGTGCCGATCGCGTCCATCACCTCGGCGTCATGCCCCACCCAGGTGTGCCCGCCTTGCTCGAAGCCGATGAACCGGGCCCCGGCAATCTGGCCGGCGGTGTACTGCGCGGTGGCATAGGTGCCGTAGCGGTCATCGCGCGCGCTGATGAGAAGCGTGGGCGCGCGCACGGTCTGCAGCGGCGACGCCGTCAGGTGCTTGCCTACCGCGGTGTCGCTGACCAGGCCCGCAGCGCGCTCGGACACCGGCAGGATGTGTTCGAGCATGCGGTCGATGCGTGCCCGCTCCTGCGGGCTGACCGTGGCCAGCAACTCGGGCGGCGTGGCCAGCACGACCTTGATCACCTGGCCACGCGCGACGTGCAGAGCAGCCCAGAACAGGAAGTCGGAACCGATCAGCCGCATCATCGTGCGCTCGACCCAGGCCGGCATGGGCGGTGCGGAATCGGCCTGCGTCGGCGGCTTGTAGGCCAAAGGCACCAGCAACACCAGTGCGTTCACGCGGTCAGGGTGCCGGATGGCCATCTGCAGCGCCGACGGCGCACCCGCCGAACCCCCCATCACGGCGGCCTGTTTGATGCCCAGCGCATCGAGCAGACACACATGGGCATCCGCCTGGGCGTCTGCCGACGCGTCGGCAGGCATGGGTGTGCGCAGATAGCCGAAGCGCGACATGGCGATCACGCGGATGCCTTGCTGCGCCAAGGGGCGTGCGAATGCCATGCCCTGGTCGTGCCCGCCGCCGCTGCCGTGCACGGCCAGCAGCGGCACGCCGGCCCCGGCTTCCTGGTATTCGATCGGGCCGCATGGCGTTTGTAGCAGCACGCTGCCCTGTGCAGCGTGGGCACGGGCCCGCCGCATGTCGCGGTCGAAACGCCAACCGATCAGCAGCGCTGCGCTGGTCAGCGCCAGCGCAATCAAAATCAGCGCGATCAGGGTCCGCAAGCCTCGACGCCTGGTGTGGTTCATCTGTTGCTCACGCGGTTCATGGCGACACGATGCGGTCGCCGCGCACGGGAAAGCGGCCACCGAACAGCAGCGGCAGCGGGTCGCCGTTCAGCGGCGCGCCGACCGGGCCCGGGCGCTGTGCATGCACGTGCAGGTGCGGCTCGCCGGTGTTGCCCGAGTTGCCCGCCAACCCCAGCCAGTCACCGACCGCGACGCTGGCCCCGGCACGAACCTGCACACTGCCGGGCCGCAGGTGTCCGAGCAGCACATCGGTATTCGTGTTGGGATCAACGCAGCGCAGCATCACGTGGTTGCCGGCCAGGTGCTGTCGGTCCACCTCGGGCACCTGCATGTCGGGCAGGCCGTCCACGGCCAGCAGCACCTGGCCAGCGCAGGGTGCCAGCACCCGGGCTCCGTAGATGGCGTAGGCCTTCGGGTCGGCAGGCAGCACCCCGCGCGCGCGGAGGCCGAACGCGTCGAGCTTGACGATGTCCACGCCGTACGACTGGCCGCGCCATTCGCGGAACCTTGGAATGCTGGCATCCAGGGTCATGAGGTGCGCGTTGGTGCGGATGTCGCCGCCGCCATTGACGACCTGGTAGCTGCCTGGCCCCAGCGGGAAGGACAGGTTCACCGCTGCCAGTGGCAACACGGTGCGGCTGCGCAGAGCACCCTCCAGCCCATAGGCCGAGGCCACGCCCAGGACAAAGAAGAACCCGGCACCGAGCCAAGCGCCCCAAGCCACAGGAAGCGCAGAAACGAAGGGCACGCGCCGACGCAGCCCAAGCCCCACCGCCACGGCCAGCGCCATGCCGAAGGCATGGGGCGCCCACCACGGCGGTACCAGCCAGATGCCCAGCAGCGCCATCGTCCACAGGGCGGTGGCCGTTGCGACAACCTGAAGCCAAAAGGCCAACCAGGCGCGCGGCGGTGCGAGGCCCAACCAAGCGACGAGCACCAGCGGCACCCCCAGTTGAAGCAAAAAGAGAGTGCTCACAGGCTGGTGAGCGACAAGGCCCAGACGTGAAACACCCCAAAGGCCAACGCCGCGCTGAACATCCACCACGAATTCATCAGGTAGGAAGCCAGCAGCAAGAGTGCGACGGGCGACAGCGCAAGCGGCGACGGGATTCCCATCAAAGGCGCGCTCAGCAGCGCGACCGACCCTTCGCCCATGAAGAACCTGCCCCAAGCCACGTAGTAAACCGTCAATGCGCCTGCCATGCCCAGCCACAGCACCGCCGACCAGACGCTCTTCTTGTTCAGCGAATAGAAAAACGGCAACACCAGCGTCGCGCTGCGCGCGACGTTTTCCGCTGCGGACAGCGCGACAGGAACGTTGCTTTTGGCGCCCGCGTCAAAGCTGTAGAACAGCATCCAGGCCAGGTTGGGAAGCATCAGCAGCAGCGGGATGACGGCGCCCGACTTGACGGCCAACTTCATGTTCGGCGGGTGTTGTCGCTGACACCCCTGTGCGCAGCGTCGCGTGCTCGAGCAGGCCAGATGAACAACCCGATGGCCACGACCCCGGCGACCAGAAGCCCGAGGTCAGGTTTGACGTCCAGGACAAAGGCGGCCTGGCTGCCCACCAGCGACCACAGGATCGGTACGGTGAGAACCGCACGCAGGCTGGTGCCGGATGCGAGTGCAAGCACGCCAATGGTGAAGATGGTGGTGGGGCAAGGCAGACCGAAGGTGGGAAGCGCCGGATAACCATGTCCCGCCAGCGTGCCCCAGATGGGGTAAATCAGAAGTGCGAACACCAGCAGCGCTGTCCCGATGGCCACGCGAAGGTTCTTGCCGAAACTGAACGCCAGGCGGCGTCGAATCACGCCGTGCCATGCAAACATGAGCCCGCCGACGATTGACAGTGCGCCGAAGCCGTAGGCCACAGGGTTGATTCGCGCGAAGAATGCCAGGTGAAAGGCGGCACCAAGCCAAATCCAAAGCACCGCGAGGATGGCTGAGACGGCGACACCGGACCAGGAGCGCCGAAGGGCGATGAAGACCATAGCCAGTGCGGCGAGCGCCAGCAAGAAAATCTGCGCTGGCCAAACGGCGCTGTTGTACGCCTGGAAGACGCCAAAGAACTGCTCGACGGTGAAGGGGAGTTGCATGGTGGCCGCCAAGGTCTAAGCCGATATCGTCACTGCACGGCGGCGTTCGCGAACTCATACGTGGCCGACAAGGTCGTGCCGCGCCAGTACAGCTTGTCGCCTTCTGGCAGCAGCCAGGCCACTTCCCCCTCTTGCGGCACGCGCATGCCGTTCTGCATGGCATAGCGCCAGTAACGGCCCTGCCAAGGCGCGGTGGCGGTCTTGCCATCCACCACACGTTCGCGCGCCTCGGCGCGCACCGTGTCGATCAGGCCGTCTGCGTTGAATCGAAACAGCAGCTTGAGCGACAGCGGTCCGTCGTTCAGCGTGGCGTGGGCGGAGCGGCCGTCCACCGCTTCCCAGCGCACGCCCTGGCTGGGCAGCAGCGCGGTGGGATACCAGGCCGCTTCAGCAAAGAAGCGCATCAGCTCGCCCCGCGCAATCTCCGGGGTGTCGGCCATGTCGACCACCGTCACCAAACCCAACACGGCGCCGTGCAGCAATCCCGTACCGGCGATGTAGGCGTCATGCACATGCACCGGCACGCCGGGAAACATCATCACGCGGGCGTCCCAGTCGAAGCCCGGCCGCTTTGTGATGACCCGCTGCTGTGATGTGAACGGCTTCCACTGCTCGGCGGTGACGCTCATGTTGAAGGTGCCGGCATGGCGGATCGACACCGCGGTGACGATGGCTTGCCCGTCCGTCAATGCGGCCTGGAAGTAGCGTTGCACGGGTGCGGGCAGGCCTTCGATTTCACGCGCGTCGTAGCGCGTCACCGCGTGCGGTTGTCGAGTCGCCTCCAGCCTTGCAAGAAACGCGGCGCTGCCTTGGTTCCATCGCCACGACCCGTACGCCGCAAGCCCCACTGCCAGCACCGCCAGGGTGGCCACGACAAGCCAGAGCCATTTCATCCAGGCCATGACGTCGTCCATGATTGACCAGGAGAGGCTGGATTGGGCAGCGGCTGCATCGCGGTCATTGCAAGCTTTTGCCCAGGCCGTCGGCCCAGCGCCGGATTCGATCCCAATCGCGCTTGTCGCCCACCGGCGACTTGACCAGCTTCACGGCCATGCGCTCAAAGAAGCTCAGCGTTGACGGGTCGACCTTGCCCGCGAAGAACGCTTCGTCGCGCGGCGTCACCAAGGCGCGGATGGCCTTCGTGTAGCCCGCACGCGTGTCCTGGCTGGTGGCGTCGTCGCCCAGCGCCTGCATGTGCAAGGTGAAGAACGCCGAAGGCAGTTGTGCCAACGTGCTGCGCTGGGATTCGATGAACTTCGTCATTTCGGGCAACCAGGCGCCATACCGAACAGCGCTGCCCAGCACCACGGCCTGGAAGCCGGAAAGGTTGCGCACCGAATCGACGGGTTGGACCTCGGCGTCGAAACCCATCGCGCACAGGCGCTCCGAGATGACTTTCGCGACCTCGCCGGTCGAACCTGCACGGGTGGCGTACACCACCAACGCTTTCTTTGTCACTGTCTTTGTCACCGTCGCACCTCCGGAACAGCGGCCTTGAGCCAGAAACACAGCGGGACGGTGCACCGCCCAGGCCACGAAGCCTGCTGCCACGGCGACCGTGCCCGCCACACCTGCGGCAATGCAGCGCAGTGCGGTGCGGCGAGATGCTTCGATGGGCATGTGGATTGGGCCAGCTACCTGGCTCGCACAGGCATCGGCTACACGGGCTGGCGCTGCAGTCCGGGACCACGGGGATCACGGGGCTGCAGCCGTAGGCGGCCGTCGTCCGAAGCTGCCGCTGCAACGCGCCGGAATACCCCGGCCAGTGCCAGCGCCATCGCCGGAAACGTCACGATCCAGAGTGCACCCACGTAGCTCATCCTTGGCCAGAAGATCGCGGCGATGACGATGGGCGCCATGGCACCGTGAGCCCACAGGGCACCGCGCACGAACCTTTGCGCTTGGCCAGGAAATGCGAAGGCAGCAAGGAAAGCCGAAGCACTCATCAACGCATAGGCCACGGCGTTCAAGGACAGCATGAAGGAGCGCGGCTCGAACGCGAGCACGCCTGCCGAGTCCCCGTTACCCTGAAAGACCAGCGGCGTGACCACGATCAGTTGCACGACATAGACGATGCTGTTCATCGTTGCGTAGAGCACCGCAAAACACAGACCCAGCATTGCCCAGACCCGGTGTTCGGGCGGTGTGGCGTCCAGCACGCAGGCCATCAGCACGAGGTAGCTCCAGGCCAACAGCAGAGATGGCGCAAAACTCAAGGGGTTGACCCAGATGGCCGGGATCAGCGTCGTGAAATTCGTGGCCAGCGCCACGATGCTGAAACAGGCGGCGAAAAGCACCGACAGGATCGCAGCCCAGATGCCGAGCCTCGGCGTGCACCCGCTCATGCAGCCGTCCCCGGTGCCCACTCATAGACCAGCGACTTCACAGTGCCGTGAAAGTACGTTTTGGGCCCGTCGGGTAGCACCCATGCGGCTGTACCGGAAATCGGGACCGTCATGCCATCGCGCACCTGGTAGTCGGACAGACCACATTCCCACGGCCGCATCAGCATCGCTTTGCCGACCATGCCGCCGCGGGCTTCGGCACGCACTGAATCGATCAAGCCGGCGTCGTTGAAATGGAACAGCAGGGTCAGCGTGACGGAGCCCTCAACGATGCTGGCTTTCGCAGACGTGGCGTCCACCGCCGCCCATTGCACGCCCTGGCTGGGCAGCAGCGCGGTCGGATACCACGGCGTCTCGGCGAAGAAGCGCATGAATTCGCCGCGCGCCATGTCGCCCCCGCCGCTCATGTCGGCCACCGTGAACAGCCCCAGCATCGCCGCTTGCACCAGGCCCTTGCCAGCGATGTAGGCGTCGAGCACATGCACCTTCATGCCCGGCAGCATCGCTATCCGGGCGTCCCACATGAAGCCCGAGCGGGCACCGGCCGATGCGGTGACGACACGTTGCATGGACGTGAAAGGCTTCCATTGCTCGGCGGTGGCTGACATGTTGATGGTGCCGGCCATCTCGATGGTGACGGCGGAAACGATGGGCTGGCCGTCCCTCAGCACCGCACGGAAGTAGCGTTGCACCGGCGCCGGCAGGCCTTCAAGCTCGCGCGGGTCGTAGTGCGTCGTGTCATTCGGGCGGAGCGGCTTGACGGTCCCGTCGTGTCCTGTCGCTTCGAGCTCGCGAGCCAGGTCCGCCATGCGGCCGGCCCAACGTTTCGAGCCCAAAGCAGACAGGCCGACCGCAGCGACTGCCACAACGCACACGACCAGACCGATCCACAGCAGCAAGGTCATATGTGGTCCTTTGCTCAGCGCCGTACGTTGTCAGACCAGCACCGCCTGAACTGGCCGACGCAGGGACCGCGGCAAGGTCGGCCCGCGGCCGAAGCGCACCACCAGGTCCGGGCGCTGACCCGCGAGCCCGACGGCAGCGGCGAACTGCGGTCGAACCGATGCCACTTCGACCGGCTGGTTCAGGAACGCGTTGCGGATGCCGAGCGCCGTGGCTTGAAGCGCAAAGCGCTCGTAGCAACGACCCACGTCCACCCAATGCGCCTTATCGGCGGCAAGGCCTGCGAACACCGCGATGCCGGCAGAACTGCGAATCTGGCGGGCGACCTTGTCGTTCTCGCCTTTCGGCGTGAAGAACCACCCAAATGCCAGATCGCCGATCCAAGTCGGGAGGGACGGGTTGCCCGAAGCCGCGCTGTACAGGCCGTCTCCGGTGCGAACCGCCTCGGCGCCATTGAAGCGGATCCAGGTCTTGAGTTCGGTGACGAACGCCGGGTCCGACATCTGCATCGTGTTGCCTTGAACTACCTGCTCCAGCACGCGCTCCATGGCGGAGCGTTCGGTCAACAGCAGCACCCGCACCCCATTCGACGTGCCAGCACGTTCGAGCAGGCCGAGTTCCGCGCCGGAGATCGGCCTGCCGTCGTAGTCGCCCCGCGTGCTTTGCCGGGCAGGAATCGCTTTGAACATCGGCGAGGCTTGGGCCGCTGTGGGCGCCAGCGACACGCGGACGGCACCTGATGTGGCGTCGAAGCTGGGCACGGCCTTGAGTCCGTGGGCCAAGGCAGCCTGGACGAGATTTTCGGCAGCACAGCCCAGCGTGACGAAGAGATGGTGGTCGTCTGGATCCACCGCAGGACAGCGCCGCGACAGGTCGGGCAGGATCGTGATGGCCCCGTCTTCGATGGCGAACTTCCAGCACTGCGTGTTGTGGCTCGACGGCGCCAGGGTTGCGTGGCGAACGAGTTCGCGGGCGAGCGTTGCCCCTTTGATGCCGACCGGGGGGCTGGCTTGCCAGGTTTGCTCGGCAACAGCGGCGTAGGCCCCAGCGTCAGAGCCCGGCGAACACGCCGACAACAAGGGCGCGCCGAAAAGGGCCGGCGCCGAGGAAATGAACCGCCTTTTCGAAATGATCACCGCCATGCTCTCGATACATACAGCCATGGGGTGAACCGGTACCGAACACGGCGACCGATGTCCTTGGAAGCCGCTTTGTAGGCGCGGCATGGCCGTGTGTAGCCGGTTCGACGGGCTCTGTCTGGTCGTCAGCGCACCAAACGGCTACCGCGCTTCGCGTGTCGAATGTCGTAACGGCCCCACCAGCAGTCGGAACCGTTCGGGCCAGAAGCCCGCTCAACATCACTCCACAGTTTGTTGTGCAGCGATTAAAGCCCCTTCAGCGTCGTTCCCAGCGCCCCGGTGCCGTGCGCCAGCCATTGCCTTCGCGGCGCCACTGATGCGGTGCCCACTGGTAGCCGGGGCGGTGGTTTTCCCAGCGCCCGCCGACCCACACGTGGCGACCGCCTATCCAGTTCCAGTAGCCGCCCAGCCAGAAGTAGCCAGGACCGGGCGGCGCCACGATGACCTCGACCTGCGGCGGCGGTGGCGCGATGGCAACGTACTCGCCACCGCCATCGACCACAACGGTGCCGCCGCCTGTGACCACACCGCCGCCGTAATGGCGTTGGCCGGCAGGCACGACGATGCAGCCGCTGAGCAGGCTGCCAGTGGCGATAGCCAGCACCAGGCTGAACAGGGTTTTTGGGGATCGGTTCATGGCAACACCTTCGAAGCAGAGGCAAGACCCCTGCAACGAAGACGGCGTTCCGTTCGATGACCGGGCGCGCCGGCTTTTACACAGCTTCACCCGGCGTGATGGACTGTCACGCCGGTTCAGACCTCGCCCGCGGCGACGGCTTACATGTTGGTGATCGACCAGTCATCCAAATGGGCGGTGGGGCCCGGCTGGACGGGCTCGAAATATGGGGGTTGGGCAGGCGGCAAGGCATCAAGCCACTGCGCCAAACAACAGGCCAGCCCCAGCGGTGATGGCCATGGCCATAGCGCCCCACAGCGTGACCCGGGCGGCGCTGGCCAGCACCGGCGCGCCACCCACACGCGCGGCCGTCACCCCCAAGGCCGCCAGAAAGACCAGCGAGCTGCCGACGATCCAGGCGATCAGCGTCGGGCCTGGCACCAGCGCGGTCACCACCAGCGGCAAACCCGCGCCGACCGCGAAGCTGGCGGCCGAGGCCAGTGCAGCCTGCATCGGCTTGGCAGCCAGCGCGTCGGAAATGCCCAGTTCGTCGCGGGCGTGGGCGCCCAACGCGTCTTGGGCCATCAACTGCATGGCTACCTGCGACGCCAGTTCGGGCGTCAGCCCGCGGCCGACGTAGATGCCGGCCAGCTCGTGCTGTTCGGCGGCAGCGTCGGTGGCCAGCTCGATGCGTTCTTTCGCCAGGTCGGCCTGTTCGGTGTCAGCTTGTGAATGCACCGACACGTATTCGCCGGCGGCCATCGACATCGCACCGGCGATCAGGCCGGCAAAGCCTGTCAGCAGCAGTGCCTGGTGGTTGACGCCGGCCGCACTGCCAGCGGCGGCCACGCCGACCACCAGGCTGGCGGTGGACACGATGCCGTCGTTGGCGCCCAGCACGGCTGCGCGCAACCAGCCGATATGGTCGGTGCGATGGCGTTCGGCGTGGCGGCGGATGGCCCTCATCCGGCGGCCTTCATTGCCCGTTTGCTGACGGCCCACTCACCGCCCTGCGGTTGTCTACGCACGGTCTACTCACGGTCCAGCCAGACGCCCGCGCACAGCGCTGCGCCCGCGCCGTACAACGCCCAGGTGCTGGACACCAGGTAGGGGTAAATCATCAACGCCAACCCCAACCAGCGCGTGCGCGGCTTGCCGGTCTGCTTGCCACGGCGGTAGGCCACGAACCCCAGAATGCCGAAGAGCAGCGCACCGAACAGGTAGGCCGGTGTGGGCAGCTCGAAGCCCAGCCCTGTTCCCATTGCTTGCAGTTTGCCCAGGTCGTCCATCGCCCGATCATGCACCGCAGCGGTCTCGCGCCACCGTGCGCCCGGCCAGCAGGTGTGACCTTCGGTGTCTCAGCGGGCCAGCGTCGCCCGTACCCAGCGCGCCACCGCTTCAGGGCTGCGGAATTCATCGATCGAGCGGGCTGGCACAGGGCCGCCGCGCTCGGCCCACAGCCGCGACAGCGTCGTGCCGGGGCCGACTTCCAGCACGCAGCGCGCACCGCGTTCGGCTACCGTGTCCAGGCAGGCCTGCCAGCGTATGGGATGGTCGATCTGCGCGGCCAGCGCGTGCTGCAGGTCGGCCGGCTGGTTCAGGGCGCTGCCACCCAGGTTGCAGACCAGCGTGCAACGCGGCGCTGCGAAAGCCACCCCGCGCAGGTGGTCGGCGAACTGCCGCGCCGCAGCGGCCATCCACGGCGTGTGCGAGGCCAGGCCCACCGCCAGGCGGGTGCAGTGCGCGCCGCGCGCGACCAGACTGGCTGCAGCGGCCTGCAGCGCCACGTCGGGCCCGCCCAACACGACGCGGTCGGCGGCCATCTGGATGGCCAGCGCCAGGCCGTGTTCGTGGCACACGGCCGCCACCACTGGCGTTGTCAGCCCCTGCACGGCCAGCATACCGGTGGCCAGGCCGGCCACGCTGGCCGACATGGCAGCGGCACGCACGCGGGCCAGTTGCAGTGCGGTGGCCGGGTTGTAGACGCCGGCCACGCAGAAGGCCGGCAGCTCGCCCACGCTGTAGCCTGCGACGACGGTCGGCGCCGGCAGCAACGGCGCCAGGCACTGCCAGGCGGCGATGCTGGTGGCCGTCAGCAGGCTTTGTGCGGTGGCGTTGTTGCAGGCGTTGTTGCTGGCCAGCGTGGGGTTGGACAGCTGTTGCCGCCAGGCGGGGCCGATCTGGGCAGCAAGCTGCGCCAGCGTGTCTTGCGCAGCCGACGCCGCGTCCAACCACGGCAGCATGGCTGGATGCTGCGTGCCCTGACCGGGGAACAGCAGGGCCAGGCTCATGCGGGCTCGCAGACGCGCTGCAGCCAGCACACCGCAGCCAGCACATCGGCCGCGCCACCAGGCGACAGCCGCCGTTGCACGAAGGCAAGGTGAATGCCGTGCGCCCGAGCCAAGGCTCCGGGCGCATGGGCGCCGCCCTGCGCCAGCCAGGCCCCAGCCTGCGCTTGCGCCCAACGCAGACCGGCCAGACCGCCACGGTGGGCCAGGTTGGTGTCGTCCAGCACCGCCAGCGCGGCAAAGAAGGCCTGCAGACGTGCGGCCTGTGCCGGCAGACCGGCAGCCAGCGTCTGCCGCAGAGCGGGCAGGGCGCAATCGAACAACACCGGCATGCCGGCGGCAGCCTCGGCATTCGCGCCGCGCAGACCGTGGGTGCTCGCGGCTTGCTCGCCGTGCGAAACCGCCGCAACAGCCCGGCCTTGGACGCCACCGTCCGCGCTGACGCCACCGCGTGCGGCCAGCGCAGCGCCCCAGCTGGCCACCAGCGTGCGGCGCAGCGCGTCGGGCCGCAGTGGTCGGCCGGCGGCCTGCAAGTCACCCGCGCTGGCGCACAGCAAACCCAGCGTGAAAACGGCACCGCGGTGCGTGTTGATGCCCCCGGTGGCAGCCAGCATGCGGGCTTCGGCGGCCTGGCCTTCGCAAGCCAACGCGGCGAAGTCTGCGCCCTGCGCGCCCAGCATCGCCAGGCGCCGGTAGTTGTGCCGCAGAGCGAACAGGCTTTGCAAGAAGGTGCGCGCGTCCATGTCGGTGTGGCTGCCGTTGTCGGCAAAAGACACCAGGCCGGGCTTGGGGGCCAGCGCCAGTTCGTCGTACAGCGCCATGACGGCAGCGTGGCCCAGGCGGCGGGCGGTGGCGTCAGGTGGCGGCAAGGGCCGTGCCGCAAAGTGCCTCGGCGCTGCGTTCATGCTGTTGCCGTCCAGCTGTTCAGGTTTTCCAAAACTGCGCTGTGCAGCCGTTTGACGAGCACCTGGCGCACCCTGCCTGCACGTCCCGCTGCCCACTCGCGCCAGGCCACGGCGGCGCCGTCCGCGAAGACGCATTCGCCGTCGATCCGCGGCAGTGCCGTAGCGGCGCGGGCCAGCAAGCCGACGGCGGCATCGGCCTGCGCGGGGCTTGCGCAGGGCAGTAGCAGGTCGATGTCCGATGCGCCTTCGCGCACGCAGTTCAGGCCGGTCAACGTCTGCCAGCCGTGGCTGCCGTAGACGCGCGGAACAAGGCCCGCCGCCTGCAAGGTGGTGCACAGCGCGCGCCAGTCTTCGCATGCTGCGGCCGGCAAGTCAGCGGTGATGTCGGCGGCCAGCGGGAACGCGCCGACGCGCTGCACCGCCGCAGCAGCCACACGCACGAACAGCCGTTGACGACCCCAGCGCAGCGGTGCGGCCAGGCCTAAATTCAGCGTCGTCAGTGTCGTCAGTGTCGTCAGTGTCAGCGTTTTCGGTGTTGATCCGCCTGCACCGGTCAGCGCCGGCGGCTGCCGCGTCACCACCAGCGGCAAATCGTGCGTGGCCCAGTGCTGCAAACAGTCGCGCGCGCCGGCCGTCCACGGCGGTTCGTCGTCGGGTCCGGCCAGCACCGCCTGCCAGCCCGCCGCGTCCAGCCACACCAGCTGGTGGCGCTGCCACTTCATGCTGATCACAACCGGATCACCCGCAACCCAGCAGCGGTCAGCGTGCCGCCAGCACCTGCTCGACGACGTCGGCCGCCATCTGCCGACCCCCGCGCGAGCGGCCGTCGGCGGCGCGCGTGTCCGCAGAGCGCGGTTCCGCCAGCGCAGCGCGCAGACCGGCCGCCAGGTCGGGTTGGTCAGCGGTGCCCCACAAGCCGCGCACGCCACCCATGCGCACGTAGTTTTCAACGCCTGGCGCGAACACCGGGTTGGTCATCGACAGGGCGGCCAAGCGCGCCTCGGGCAGCTTGGTCACCCGCGCCATTGCCGGAATGCGCATCACGCGGATCTCGGCGTCGGGCAGGGCATAACAAGCATCGGCGATCAGCCCCGAGGTGATGAAGCCGCCTGACAGGGCCTGGTCGTAGACCAGACCGATGACGCGGTGGCCCTGCTGCCGCGCCAGATCGATGCAGCAGCCCAGATGGGCCATCGCGCGGTTGATGCCCAGCATTTCGTCGTGGCGGCGCAGCTGCTGGCCCTGCGTGTCGATCAGCAGCAGGATCGGCCGACCCGGGTGCTGGGCCACGGTGTCCAGCACCAAGGCCGCCTGGCGCAGCGCCAGCGCGTAGCCGATGGGCGCGTGTCGGGTGGTGCCGACGACGGTGAGCGTCCGCCCGTCCAGCTGCGCGCAGCCACTGAGGAAATCGCCGTCAACGGTGACGGCTGCCGTGTCGCCGAAAAGTTGTCTGACAACTTCTGACCAGATCATGCCGTGGCCCTGCTTGACGGTCGCAGATCACGCACTTGTGCGGCGCTCAGGTCCGGCACTTGCGCTGCCTGCGCAATACCGATCCGGCGCCACAGGCCCACCGCATCGTCGACGGCCTGGCCGTCATTCATCCCATCCAGCAGGCGCTGCGCCAGCAGGCGGTGTTCGGCCTGCAAGCCGGCCAGCGTCAGCGGTTGGCTGACACCCAAAGCGCGGATGGCGGCTGCACGAAAAGCCTGCACGTCGTCGGCGACGATCTGGTCGGCGTCGCCCAGCAGGTAGCGGTGCTTGCCGCCGGTGGTACGCCAGACCAGGGCACGGTCGCGCGAGTCGAATTCCTCGACGCCGTGGCTGGCCTCGATGACCTCGGGCCCCGACATCGCCAGCCGGCCGATGTCGCTGATGACCAGGTGGTCGGCACAACGCGCGACGATGCCCATGCCGCCGAAGCAGCCGTTGCGCCCGCCGACCAGCACGATGACCGGGATGCCGGCGTTGCGCACGTCGAGCAGCGCGCGCATCACTTCGCTGACGGCGATCAGGCCGGCGTTGGCTTCGTGCAGGCGCACGCCGCCGGATTCGGCCAGCAGCAGCACCGCGTCGGGCCGCTCATCGACGGGCCCAAGCAGCGCGCGCTGGAACAGGCCGACGAGCTTGGCGCCGTGCACTTCGCCCACGCCACCGCCCATGAATTCGCCTTCCTGGGCGGCGACGAAAACCGGGTGGCCGTCGAGCAATGCGCGGCCGACCGCGACGCCGTCATCGAAAGCCGCCGGCACGCCCAGTTGCGCGAGGTGCGGGCTCATCACGCGGGCGCTGGGCGGCAGCCATTCGTGGAAGCTGCCGGCGTCAAACAGCGCGGCGATGCGTTCGCGCGCGCTGCATTCGGCAAAGCTGAGCGTGGTGTTCATGCGCCGATCTCGGCAGCGGCTTGGGCCAGCCGCAGGCTGACGACAGCCGGCGTCGCACCCATGTCGTGGATGGACACGCAGACGCCGGCCAGCGGGTGGCGCAAGTGGAAGTCGCGGCAGACGGCTTCCCAGATCGGGCCGAAGCCGCGCGCCGAGGTCTGCACGTCGAAGCGGCAGTTCGGGCCCCGCTCGGCTTCCAGAAGCACTTCCAGATTGCCCGAACCGACCACGCCGACGAGCACCGGCGCGAAGCCGGACACCGCCCGCGTGCCAGGGAATTCGAAGGTCAGGCTTTCCAATTCTGCGGACATGTTCATCGCGCCATCCTCACCAATTGCGGAAGCGGCCGGGCGGCGCATACAGCCCGCCCGAGGCATCGACCAGATCGCGCATGCTGCGTGCGGCCAGCAGGTTGCGCGTGGCCAGACGCGGGTCGACGCCGATGTCTTCCGGCCGCTGGATCACACCGCGGTCGCGCAGGTTTTCCACCATCCGCCGGTCGCGGCCCAGGCCCACCGCCGTGTAGCCGGCCACACCGCGTACGGCCTGTTCGCGTTCCTCGTCACTGCGGCACAGCAGCAGGTTGGCGATGCCTTCTTCGGTCAGGATGTGCGTCACGTCGTCGCCGTAAATCATGATCGGCGGCAGCGGCATCTGGGCCTGCTCGGCCAGCGTCCAGGCGTCCAGCGTTTCGACGAAAGCCGGCTGCATGTGTTCGCGGAAGGTCTCGACCATCTGCACCACCAGCTTTTGCCCGCGCGGCGTGCCCCTTGCGCCTTTCAAACCTTCCCGCGCCTGCTGCCCGGCCTTCAGCCAGGCGGGGCTGGCGTGGCGGCGGCCGCGCGCGTCGGCGCCCATGTTGGGCGCGCCGCCGAAGCCGGCAATGCGGCCCAGCGTGGCGGTGCTGCTGTTGGCGGCCAGGTCGATCTGCAGCGTGCTGCCGATGAACAGGTCGCAGGCGTAGTGCCCGGCGGCCTGGCACATCGCGCGGTTGCTGCGCATGGAACCGTCAGCGCCGGTGAAGAAGACATCGGGCCGCGCGCGGATGTAGGCCTCCATGCCCAGTTCCGAGCCGAAGCTGTGCACGCTTTTCACCCAGCCGGCTTCAATGGCGGGGATCAAAGCCGGGTGCGGGTTCAGCGCCCAGTGCTGGCAGATCTGGCCACGCAAGCCGAGTGATTCGCCGTAGGTCGGCAGCAGCAGTTCGATGGCCGCGGTGTCGAAGCCGATACCGTGGTTCAAGCGCTGCACGCCATAGTCGGCGTAGATGCCCTTGATCGCCATCATGGCCATCAGCACCTGGATCTCGCTGATCTGCGCCGGGTCGCGGGTGAACAGCGGTTCGATGAAATGCGGCTGCGGGCTCTTGACGACGAAATCGACCCAGCCGGCGGGCACGTCGACGCGCGGCAATCGATTTGAAACCCCGTCGACGATCTCGTTGACCTGGGCGATGACGATGCCGCTCTTGAAGGCCGTGGCCTCGACGATGGCCGGCGTGTCTTCGGTGTTGGCGCCGGTGTAGAGGTTGCCCTCGCGGTCGGCGGCCTGGGCGCAGATCAGTGCGACATTGGGCGTCAGGTCCACGAAGTAGCGCGCGAACAATTCCAGGTAGGTGTGGATGGCGCCGATGGCGATGCGCCCGCCGCTGACCAGCTGCGCCAGGCGCGCGCCTTGCGGGCCCGAGAAGCTGAAGTCCAGCCGGCTGGCGATGCCGTTCTCGAAGACGTCCAGGTGTTCGGGCAGGGCCAGCACCGACTGCACCATGTGCAGGTCGTGCACCGCCGTCGGGTCCAGCGCGGTCAGCGCGCGGGCCAGGAAGTCGGCCTGCTTCTGGTTGTTGCCTTCCAGGCAGACGCGGTCGCCGCTTTCGATGACCGCCTGCAGCAAAGCGGCGATGTTGCCGGCCTCGACCTGCTTGCCCGGCGTGACCCGCCGCGCCCGTTCCAGGCGCGCAGCGCGCGAGCGGCGCTGCGTGTCCCAGACGAGCGGGGCGTTCACTCGGCCCTCATTTCGGCGCGCCCATCACCAGGTCGGGCAAGCCCGTGGCGATGCCGGGGAAGAAGCACATCAGGATGATCGCGACGAACATCAGGCCGACAAATGGCATCACGCCCCAGATCACATCCTTCAGCGGAATGTCGGGCGCAATGTTCTTGATGACGAAGATGTTCAGCCCCACCGGCGGGTGGATCAGGCCCATCTCCATCACGATGGTCATCACCACGCCGAACCAGATCAGGTCGAAGCCCGCGGCCTTCAGCGGCGGCAGCACGATGGGGGCGGTCATCAGGATGATCGACACCGGCGGCAGAAAGAAGCCCAACACGATGACCATGCCCAGGATGGCGGCCAGCAGCACCCACTTGGGCAGGTGCATCGCGACCACGCCGTTGGCCGCGTCCTGCGAGATGTGCAGCGAGCTCATCACATAGGAATACAGCAGCGACATGCCGATGATGAACATCAGCATCGTGCTTTCCTTGATGGTGCTGCTCAGGATGGGCACCAACTGCGCAGGGCGGCGGATGGCGTAGACGATGGCGATCAGCAGCAGCGCCAGGATGCCGCCCAGGCCTGCGGTTTCGCTGGGCGTGGCGTAGCCGCCGTACAGCGCCACCATCACGCCGATCAGCAGCACCACGAAGGGCAGCACGCGGGGCAGCATCTCCACCTTCTCGGCCATCGTGTACACGTGGTCGTCGAGCAGCGCGCTCTTCGTCACGCCACCCGCCTCGTAGGCCACCAGCGCCGCCGCGTGTTCCCGGCGGTAGCGGTAGACCGCGTAGCCGGCGAACAGCGCCACCAGCATCACGCCCGGGCCGATGCCGGCCAGGAACAAGCGGCCCAGCGATTGCTCGGCGGCTACCGCGTACAGGATCATCGTGATCGACGGCGGCAGCAGGATGCCCAGCGTGCCGCCGGCCGCGATGATGCCGGCCGCGAAGCCCGGCGAATAGCCGCGCATGCGCATTTCCGGGATGCCAGCGCTGCCGATGGCCGAACAGGTGGCCGGGCTGCTGCCCGACATGGCAGCGAACAGCGCGCAGGCGAACACGTTCGCGATGCCCAGGCCACCCGGCACCCGGCTCATCCACGCGTGCATGGCTGAATACAAATCCTTGCCGGCCGGGCTTTTGCCGATGGCCGCGCCCTTCAGGATGAACAAAGGGATCGACAGCAGCGTGATGCTGGCCATCTCTTCGTAGACGTTCTGCGTCACCGTATCCAGCGCCGACGCCGGCATGAAGAAGTACATGAAGCCGACGGCGACCGAGCCCAGCCCGAAGGCGATGGGCATCCCCGAAAACATCACCAGCAAGGTGATGACGCCGAAGGCGATGCCAATGCTGGCGCCGCTCATTTGAACGTCTCCTTGTTGACGAAGCGCGCCACCACCTCCAGCAGCAATTGCAGCGCCAGCAGGGTCATGCCCGTGGCCATGATGCCGTAGGGAATCCACAGCGGCGGACCCCAGGTGCTGTTGCTGCTGTGGCCTTCGTGCAGGGCCTCGCGGAACAGCGTCCACGACTTCCAGGCGAAGAAGGCGCAGAAGGCGAAGCTGATGGTTTCGACGAACATCATGCGCAGACGGTTCACGCGAGGCGACAGCAGGCCGGCGATGGCTTCCACGCCCACGTGCCCGCGAAACGACTGCACATAAGCGCCCGAAAAGAAGGTCGCTCCAATGAGCAGGAACACGGCGGTCTCGTCCTGCCATTCCGTCGGTATCTTGAAAAAATAGCGCGCCGCCACGCTGTAGGTCAGGATGGCGGCGGCCAGAAACACCGCCAGCATGCAAGGCACCATGACCGCGCCGTTGAGCGCCCGCATCGCGCGGTCCAACTTGGCCACCAGCGGGTGGCCGGGGGGCTCTGCGGCGGGCGTGGCGCCGGGGATTTCGTAACCGTGGCTCATGGTGGCGTGGCTTCGATCAGGCCGTCACTTTTTCGGCCAGCTTCAGCAGCTTGGCGCTGGCTTCGTTCTTCTCGGCGTAGTCCTTCCACGCCGAGGTGCGGGCCAGCGCCACCCAGCGGGCCAGGGCCGCATCGGGCAGGTCGTAGACCTTGGCGCCGGCCTTGATGTAGGCGTCGGCCACCTGCGCGTCGTCGGCGCGCGCGCCTTCCAGTGCGAACTTCTCCATCTCGGCGCCCACGGTCATGATCAGCGCCTGCTGGTCTTTCGGCAGCTTGTCGAAGATC
Source organism: Betaproteobacteria bacterium (assembly GCA_043716645.1). GTDB lineage: Bacteria > Pseudomonadota > Gammaproteobacteria > Burkholderiales > Burkholderiaceae_C > Rubrivivax. Next base: position 6,772 of record JAYSYH010000360.1, on the reverse strand, counting down.
AGCTTGCTCATCAGCAACGGTTCCAGCATGAACCAGTAGCTCTTGCCGCTCTTGCTGATGGTCAGGTGCTTGCTCACCTCTTGCAGGCGGAAGCTGATCAGGCTGGTGGCCGATGTCGTGACCACGTCCACCGCGCCGGTCTGCATTGCGGCATAGGTTTCGTTCGACGGCAGCGACAGCGTGGTTGCGCCGGCGGCCTTGGCGACCAGATCCATCTCGCGGCTGCCGCCGCGAAACTTCAGGCCCTTCACGTCTTCCGGTCCGATGATGGGCACACTGCGGCTGGCCGCGCCACCGGCCTGCCAGATCCAGGTGACGATGATCAGGCCCTTGTCGGCCAGCAGGTCGGTCAGCGCCTTGCCCACTTCGGCCGTCTTCCACTTGTAGCCCTGCTCGTAGCTGGTCACCAGGCCGGGCATCAGCGCGATGTTCAGTTCAGGCACTTCACCGCCGGCATAGGGCAGCGGGATCAACGTCATGTCCAGCGCACCCTTGCGCGCGGCGCTGAACTGCGCGTTGACCTTCATCAGCGAAGAACCCGGGTAGACATTGGCCTTCAGCGCGCCGTTGCTGCGCTTGTCCAGCGCATCGGCGAACTTCACGCACAGGCGGTGGCGGAAGTCGCCTTCCTTGTCCGAGCCGCCGGGGAACTGGTGCGAGATCTTCAGCGGTTCGGCAGCGCTGGCGTAGCCGGCCGGCAGCAGCAGCGCAGGCGCAGCGGCCAGGCCGGCGACGAAGGTGCGGCGGGTGGTGAGAGTGGGCTTGATGGTGGACTTGGTGATAGGCATGGTTGTCTCCATTTTTGTGGGTTCAGCAGCGGGTCTGAAAGGTCAGTGCTGACCGGACAGCAGCGAGCCGAAGCCCGGTATGCGCGTCGCCAGGCCCAGCTTGCGCAGCATCATGAACGTGGTGCACACCGCCGACGACACCACCGGCACGCCCACGCGGTCTTCGATGGCCTGTATCGAAGCCAGCGAGGGCATCTGCACACAGGCCGAAGCGACGACCACGTCCACGTTCTTCGTGTTCAGGCGCCGGGTCAGCTCAATCGGCGCCAGCGGGTCCTGACGGCCCACTTCCAGGTTGTCGGCAATCTCCAGCGACAGGCTGTCCACGACCTCGATGTCTTCGGCTTCGATGTAGTCGATGACCAACTGAGTCAGCGGCTTCATGTAGGGCGTGAGGATGGCCACGCGCTTGGCGCCCAGCGTCTTCAGGCCGTCGACCAAAGCGCCCGCGCTGGTGACGACGGGCGCCGGGCCGCCGGCTTCCAGCGTGCGTTCGTGCAGGCGCTTCTCGCTGATGCGGTGGTAGCCAGTGCCCATGCTCATGATGGCCACCAGGCAGGCGTAGCCCAGCACATCCATCCGCGCATCGGCCAACTCCAGCGCGCAGCGGTCGGAATCGCGGTCCATCGCGGCCAGTTCTTCCTTCGTCACTTTCTGCATGCGCATGCGGCTGCTGTGGAAAGTGAAGCGCTCCGGGGCGATGAGCTCGCGGGCGCGGAACAGGGCCGGCACCTCGGTCTCCATCGTGGTGTTGGAGCTGGGCACGATCTGGCCAATTCGGTAGCTGCGAGCGGACATTCAGTGGTCTCCTGCCGGCCCGTGATCGAGCCTGTCTGTTAACGGTGCCACGGATGTTGACGCGGGCGGCGCTGCAGCGCCCTTCGCGATGCGTTGAGGTAGGCTCAACGCTGCATTGAGGCCGCCGTGATCAACCTGAACCGACTTGACCTGGTGACGCTGCGGCTCTTCGTCGCAGTGGTCGATGCCGGCAGCCTGACGGCCGGTGCCGACCGCTATGGCATCAGCCTGGCAGCGGCCAGCAAGCGCATCGCGGACCTGGAAAGCCACTGCGGCATCGCGCTGCTGCAGCGCAGCGCACGCGGCGTCACGGCCACGGCCGGCGGGCAAACGCTGCACCGCCACGCCATCGAACTCGTGGCGCACCTCGAACGCATGGCGCTGGCTATTGCCGATTTCGATACCGGCGTCAGCGGTCATCTGCGCCTGTGGGCCAACCCATCGGCGCTGGGCGGTTTCCTGCCCACGGTGCTGGCCGCCTACGCCGTGCAACACCCCGAGGTGCGCATCGACCTGGAAGACGCGATGAGCGAAGACTCGGTGCGTGCGGTGGCGGTGGGCACCGCCGAGCTGGCGGTGATTGGCGAGAACACGCCCAGCGAAGGCTTGTTCAGCTTTGTCTGCGAGGTCGATGAACTGGTGCTGGTGGTGCCCAGGGGCCACGCGTTGGCGCTCGCTGAACCGGCGGATTTCGCCCGTGCGCTGGCCCACGACTTCATCTGCCTGGGCCGTTCGGCATCGCTGACCCGCAAGATCAGCGGCGCGGCCGAGGCGGTAGGCCGCTCCTTGCGCTTGCGTGTGCAGGTGCGCAGCTTCGACGTGATGTGCCGCATGGTTGCCGCCGGCCTGGGCCTGGCCATCCTGCCGCGCGCCGGGGCCACGCTCTACGCCGACGCGCTGGGCCTGCAGGTGTTGTCGCTGCAGGGGCTGGACGCCCAGCGCAAGCTGCTGCTGGCGATGCGCGACCCGGCGGGGTTGTCGCCGGCCGCGCAGGCGCTGGTCTTGATGCTGCGCCAGCGTATGGCCGCGCTGGCGGGCGCTGCCGGCGGCTGAGCCAGCCGCTTTCGTCAGCCCGCGCCGAGTTGGTCGGCCAGGTCTTCGAAGCTGTCGGCCACGATGTCGAATTCGTCCTTGCTGACGGCCGGCAAGCGTGTCTGCGGGCCGCATTCCAGCGGCCGTTTGACGTAGGCCGTAAGCAGCCCGTTGCTGCGCGCGGCGCGCAGGTCCGAAGGGTGGCAGGCCACCATCATCAGGTCGCCGGGTGCCAGGTCCAGCAGGCGCGCGCAGCCCAGGTAGACCTCGGGGTCGGGCTTGTAGTGCTGAAAGAGTTCGGCCGAGATCACGCAGTCCCACGGCAGGCCGGCGTGTTTGGCCATTTCGGTCAGCAGCGAGAAATTGCCGTTGGACAGCGGCGTGACCGTGTGCCGCGCCTTCAGCCGGGTCAGGCCGCGCACCGTGTCGGGCCAGGGCGGCAGGCGGTGCCAGGCGCGGTTGAGGTGCGTGCGTTCGGCTTCGGTCAGGTCGGCGAGGCCGTGGCGGTCAACGATGCCGTCCAGGATCATCCGGTGCAGCGTGTCGATGTGTAGCCAGGGCAGTTCGCCGCGGCGCACGCGGTCCATCGCCACCGGGTAGCCGGCGCGCCAGTCGTTGGCGAAGGCCGATGCATCGACAGCAACTCTGTGCGCGGCGGCCAGCGTGGCCACTTCGGCGTGGATGCCGCCATGCCAGTCGACAACGGTGCCGAAGACATCGAAAGCCAGGGCAGCGGGGCGGTGTTGCATCGCGGTTCGCGGTTGCGGTTTCAAAGCGGCCGCAGCGGCGGCGCCGAGGTCACCGGCGCCGGCGTGCGCGCGCTGTTCATCACCATCGACAGCAGTGTGTAGTAGCCGTTGATGCCGATCAGATCGACCGTGCCCTGCTCGCCTAAATGCTGCACGGCCTGCGCCCAGGTCGCGTCGCTCACCGCCTTGTGGGCGTGCAGCTCGTTGCAAAAGTCGTAGACAGCGGTTTCCTCGTCGCTCAGCAACGCCGGGCGGCGGCCCTCGGCGATGGCCGCAATGGTCTCGGCGGCGATGCCTTCGCGCAACGCGATGGGTGCGTGGATGGCCCATTCGACCGGCTGCGACCAGGCCCGCGCGGTGACCAGGATGGCCAGCTCCGACAACCGCTGGCCGATGGCGCTGCGGTAGCGCAGGTATTCGCCCATGCGCTGGGCGTGGGCCATCAGCTCGGGGCTGCGCAGCAATGGAATGAACGGCGAGACCAGCGCGCCGCGCGGGCCGCGGATGATTTCTTCGGCCAGCTCGCGCTGGGCGGGCGTCCAGCGCTCGGGCGGGATCGGAGGCAGGCGGTCGGTTTGCATGCTGACATTCTCCAGGCTTCGCCGGTGGTTATGGCCTGGCATCGTGAATGAGAACGATTAACATTCACGCTTCTTCCTCCACTCTCAACCGGATCACCCATGCGCTCCACCGTCATTGCCATCGCTTCCACCCTGCTGTTCGCCGGCGCCGCCCAGGCCACTGGCGCCACCACCTGCGACTCGGGCGCCAAGACCGGCTGGCAGCCGCAAGCCAAGCTGGCACAGACCCTGAAGGACAAGGGCTGGACGGTGCGCAAGATCAAGGAAGACGGCGGCTGCTACGAGGTCTATGCACTGGACGACAAGGGCAAGAAGCTGGAGGTGTATTTCCACCCGGTGACGTTCGAGCCGGTGCCCACCAAGTCGCGTTGACGCGGCGCATCAGCCCGTGGTGCCCCAGAGCAACGGACCTTTGGCCGACCTGCCCCGGCCGGCTGCTGCGGCTGCAGCGGCTACTGCGGCTGCTGCGGCTACTGCGGCTCCTGCGGCTACCGTTCGCGTCTGGCCGCTCTGGGTGCGTTGCGGCCACTGGGCCCTGGCCGGCAGCGTTCTCGGCTGCCTGGTGCTGTACGAAGGTGGCGCCTGGCACGAGCGCCTGGGCTACGCCGCGCTGACCTTGGCGCTGCTGCGCAGCGCCTCAGGCTGGCTGAGCAGCGCACGGCATTTGCGCTTCACGGCCTTCGTGCAGAGTCCTGCAGCTACCTGGACTTACACGCGCACCTTGTTTTCGCGAACCGAAGCGCGCCACCTGGGCCACAACCCGCTGGGCGGCTGGATGGTGGTGGCGCTGCTGCTGGCCGCCGGTGTTGCAGGCGCCAGCGGCGCGCTGTACACCACCGACCGCTACTGGGGCGACGACACGGTCTACGTCGTCCACCGCGTCGCCGGCTGGGCCTTCGCCGGGCTGGTGCCCCTGCATCTGGGGGGCGTGTTGGTCACGTCTTTCCTGCAGCGCGAAAACCTCTTGCGTGCGTTGTTCAGCGGCCGCAAACGCCCGGCGGCCAAGGGCGATATCGGCCTGGATGGGTGAGCCGTGAACTCTGCGCGTAACGCGTCCCGGCGCGTGGCGCCGCGGGACTGACGCTCGAGGTGTGCGTGTCAGAATATTTCGACAGTCACCACGCGCCCGGCTGTCTGCACGGCGCCCGCCCCCACCATGAAAGTCCTGCTCACCGGCGCCGCCGGGTTCATCGGCATGGCCACCGCGCAGCGCCTGCTGGCGCGCGGTGACGCAGTCGTCGGCCTGGACAACCTGAACGACTACTACGACGTGACACTGAAGCAGGCCCGGCTGGCGCAGCTCACCGCACAGCCCGGCTTTCGCTTCGTGCAGATGGATGTGGCCGACCGCGATGGCATGGCCGCGCTGTTCGACGCCGAGCGCTTCGACCGGGTCGTTCACCTGGCCGCACAAGCCGGGGTGCGCTACTCGCTGAAAAACCCCAACGCCTACATCGACAGCAATGTGGTGGGCTTCATGAACGTGCTGGAAGGCTGCCGCCACGGCGCGGTGCAGCACCTGGTCTACGCGTCCAGTTCCAGCGTGTACGGCGGCAACACGAAGATGCCGTTCTCGGAACACGACAGCGTTGACCACCCGGTCAGCCTGTACGCGGCCACCAAGAAGGCCAACGAACTGATGGCCCATACCTACAGCCACCTGTTTGACCTGCCGACCACCGGCCTGCGCTTCTTCACGGTTTACGGGCCCTGGGGCCGGCCGGACATGGCGCTGTTCCTGTTCACCCGCGCGATCCTGGAAGGCCGCGCCATCGACGTCTTCAACGAAGGCCGGATGCAGCGCGACTTCACCTATATCGACGACATCGTCGAAGGCGTCGTTCGCGTGCTCGACAAACCCGCTGCCGCCGACCCCGCCTACCGTGCCGCAGCGCCCGACCCCGGCACCAGCAACGCGCCGTTTCGCGTTTTCAACATCGGCAACCAATTGCCGGTGCCATTGCTCGAATTCATCGCCTGCGTCGAAGATGCGCTGGGTTTGAAAGCGCAGATGAATCTGTTGCCGATGCAGGATGGCGACGTGCCGGGCACGCACGCCAATGTCGATGCGTTGCGCGACTGGGTGGGCTTTGCACCGGCCACCGATATGCGCAGCGGTGTGGCCCGTTTCGTGGCCTGGTACCGCCGTCATTACCGGGTCTGATTTAGCCGGTCTGAATTACCGGGACTGAGGCGGCACCTTGACGCTTTCGTTGCGGCTGCGCTGCCCGTCGCGCATCAGGTCGCGCATCAAGTCGCGAAGCAGCGCCACCGGTATGGCGTAGGTGATGCCCGTGGGGCTGGCCAGCGCGCTTTCGCGGCTGCTTTTCACCAGCACCTGGTTGACGACGCCTAGCACCACGCCGCTTTCGGCGTCGATGACCGGTCCGCCGCTGTTGCCCGGGTAGGCCGTCGCGTCCAGCTGCAACACCTCGAAATTGCCTTCGCGCAGCCGTGACAAGGCGCGTGGGTCGAGCTGGCGTGCGGTCGGTGCCGGCAGCGCCGCCGTGGTCAGTGAGGCAATGATGCCGCGGTGGGTGACCACCGAATAACCCAGCGTGCCGCCGATCGGGAAACCCAGCAGCGCGATGCTTTGCCCTTCGCGCGCCTGGCCGGCTTCGGCCAGGGTCAGCGGCGCCAGCGGCGGGCCCTCGATCTGCAGAAGCACCAAGTCGCGCAGGCGGTCGGTGGCCACCACGCGGGCCCGGCGCACCGGGGCTTCGCCGCCGTTGCCGCGGGTGGCCATCACAGCCATCTGCGGGCCGCTTTCGACCTCGGCGCCGTCAGGCAACACGTGGAAGTTGGTGGCCACCCAGGTGCCGTC
>JAYSYH010000359.1:0-2879 GCA_043716645.1 Betaproteobacteria bacterium | reverse complement strand
CCCTGCGGCCCTGCGGCCCGGCGACAGCGCGCCGTCCTACCTTGAATTCGCCTTGAAGCTGGTGAAGATGCGCGTCTGCACGCGGCGGATGTCATGTGGAACCGCGTCCGAAGGGTTGACCTTTTTCAAATCGGTCGGGTTCAAAAAAATCGTCGCGTTGTCGGCCACGGCCTTGGTGACGAACTTCTTCGCGGCCGCGTTCGGGTTGGCATAGAAGACCTTGTTCGTCAGGCTGGCGTGCACTTCGGGGCGCAGGATGTAGTTAATGAACAGGTGGGCGTTCCTGACGTTCTTGGCGTCTGCCGGGATGGCCATCGTGTCCACCGACAACATGGCGCCGGTGGCCGGGATCAGCGCCTGGATGTCCTGGCCGTTCTTGCTGTCGATGGCGCGCTGACGCGCGATGTTGATGTCGCCCGAGTAGCCCATCACCACGCACAACTGTCCGGCCGCCAGGTCGTTGATGTAGCCCGACGACGAGAAGCGCGTGATGGCCGGCCGTGCTGCCATCAGCACCGCCTTGGCGGCGTCGTAGTCGGCGGGGGTCTTGCTGTAGGGGCTTTTGCCGGCATAGATCATGGCCACCGGCATCACTTCGGAAGCCGAGTCGAGCAGGTTGATGCCGCAGCCTTTCAGCCTGCTGGCGTACTCGGGCTTGAAGATCAGATCCCACGGGTTGGCGGGCAGCGGCGTGGCACCCAGCGCGGCCTTGACCTTGCCGCTGTTGATGCCCACCGTCACGTAACCCCACAACCAGGTCACGAGGAACTGGTTGCCGGGGTCGATGCCGTTCATCTTGTCCAGCAGCGCGGGATCGAGATTGCCCCAATGGGTGAGTTGCTCGCGGTCCAGTTTTTGGTACAGGCCGGCCTGAATCTGCGTCTTTGCGAAGTGCGCGCTGGGCACCACGATGTCGTAACCCGTTTTGCCGGCGATTAGTTTGGCCTGCAGGATTTCGTTGTTGTCGTAGTTGTCGTAGCGGACCTTGATGCCGGTCTCTTTCTCGAAGTTCTTGATCGTGTCGTCGGCGATGTAGTCCGACCAGTTGTAGATGTTCAGCACTTTGGGTTCGGCGGCCTGCGCGCGCGCAAACGTGCCGCAGGAGGCTGCGGCGATCAGGCTGCTGGCGATCAGGGTGCGGGCGAGCAGGGACGACTTGAACACGGTGCGAAATCCTGGTGAAGACAGCGTTGCATCAGGCAACGAAAGCGCATCGATTTTGGCCGACTGCGCGGCACCTCGCCCCACTCAAAGCGGTCGCGCTTCGGAGTCGGGTCACCATGGAACTGCGGTGCCGTCCCAGGCGTGAAAACCGCCGCTGGCGCCCTCGGCCGGCAGCGCGTCCAGCACGGCCAGCAGATGGTGTGCCGCGGCTTCGGGCGTGCTGGCCTCGGCGCTGCCGATGATGGGCGCCGACAAGCCCGAGCGCACGGTGCCCGGGTGCAAGGCGGCCAACACCGCCAGCGGGCGTTTGCGCGCCACCTCGATGGCTGCGGTGCGCAGCAGCATGTTCAGCGCGGCTTTGCTGGCGCGGTAGCTGTACCAGCCGCCCAGGCGGTTGTCGCCAATGCTGCCCACGCGCGCCGACAGCACTGCCAGCAGGCTTCGCTCTTTCACTGGCAGCAGGTCGTGAAAGTGCTTGATCAGCAGCGCCGGCCCGATGGCGTTGACCGCGTGGGCGCGGGCCAGCGTGGCGGCGTCCAGGTCGGCCAGGCGCTTCTCGGGCAGGCGGCCATCGATTTGCAAAATGCCGGTGGCACAGACCAGCAGGTGCAGCGGGCCGCCTCTTCCGTCGTTGTCGCGCAGGCGCTCAGCGGTTGCGGCCAGGCTGGTTTCGTCCAGCAGGTTCAGTGCCGGTTGATGCTGCCGAGACAGCGCGCTGACCTGGCCACAGCGCGGGTCGTCTCGCAGGGCCTGCACCAGCGCGCTGCCGATGGCGCCGTTGGCGCCGACGACGGCGGCACGGTAGCCCTGCGGCAGGCTGTTCATGGTGATGGCGACTGGGGGTGTTGGCATGGATGCCGACGATAGCGGCGCCACAATGTCCTTGTCACTTTCCACGCGGTGTTGCCATGACGATGTTGATTCTGGGGCTGGTGCTTTTTCTGGGTGTGCATTCAGTGCGCATCGTGGCCGATGACTGGCGCACCGCGATGCGTGCACGCGTTGGCGAAAACGGCTGGAAGGGCCTGGTTTCGGTGCTCTCGTTGCTGGGCTTCGTGCTGATCTGCTACGGCTACGGCCTGGCGCGGCAGCAACCGGTGGTGTTGTGGGCCACGCCGGTGTGGACGCGCCACTTGGCGGCTTTGTTGACGGTGCCGGCGTTCGTGCTGCTGGCGGCTTCGCAGGTGCCGGGCAATGTCATCAAGGCCAGGCTGCGCCACCCGATGCTGCTGGGTGTGAAGCTGTGGGCCACGGCCCACCTGATCGCCAACAACACCGCCGCCGACCTGCTGCTGTTCGGCAGCTTTCTGATCTGGGCGGCGATCAACTTCCGCGCGGCGCGCCAGCGTGACCGCGCGCAGCAGATCGTCTACCCCGCTGGCCGCAGCGGGCCCACCGCGGTGGCGGTGGTGGTTGGCCTGGCGGCCTGGGTGGGGTTCGCCTTCTGGGCCCACCTTGCGTGGATCGGTGTGCGGCCTTTCGGCTGAGCACCCCCGGCGTGGGGCACCCGGCCGGGTGCCCGCTGCGCGCCGTCGTCCGGGTGATGGCCTGCGCGTCCGTGCCGGCCGACGATGTGGCACCGCGTTGCATCGAGGTGCCCGAGATGAAAACCCAGTCCCCTTCCTTGTCGCTGTCTTTGTGGGTGAAGTGGTCGCTGTCGCTGTCGCTGTCCCGCCTGCTTGCCCGTTCGCTTGCGCCTCTGCGTGCTCGTCTGC
>JAYSYH010000358.1:0-2880 GCA_043716645.1 Betaproteobacteria bacterium | reverse complement strand
ACGTCCAGGCCCAGCGTGGGTTCGTCCAGGATCATCAGCCGGGCGTCGATGGCGGTGATCAGCGCCAGATGCGCCTGCACCACCATGCCCTTGGACAGGTTCTTCACCTTGTCGTTCGGACCCACGCTGGTGCGCTTGAGCAGGGCGCGCGCGCGCTCGGCCGAGAAGTGCGGGTGCAGGCTGCTCATCATGCGGATCAGTTCACCCACCCGCGCCCAGCGCGGCAGCGTGGCCACGTCGGGGATGTAGCAGGCCGATTCGAGCAGGGCCACGCGGTCCTTGATGGGGTTCAGGCCCAGCACGCTCAAGGCGCCTTCGGGCTGCGCCAGGCCCACCATCGCCTTCATCAACGTCGACTTGCCCGCGCCGTTGTGCCCCAGCAAGCCGACCACGCGGCCCTTCGGGATGCTGAAGCTGACGCTGTCGACGGCCCGCTTGGCGCCGTAGCGCACGGTCAGATCACGGGCTTCGACGAGGTTCTCGGCAGACGTGGCCGTCACGGTGTTGGCGGCGTTCATGCGCGCTGCTCCCAGTTGAGTTGTTCGGGGGCGATGCCCAGGCGGCGCAGCCGTTCGCGCAGCCGCGGCCATTCGGTTTCCAGAAAACGCTGGCGCTCGACGGCTTTCAGCCGTTCGCGCGCGCCAGCCATCACATAAAGACCCATGCCGCGCCGGTTCTCCAGCAGGCCTTCATCACCCAGCGCTTGCAGCGCGCGGTTGACGGTCAGCGGATTGAGCAAGTAGCGCCCCGCCAGCGCGCGCACCGACGGCATCGCCGCGCCCTCGGTCGGTTCGCCGTCCAGCAACTGCGCGGCCAGGATGTCCGCAAGTTGCTGGTAGATCGGCTGTCTTTGGTCCCAGGTCTGCATGTGGCGCCCACAGGTGTGTTGCTGATGTAGCACACCATATCAGCGACCCCTGGGACTGCCCCCCGGCTTGCGACGGGCTGCAAGGCCGTGCGACAGCCTGCAGACCCGCAGCGTGTCAACGCGTCAACGCCGCCGCCGCTACATCGCGGCTGCCAGCATCGCGCGGTAGTCGCCGCGTGTGGCCAGGCGGGGGTTGGTCTTGTGACAGTGGTCCAGCATCGCGCCGTCGATCACGCGCTCGAACAGGTCCTCGGTGACGCCCAGCGCACGCAAACCGCTGGGCAAACCGAGGCTTGCATTCATCGCGGTGATGGCCTGGGCCACCTCGCTGCCCAGCCTGTCGCAGCCCGACAGGCCCATGGCGTGCGCCATGCGCTGCAAACGGTATTCGGCCTGCATGTTGTCGGCGCTGGCGTTGAAGCGCACCACCGCCGGCAGGAACATCGCGTTCAGCGTGCCATGGTGCAGGCGCGCGTCCACCCCGCCCAGGCTGTGCGACAGCGAATGCACGCAGCCCAGGCCCTTCTGGAAGGCCATCGCGCCTTGCATGCTGGCGCTCATCATGTTCCAGCGCGCCGCGCGGTCCTGCCCGTCGCGCGTGGCGCGTTCGATGTGCGCCCAGCCACGCGCCAGCCCGTCCAGTGCGATCCCATCGGCCGGTGGGTTCACGGCATGCGCCATGAAGGTTTCCATGCAGTGCGCGATGGCGTCCATGCCGGTGGCGGCGGTCAGCATCGGCGGCAGGCCCAGCGTGAGTTCGGGGTCGAGCAGCGCTGACTTGGGCATCAGGTGCCAGCTGTGGAAACCCAGCTTGCGGCCGTCGTCGACGATCAGGATGGCGCCGCGCGCGACCTCGCTGCCAGTGCCGGCGGTGGTGGGCACGGCTATCAGCGGCGGCACGCGGTCGGTGATCTTCGGGCTGCCACCTTCGATAGTGGCGTAGATCTTTAACGGCCCTTCGTGGGTCGCCGCGATGGCCACGCCCTTCGCCAAGTCGATGCTGCTGCCGCCGCCCACGGCGACGAGACCGTCGCAGCCCTGGCTGCGGTAGACCGCCACGGCAGCGCGCACGGCGGCTTCCGTGGGGTTGGACGGCGTGCCGTCGAAGACGGCGTGCGGCGTGTCCTTCAACGCGGCCAGCGCGAGCTGCAAGACGCCGGCCGCGCGCACCCCCGCGTCGGTGACCACCAGCGGCCGTTGCATGCCGGTGCGCTGGCATTCTTCAAGCAAGAGGCGCACGGCGCCGTGGTCGAGGTCGATCTGGGTCAGGTACAGGATGCGGGCCATGGCGGTGTCTGGTTGCAGTGTTCAGGGGCGGGCGTCGGGATTCGGTTGGACTGCAAAGTATGCTCGCGCCGCATTCCTGCTCAGGCCACTCACGCACCATGTCCACCACCAGAAACAGCTTTCGTTTTCTCGAGCGCCTGCGCGTGCGCTGGTCTGAAGTCGACCTGCAGAAAATCGTCTTCAATGGCCATTACCTGATGTATTTCGACACCGCCGTGGCCGGCTACTGGCGCGCGCTGGCCTTGCCTTATCACGAGACGATGGCCACGCTGCAGGGCGACCTGTACGTGCGCAAGGCGACGCTGGAATATGCCGCCTCGGCACGCTATGACGAGCAGTTGGACATCGGCATCCGCTGCGCGCGCATCGGCACGTCTTCGATAGTTTTCGAAGCCGCCGTGTTTCGGGGTGACCAGCGGCTGGTGCACGGCGAACTGGTCTATGTTTTTGCCGACCCGCCCACGCAGACCAGTCGGCCGGTGCCGCAGGTGCTGCGCGACTGGTTGCTGGGCTACGAGGCAGGTGGTGCCGTGGTGACGGTACGGACCGGCGACTGGGCCACGCTGGGCGCTGCGTCGCGCGGCCTGCGGCAGGCCGTTTTCGGCGAAAAGTTGGCGGCGTCATCCGCCGTCGCCGAAGACACAGCCGATGCGCAGGCGGTGCACGTCGTGGCCTTCAATCGCGCGGGTCTGCCGCTGGCCACTGGGCGCTTGCTGCAGGCCGTG
>JAYSYH010000357.1:0-2880 GCA_043716645.1 Betaproteobacteria bacterium | reverse complement strand
GGCGGGAACGCTGGCAGGAACGCTTGAATGAGCGCTTGCATGGGCGTTGAACAAGGTGCGGTGCAGACATGAGGATCTCCTGGTGGGCTGTTGCGCTTCGCGGCGGCCCTGCCGCTGCGAACGTGTGGCCACGATAGGCATGCAAACCCGTACGTACTAACCCCCAAACGTCGGGCTTCCCTAGCTTCACAGGGAGACCGACAAACAGGGGCCCCTAGCTCGACAGCTAAAATTCGGCCTCAACAGCAGGAGCGAGACTTTCCATGGCGGGTCATTCCAAGTGGGCCAACATCCAGCACCGCAAAGGCCGCCAGGACGAAAAGCGCGGCAAGGCCTGGACGCGCGTGATCCGCGAAATCATGGTCGCAGCGCGCCTGGGTGGCGGTGATGTGGCGATCAATCCGCGCCTGCGTCTGGCCGTCGAAAAAGCCAAGGCCGTGAACCTGCCGGTCGACACCGTCAAGCGCAACATCGACAAGGCCACCGGCAATCTGGAAGGCGTGCACTACGAAGAGGTGCGCTACGAGGGCTATGGCATTGGTGGGGCTGCCGTCATCGTCGACTGCATGACCGACAACAAGGTGCGCACCGTGGCCGAGGTGCGCCACGCCTTCAGCAAGTACGGCGGCAATATGGGCACAGAAGGCAGCGTGGCCTTCCAGTTCAAGCACTGCGCGCTGTTCGTTTTCGCACCCGGCACGGCCGAAGACAGGGTCATGGAAGTGGCGCTGGAAGCCAGATCTGATGACGTCATCACCGGCGACGACGGCTCCATCGAGGTGCTGGCCCCGCCTCACGATTTCGAAGCGGTGAAGGCGGCGCTGGAAGCGGCCGGCCTGAAGGCTGAAGTGGCTGAAGTGACCTGGCGCGCCGAGAACCCCATCGAGCTGACCGGCGAAGATGCGGCGCGCATGCAAAAGCTGCTGGACGTGATCGAAGACCTCGACGATGTGCAGGACGTGCACCACAACGCGCTGATTTCCGAATGAGGGTGGCATGAAGGTTCTCGTGATCGGCAGCGGTGGCCGCGAGCACGCGCTGGCCTGGAAGCTGGCGCAAGGCGAGCGCGTGCAGACGGTGTTCGTGGCGCCCGGCAACGGCGGCACAGCGGCCGACCCGGCGCTGAAGAATGTGCCGCTGACCGACCTGCACGCGCTGGCCGATTTCGCCATGGCCGAGAAGGTGGCGCTCACCGTCGTTGGCCCGGAAGCGCCACTGGCAGCTGGCATCGTCGACCTGTTTCGCGCGCGCGGCCTGCGCATCTTCGGGCCCACGCAGGGTGCTGCGCAGCTGGAAAGTTCCAAGGCTTACGCCAAGGCCTTCATGCAGCGCCACGGCATCCCCACGGCGCTGTACGGCAGCTATACCGACGCGGCGGCGGCGCACGCTCACGTTGACAAACACGGCGCGCCCATCGTCATCAAGGCCGACGGTTTGGCCGCTGGCAAAGGCGTGGTGGTGGCGATGACGGCTGAAGAAGCGCACGCCGCCGTCGATGCCATGTTGGGCAGCAACGTCATCGGGCGAACTGCAATGGAAGAGCGGCACGACGCCGACGGCGCGCGCGTCGTCATCGAGGAATTCATGGCTGGCGAAGAAGCCAGCTTCATCGTGCTCAGCGACGGCAGGAACGTCTGCACTCTGGCCACCAGCCAGGACCACAAGCGCGTGGGTGAGGGCGACACCGGGCCCAACACCGGCGGTATGGGCGCCTATTCGCCAGCGCCGGTGGTCACGCCCAATGTGCATGCGAAGGTGATGCAGGAAATCATTCTGCCGACCATCGCCGGCATGGCCAGGGACGGCCTACCCTTCACGGGCTTTCTGTATGCCGGTTTGATGATCGACGCCCAGGGTCAGCCGCGCACCGTGGAATTCAACACCCGGCTGGGCGACCCCGAGGCCGAGGTCATCCTGATGCGTCTGAAGAGCGACCTGTTCGAGCTGCTGATGCACGCCACCAGCGGCACGCTCGACCAGGTGGAGCTGGAATGGGACCGCCGCACGGCCCTGGGCGTGGTGATGGCCGCCCACGGCTACCCGGCCGCGCCACGCAACGGCGACGCCCTGACCGCGCTGCCGGCCAACGCGCCCGATCTGCACGTGTTCCACGCGGGTACCACCGCACAAGACGGCACGCTGCGCAGCAGCGGCGGGCGCGTGCTGTGCGTCACTGCGCTGGCGGATTCGGTGCGGCTGGCGCAGCAACGCGCGCTGGAAGCCGTTCGTCAGGTGCAATTCGACGGCGCCATCTGGCGCAACGACATCGGCCACCGCGGGATTAAAGGCCCCCAAGCTCACTAGCGTTCGCTACGCCCCGACCGAGCCGCCCGCTGGCGGCCCGGCAAAGCCGGTTCCGCGGCGGGAAACTTGGTCTAAAAACCCCGACACCTATTCCACCCATGACCGATACCGTTGCTGTTCGTGAATACCTGCTGCGCCTGCAGGGCAGCATCGTTGCGGCCGTGCAGGCCGAAGACGGCCTGCCGTTTCGCAGTGACGGCTGGACACGCCCGGCAGGCGGCAAGCTGGAAGGCGACGGCCTGTCTCAGTTGCTGGAGGAAGGCAACTTTCTCGAACGCGGCGGCTGCAATTTCAGCCACGTGAAGGGCGCATCACTGCCGCCCAGCGCCACCCAGCACCGCAGTGAACTGGCCGGCGCGCCCTTCGAGGCGCTGGGCGTTTCGCTGGTCATGCACCCGCGTAACCCTTATGTGCCCACCGTGCACATGAACGTGCGCCTGCTGGCCGCTTTCCCCGAAGGCCGCGAGGCGGTGGTGTGGTTCGGCGGCGGCATGGACCTGACGCCCTATTACGGTTTCGACGAAGACGCGGTGCACTTCCACCGCACCTGCGCCAACGCGCTGGCGCCCTTCGGCG
>JAYSYH010000356.1:0-2892 GCA_043716645.1 Betaproteobacteria bacterium | reverse complement strand
TTTGCGCAAACACTGGTGGTCAGGCTACCCGGCCTTTTCGGCCCCGGGCTGAAGAAGAATGTGATCTACGACCTGATGCACGACAACATGCTGGCCGCGATCAACCCCGGCAGCAGCTTCCAGTTTTACGACACCACTCGCTTGTGGGCGGATATCACGCTGGCGCTGCAACGCGAACTGAAGCTGGTGCATCTGTTCACCCAGCCCGTGTGCACCAGCGCCATCCTGGAACGCTTTTTCCCGGGCAAGCAGGTCGGCATGAGCCCTGCCCCGCCAGCGCACTATGACCACCGCACCCGTTACGCCGACTTGTACGGCGGCAGCGGAGGTTGGATCGCCTCGGATGCCCAAGTGCTGGCCGGGCTGGGGGCCTACCTGGCCCAACAGGGCGTGAAGCCATGAAGCTGGCCTTCGGCAACATTGCATGGGCTGCGGACGAGGACGGCGCCGTACACGACTTGCTGCTCGACAAACAGGTGCAGGGCATCGAGGTGGCGCCGACCCGGGTGTGGCCGAACTGGGATGGCGCCACGCCGGCGGCCGCGGCGGCTTTTGCGCATACGGTGCATGGGGCCGGTTTGGCGACGCCGTCGTTGCAGTCGCTGTTGTTCGGGCGGCCCGACCTGCAGGTGTTCGGCTCGCCCCAGCAGCAGACCGACCTGATTGCCCACTTGGCGCAGGTGGCCAGACTGGCCGCCGCGATGCAAGCCCGGGTACTGGTTTTTGGTTCGCCCAAGAACCGCGACCGCGGCGACCTGACGCCGGCGCAGGCGATGGATCACGCCGTCGGTTTCTTCAGGCAAGCCGGGCAGGTTTGCGCCGACGTCGGCGTGATCCTGGCGATCGAAGCCAACCCGGTCGTCTACGGCTGCAACTTTGCCACCCGCTGGCAGGAAACCGAAGAACTGGTGCGCCGCTGCGACCACCCCGGCATCGGCCTGCACCTGGACACCGCCTGCACCGTGCTGGCCGGCGACGACCCGGTGGCCGCCGTGCCCCGGGTGGCCGACATCCTGGTGCACGTGCACGCATCCGAGCCCGAACTGGGGCCGTTTTCCAACCCGCGCACCGACCACCTGGCGGTGGGCGACGCCTTGCGCGCTGCGGCTTACAGCGGCTGGTGTTCGGTGGAAATGCGGCGCACCAGCACCCCTTTGGCCAGCATCCGGGAAGCGGCCGAACTGGCGGTCCGTTGCTATGGTTGACCAGGTCTTCAAAGTGTCGGTGGTGATCCCGGCCTACAACGAAGAGGCGGTGATCGAAGCGACGGTTCGGGCGCTGTCCAGCGCACTGGACGCCGCTGGCCTGGCCCATGAAGTGCGCGTGGTGGATGACCAATCGACCGACGGCACCTGGGCTGTCCTGAGCCGCTTGTCGGCTGACGTTCCTGCACTGCGGCCGTTCAGAAATCAGGGCCAGGGTGGCTACGGCCTGGCCGTGCGGGCTGGGCTGGGCAGTTTTGACGGCGACGCGGTGATCGTGTCGATGGCCGACGGCTCGGACAGCCCGGCTGATGTGGTGGCTTACGCGCGGGCTTTGGCAGACGGCTTTGACTGCGCTTTCGGCAACCGTTTTTCCGGGCAGACCACGGTGCAGGACTACCCGCTGGTGAAGAAGATCCTGAACCGGGCCGGCAACCTGCTGATCGCCCACCTGACCGGCCACCGCAGCTACCGTGACTTCACCAACGGCTTCAAGGGCTACCGCCGCCACGTGGTGGACGCGATGAGCCCGCTGATCAGCGCCGACTTCAACCTGACGGTGGAAATGTCGATCAAGGCGGTTTTGTCGGGGGCCACGATCAAGGTCATTCCGAACAGCTGGCGCGACCGTGACGGCGGAGTTTCCAAGTTCAACGTGGGCCGCCTGGGGCCGCGCTATCTGGCCACCATCGCCTGGTGCCTGCTGGGCGACTACGTCAGACGGGCGGGCGTGCGCGAACGCAAACCGGCCGCCTGATGAGGCTGGGGCTTCAGGCCCTGTCGGCCGATGCGGTCGAACCGGTCGAACCGGCCATAGCGGCCAAAGCGGCCAAAGCGCAGAGTTCGGCTTCGGTGCGGGTCAACACCCAGCCGCTGACTGAGTAGCAGCGGGCTTCGGCAAAGTCGGCAAGCACGGCTTTCTGGAAAGCCTGTTGCAGGGTCTCGATGCTGCACAAGCCGGTAATTTCCACGCCGCAGACCAGCGACAGGCGGGTCGTCAACGCCAGCACCAGCGCTGCGGCTGTCGGGTGCGCCAGCTGAGGCAGCAGTGCATGGCCAACCGGGGCCGCATGCGTGGGGTTGGCCAGCCGCAGCAAGTTGGCCCGGGCCCGGGCGTGTTCGCTTGCCGCCATGGCAGACCGATGTCCGACGACGCCAGACATCAGGGCCACCCCAGTCACCAGCAAGCTCAGCCACTGGCGTCTTGCCTGGGCCCGGATGTTCACGGGGTTCATCGTTCGGTCGCCGTCGGACCCGACTGCGGCGATCGGCGCTGGGCCAGTTGCCGCAGCCCGCAATACGCCGTGAAGAGCGCCCACTTGAAAGTCGGCTGGGCCGCCAGGCCCTGGGCCGCGTAGTAGCGGGCCGTGCGCCAGGACTGCTGCCGCGCCAGTTCCTCGGCGATGCGTTTCAGCGCATAAGCCTTGTGCAGCCGCGCGTGGGCGCGCAACAGCGGGTGCTGCAGGAAGAGCGCGCTCTTGTCCATCACCCGCACTTGCCACAGCCGGCGCTCGAGCTGGTTCAGCGAGGTCGTCATGCTGGTGCCGGCCTTGGGGTCGGGCACGTGGTGGCGGGCCGTCACCGCGGGGTGGTGAACCGCGCACGACCCGGTGTCGACCAGCCGCAGGTAGACGTCGCGGTCACATTCCCAGCGCACGCCTTCGTCCATACCGCCGATCTGCAGCCACAG
>JAYSYH010000355.1:0-2897 GCA_043716645.1 Betaproteobacteria bacterium | reverse complement strand
GGCGCGGGCTGGTCCGGCTCGTCGACGATGGCGATGCGGTCGGGGTAGACCGCCGCCGCGCGATCGAGGAAATCGTTGATGGTCAGGGGCACGAACATGGCCGGTTCCTCTGGTTGTTGGCGTCGGTCGCCAGGCGTGGACGCACTGTGACGGCGCGCACCGCAAAAGAACTTCAGGCGGGCCTCAAAAGAACTCAAGCGCGCGCAGGCGCGACATCAATAATCGTCGCCCGTGAACCCCCGGCCCCATCCGCCCCCGTCGTCCACTGCCGCGCTGGAGCCCGAACGCCTGCGCTTCGGGCGCTTCGAGATCGACTTTGCACAGCGCCAGTTGCTGGCCGACGGCGAGCCGCTGAGCCTGGGCGCGCGCGCATTCGACGTGCTGCGGCTGCTGGTGACGAACCGCGGACGGGTGGTCAGCCGCAAGGAGCTGATGGACGTCGTCTGGCCCGGCGTGGTGGTCGAGGAGAACAACCTGTCGGTGCAGATCGGCACGCTGCGGCGGCTGCTCGGCATGGACGTCATCACCACCGTGGCCGGGCGCGGCTACGTGTTCACGGCCACCGTGCCGGCCGCGCTGAAGTCGGCCGTGCTGCCGGCCCACGCTGCTGCGGACGGCGCTGCCCAGCCGCGGCTGCTCGTGCCGCCACTGGACATGGCCTCGCTGGCCGTGCTGCCGTTTGCGAACCTGAGCAACGATCCGGCGCAGGACTACTTCGTCGATGGTGTGGTGGACGACATCACCCGCGCCCTGTCGTGTGTGCGCTCCTTCTTTGTCATCGCCCGCAGCTCCAGCTTCACCTACAAGGGGCGCGCCGTCGACGTGTCGCAGGTGGGCCGCGACCTGGGCGTGCGCTACGTGGTCGAAGGCAGCTTCCGCCAGGCCGGGGCGCGCTTGCGGCTGGGCGTGCAGCTCGTCGAGGCGGCGACGGGCCGCGTAGTCTGGAGCCAGGGTTTCGAGGGCCCGCGCGAAGACGTCTTCGCGCTGCAGGACCAGATCACGGCCCAGGTAGCGGCGGCTATCGAGCCCAACCTGATGCAGGCCGACCTGGACCTGACGCGCGCCAAGCCAGCGGACAGTCTGCAGGCCTACGAGCTGTGCCTGCGGACGCTGCCCCACATCCATCTGCCGACGTCGCGACAGCAGGCCGAGCAAACCCTGGCCTGGTTGACGCAGGCGATGGCGATGTCGCCAGGCTACCTGCACGCCAAGGCGCTGTACTGCTGGGCCCACGTGGCGGCGTCCGGCGCCCACATGATCACGATCGACGAGGCCAAGTCGGCGTTGCCGGTGGCCCTGCAGCTGCTGGCCGACCACCGGGACGACCCGACGGCACTGGCTTATGCAGGCCACAGCGTGGCCTACTTGGGCCGCATGCACCAGCGCGGACTGCACGCGCTGGATCGGGCGCTGGCCCTGAACCCGCATTCGCTGCCGGCGCTGTGTTCCTCAGGCTGGGTGCGCATCTACGCCAACGATGCCGCCACCGCGATCGGCCACTTCGAGCGCGCCATCCGGCTCAACCCGCTGGCGCCCCAGCACAGCTACCTGCTGACCGGCCTGGGCTGGGCGCAGCTGATGTGCGGGCGCCTGGACGAGGCGCTGGCCACGCTGCAGGTGGCCTTCCTGGAGGCCGGGCCCTGGTCGACCACCCTGTTGGGCATCATCGACTGCCTGGCACGACTGGAACGCTGGGACGAAGCCCGCGCCGGCGTCGCGCAGTTGCTTCAGCGTGTGCCGGACCTGAGCGTCAGCGGGTATCGCGCCATGACGCCTGACGTGCCCTCGGAGTTCCTGGAGCAACACATGGCGCTGATGGCCGCCGCCGGCATGCCACCCTAGGCGCCTTTCGCACGGGCCCCAGGCGTCTTGCTTCGCCCGCCACCCACTGGAGCAGGCTGTGGCGACACCACCCAGTGACCTTGAAGCGGTGGCGCGGTCGCTTTGTCAAGCAGCCCGCGGCCCCGCCGATTGGCTTCCGGCCACCGGCACTTCGCCAATGACAGCAACTGGCCGGAACTACCAGTTCGTAGCCTTTCCCAACAGCCGCCGTTCGACCTGTAGTGGGCTGGACGGCCGGTCCTGGAAGCGCCGAGCTCATCGTCCTGACCCGCTCGCGACATGGCAGTCTCAACTGTCACTTCGCATGACCCGACCCCGGGGCCGTGCTTGTATCGTGCAGGGCCCTCCGACATCCACGGGACACCTTCATGCAGATCACCTTCTTCGGCACCGGCCTGATGGGCACTGGCTTCGGGCGCCGGCTGCTGGCCAACGGCCATGCCGTGAACGTCTGGAACCGTAGCCCGGCCAAGGCCCAGGCCCTGGTGGCCCTGGGCGCGGTCGCCTTTGACGACCCAGCCGCCGCGCTGGCGGGCGCCGAGCGCATCCACCTGTCGCTGGCCGACGATGCCTCGGTGGACGCGGTGCTGGAGCCGCTGGCCGCGGCCATCCCGGCCGGCACCTGGATGATCGACCACACCACCACCGCCGTGCGGCCCACCGCAGAGCGCGCCGCGCGCTGGGCCGCACGAGGCCACCGCTTCGTGCACGCGCCGGTGTTCATGGCGCCCAGCAACTGCGCCGAAGGCACCGGGCTGATGCTGGTGTCGGGCGCCCAGGCCGACCATGACGCGCTGCTGCCGGCCTTGCAGGGCATGACCGGCAAGGTGGTCTACATGGGCGCTGCGCCCGAGCGCGCGGCGGCCTTCAAGCTCTTCGGCAATCTCACGCTGCTGGGCATCCTGGGGGTGCTGGGCGACGTGAACCGGCTGGCTCACGCGGTGGGCATCGACACCGCCGACGCCTTCTCGCTGTTCCAGCATTTCAACCCCGGCGCCACGCTGCCGGCGCGGGCCGCGCGCATCGAGAACGCGCTGACCAATCCGCCGTCCTTC
>JAYSYH010000354.1:0-2903 GCA_043716645.1 Betaproteobacteria bacterium | reverse complement strand
ACAGTCCCGCCGGGTGTTGGCACGGCCGTCGAAGGCTTCATGGGCGCGTTGCGGCGGTCTTCCACCGGCGCGCGGTTGCTGGGTGTAGCACAGCCGGCCAGCACGGCCAGCACGGCCAGTGCGGCCACGGCAGCGAGTGCCAGAGGTCTGGAATGGCGATGATGCTGCTTCATGCGGCGCCCGACTGGAGAGGGACGAAATGCACGGCGTCGTGCCACTGACGCACCACGCCGTTGGCTTGTTTGTCGATGACCAGCAGCACCTGCCCGCCACGTTCGGCATCGTGCGTGGGCGCGATCAAACGCCCGCCCACTGCCAGTTGGTCCAACCATGCGGCCGGTACGTCGTCGCCACCGGCGGCCGCGACGATGCTGTTGAAAGGTGCGCGGGCCCCGTGGCCGAATCGGCCGTCGCCATAGACCAGGCGCAAATCGCCAGAGCGGTGGTCGGCCAAGTTGTCGCGGGCCTTGTCGTGCAGGCCTTTCAAGCGCTCGATGGACACCACGCTGCGCGACAGCAACGCCAGCAGCGCGGCCTGGTAGCCGCAGCCGGTGCCGATCTCCAGCACCCGTCCCAGATCGCCCTGCTGGCGCGCGTGTTCGCCTTCGAAGAGCAGCGACAGCATGCGTGCCACCACCGATGGCTTTGAAATCGTTTGTTGCAGACCGATGGGCAGGCTGGTGTCTTCGTAGGCCTGGTTGGCCAAAGCGGTGTCGACGAAACGGTGACGTTCGACCTGCGAGAAAGCCTGCAGCACCGGCTCGCAGCGAACGCCATCGGCACGTAGCCGCTGCACCATGCGCGCCCGCACGGCGGCGCTGTCCAGGCCCAGGCCTGCAGGCGCGTGGCGCACGCTGGCCTGCTGCTGGGCGTCTTGCGCGGCGTGGTGCAGGAGGCGTTGGGGGCGCAGCACCTGGGCAGTGGCTGCGCGGGCTGCGCCATGCACGCGGCCCAGGTCTAGCGGAAAACGCGACGGCGGCGGACGCGTCATCCGGCGCCGACCTTCGGTTGCGCGGCGGCAGCGAAACGTTCGGCCCAGGCCGCGCTGCGCGCATGGTCGGTCAGGTCCACCTGCAGCGGCGTGATCGAGATGCAGCCACTGGCCACGGCGTGGAAGTCGGTGCCTTCGCCGCATTCACGGGCGTCGCCGGCCGGGCCTATCCAGTAGATCGGTTCACCGCGCGGGCTGGTCTGGCGGATGACCGGCTCGCTGGCATGACGACGGCCCAGCCGCGTGACCACGCGTGGCAGGCTTGCCGCATCGGCCCGGTTCGGGATGTTCACATTCAACAGCCACGGCGCTTGGCCGGGTGACAGCGGTGCCTGCGCCAGCACCTGCTCGATCACCGAGCGCGCAGCCGCGGCAGCAGCTTCCAATTCGCCCCAGCCCTTGCGCTCTTGCGAAAAAGCGATCGCCGGCACACCGAACAGGTAGCCTTCCATCGCCGCCGCCACAGTGCCCGAGTACAGCGTGTCGTCGCCCATGTTGGCGCCGTTGTTGATGCCTGACAGCACCAGATCGGGCTTGTAGCCCAGCAGGCCGGTCAGCGCGACGTGGACGCAGTCCGAAGGCGTGCCGTTGACGACGCGAAAGCCCTGCACGTGTTCACCGCGGGCTTCGAAAACCGACAGCGGTCGGGTCAGCGTCAGCGCGTTCGATGTGCCGCTGGCGTTTTGCTCGGGCGCGATCACGTCGATCGTGCCCAAGCCCTGACAGGCCAGCACCAGCGCCGCCAGCCCGGGCGCCAGGTAACCATCGTCGTTGGCAATGAGAATTCGCATGCCTTGTATTGTAAGGAGCGCTGCCCGCGCAGTCGCCACCCCGCGCCGCGCCGCGGCCTCCCCCTACCGCCATCAGCGCCCGGCAGCCCGGGTTTTGTCCACCAGCCGCAACAGGCCCGCTGCCAGCACCAGCCCCAATCCAATACCCACGCCGTCGGCCAGCAAGTCGGGCCACTCACCCACACGATTGGGCGTGAACGCCTGCATCACTTCGATCAGCCCGCCGTAGGCCAGCAGCGCGCAGCCGACGCGCCAGAACCCGCCGCAGCGGCCCAGCACGGCCACCACGGCCAGCATGGCGAAGGCAACCACATGGTTCAACTTGTCCCAACCGAAATCGGCCTGCGGTGGCGGCGCGGGCGACAACGCCAGCCAGGTAATCACGCCCAGCAGCACAGCCAGCAGCGCGCGCCAGCCGTGCACGAAGCGCGGGTGCTCGAAAAAGTGGGTTATCAAGGCTTGCAGCAACTCAAAGGGGCCGTCCAGAAATAGCTGTTGACAAAAGCGCCGTGCAGCGACGGCACGCGGCAGTCGGGATGGATCGCGAATTGAGCTCCGATCAGCACCAATCAGGCGGCACACTGCGGGCTTATTCGACACCGGCTGCAGCATGCTCCCCTACCCTGAACCATACGGCGTCGGCGTGGTCGGCACCGGCATCATGGGCCGTCGCATGCTGGCTGCACTGCAACAACACCCCCGGTTTCAAACGGTGACGATGTGGGACCCGCAACCCCAGGCGCTGCACGCCGCGATGGCGGCCACTGCGGGCACACGCGCCGCCAAGAGTCTGGACGGGCTGGTCAACGACGCGGCCGTGGCGCTGGTTTACGTGGCATCACCGCCGGCCAGCCACCTGCAGGCGGTGCAGAAAGCACTGGCAGCCGGCCGGGCCTGCCTGTGCGAAAAGCCTCTGGCCTCGGGTGTCGACGAAGCCCAGGCTTTGCGCAATGCGGTGGTGCGGGCCGGACTGCCTTTCGCCGTCAATTTTCCCTTCGCACGTTCTCCGGCCAGCCTGGGCTTGCAGGACGCGCTGCACAGCGGCCGCCTCGGCCCGCTTGAACATGCAGCTGTCCGGCTACGCTTTGCCCAGTGGCCACGACCCTGGCAGGCCGGGGCCA
>JAYSYH010000353.1:0-2940 GCA_043716645.1 Betaproteobacteria bacterium | reverse complement strand
CTTGCTTGCGCCGTTCGGTGAATTCGGCCACGACGAACACCGCCAGCAGCGTGCCGACAAAGACCAGCCCGCGGGTGCGGGGGTCGGTGGCCGGCCACGGCGCGCAGGCCAGCAGGAACTGGGCGATCGGCATGTGGCACAGGTACAGCGTGAACGAGGCACCCGCCGTCCAGCGTATGGCGCGGCCGTGGCGCAGCAGCCAGGGCCCGAGTTGCTGCGCCGCCGCGTTGAACCCGACGAGGTGGGCCACGAACAGCGGGCCGACGATGGCGTCTTGCAGAACCTCCAGCCGGCGGAAGTAGGTGCCGCCTTGCACCAGCGGCCGGCCGTAGCGCCAGGCCAGGGCTTCGTAAACCAACCAGGCCGCCGCCGAGCCGAAGAACAGCCACCGCCCGGTGCGCGCCGACAGCGTTCTGCGTTTGCAGAAGTGGTAGGCCGCCACACCCCCCAGCCACAGCGGCAGCGATACCACGATGGCCGGCCCCGCTAGCAGCAATGTGGCCAGCACCGCGGCCGTGCGCCAGCGCGACGGCGTGAACAAGGCCACGCCGAAAATCACGTAATAGGGCACTTCGTAGCCCATCGACCAGTAGGCGGCGTTCGAACCCAGCGTGACGTGCCGCGACCAGATTTCGCCTGTGAAGGTCAGTGCCGTCAGCAGCCGGCTGAAGGTCCAGTCGTTCGCAAAGCCCCAGTCGGCGTTGTAGACGTCGGGTCGCCAAGCGCCGCCGATCGAGTCGAGCACCACGGTCAGCAGCACGGCCGGCAGCACCACCGAATACATCCGCGACAAGCGGCTGATGGCGTAGCTGCGGGCATCACGCTCGCGCGTGTCGGTGGCGTAGGCGATGACAAAGCCCGACAACACGAAGAACACCGTCACCGCCTGGTGGCCGTAGGCGTTCATCTGCCACAGGAAACCGCCGCTCAGGCGGTGCTGCGCAAAGTGTGAAATGAAGACCACCAGCGCGGCCACGAAGCGCACCGCGTCGAGGTACAACGACAGCTCTGGCTTCATCGCGGCCATTCCCGCCCGCGCCAGCCGCCCAGCACTGCCAGCAGGTACACAGGGTACTTCCAGCGCAGCGGGTGGTTCAGCCAGGCTTGGCCGTACGAAGTGAGCGCGCTGCCCATCCGCCGCGCGCCCAGTTCGCCGCGCGCGAAGTCGGCGTGGTAACGGGCCAGCTGGTGGCGGAATTGCCGCGGCGTGATGCAGCGGCCGTCGCGGCTGGCCAGGCCGTGAACGGCTGCGGTGCGTTGCAGCAGCCGGGTGCGGTAGTCCACCGGCCGGTGGATGCCGCTGCCCTGGCTGGCGTGCATGCGGTACAGCGTGGTGGGCCGGCGCAGCTGGACAAATTGGAATTCGCGCGCCACGCGCAGCCACAGGTCCCAGTCTTCGCTGAACGGCAGGCTCTCGTCGAAGGTGCCGCAGCGCTCGAAGACCTCGCGCCTGAACATCGAGGTGCTGGTCAGCATCCAGCAATCCAGCAGGAACTGGTGGTGGATCCAGCCGGAAAACTTGGGGTCCGTGTCGTCGGTGACTTGAAAGTCTGCACTGGCGGCGATGCTTTCAGGCGGCGCAAAGGTGCCGCCGGGCGCGTTCGGAAACCAGCGCACGAAGCTGCTGAAGACAACGCCGGCTTCGGGGTGGCGGGCCATCTCTTGCAGCTGGCGCGGCAGCTTGTGCGGCAGCCACCAGTCGTCGTGGTCGAGCAGGCAGATGAAGCGCCCGCGTGCCTCGGCAATGCCGCGGTTGCGCGCCTTGCACACGCCGCCGTTGGCCAGCTGGATGACGCGCAGGCGCGCGTCATTCAGGCTCTGCGCGATGGCCACGGTGGCGTCGCTGGAACCGTCGTCCACCAGCAGCACTTCCAGGTCGTCCACCGGCTGGGTCAGCACGCTGGTCAGCGTCTGCGCGATGTAGGCCGCGCAGTTGTGGCTGGGGATGACGACGCTGACGGTGGTCATGACCCGGAGGCAGCCGCGGCGGGTCGCAGCGCTGCGCGCAGGCCGCGCCAGCACCAGCCTGCGCTTTGGCGCGCAGCGCCGAGCAACCCGCGCGGTGTGCGCAGGCGGTGGGCGACGAGGCCGGTGCGTTCGTGCACCTCGCTCATCCACAGCCGCTTGTAGCTGTCGTCGCCGCTGAGGTAATCGACCACGCTGACACGGTCTTGCTCGAAGGCGTGGCGCATCAGCAACGCGGTCAGCAGGCTGCCGGGCGAGGTTTCCTTGTGGGCTTCGTCGTGGGCCAGCTTGACGATGTCGGCGCGGCCGCCGGCCACCGTCCAGACCTGGGCGGCCACCGGCCGGTCGCCCAGCCAGGCGATGCCCAGGCGCAGCACGCCGCTGCGCGCGGCGGCACGGATCAGGCCGGGCATGAATCGCGGGTGCGGCTCCGGGTCTTTCCAGCTGGCGGCGTAGACAGTCTGGTAGGCGGCGATGCCGGCCGGCAGCCGCAGGTCGTCGGACTGGATCAGTTCCAGGCGCCCGCCGCGCGCGGCGAAGCGTTTGCCCATGCGTGACAGCGTGGTGCGCAGCTTGCCGTCGCGCGCGGCCAAGTAGGTGGGCCAGTCGCTGGCCACCGGCAGCAGCCAGTTCTGGAAGGCGTGAAAACCGAACACCGCGCAGCCGTTGGCCTGCAGCGCGCGGCGCAGCGCGGCTTCGGCCGGCGACCCGGCCTGCAGCGGCGCGAAGCGCATCGTGTGCACGCGCGGTTCTTCGCGCAGCAGCGCGGCGAGCAAGCCGTGCAGGGCGGCGCAGGCCTGATCGCTGTTCGGGTTGCCGTTCAAGTCGCAGGCCAAGTCACTGTTCAGCAATGGTGCCCAGCGCGTGGTGTAGTAGTTGCCCAGCGCAGTAACGGTCCCGGCGGACCGGTTCAACAGCACCGGCAGCACCGCCACCAGCCGGGTGCCTGCGTGCCAGCAGCGCAGTTGCGGCAGG
>JAYSYH010000352.1:0-2945 GCA_043716645.1 Betaproteobacteria bacterium | reverse complement strand
TCTGGAAATCTTCCATCGCCGGATACAGCACTTCTTCCACCACCGGCGACAGGCGATGGATCTCGTCGATGAAAAGTACATCGTGCGGCTGCAGGTTGGTCAGCATGGCGGCCAGGTCGCCGGCGCGTTCGATCACCGGGCCCGAAGTCTGGCGCAGGTTGACGCCCATCTCGTGCGCAATCACATGCGCCAGCGTGGTCTTGCCAAGACCCGGCGGGCCGAATATCAGCACGTGGTCCAGCGCTTCGTTGCGGCCGCGCGCCGCGCTGATGAAAATTTCCAGCTGCTCGCGGGCCTTCACTTGGCCCACATATTCCTGCAAGCCCTTGGGCCGTAAAGCGCGTTCGATGGCTTCTTCGTTCGGCGAAGACGGTGCCGCGCTGACCACCCGCGGCGCGCCGGCAGGAACAGGAAGGGCGCCGAAATCGTCGGTCTTGATGGCCATGTGGCGATTATGCGAGGGCAACTTGTCCAGGCACGGGGCCGACCGACAATCGGCGCTCTTCAAGGAGTTCTGCATGTTCGCGATCCGCCGTGTTGCCGCCAGCGTCCTGCTGTTGTCTGTTCTGGGTGTTCAGGCCCAGACGGCGCCCAAAGTCGAAGCCGCCTGGGCGCGGCCCACCGTCAGCGGCCAGTCCGGCGGCGGTGGTTTCCTGAAGATCACCGGCGGCAGCGCGAACGACCGTTTACTTTCGGCCAGCACCGGGGTCTCGAAAATGGTCGAACTGCACACCATGGAAATGGACGGCAACGTGATGCGCATGCGCCCCGCGGACGGCATTGCCGTCCCGGCAGGCGCCACGGTGGAATTGAAGCCCGGCGGCAACCACGTGATGTTCATGGGCCTGACGCAGACGCTGAAAGCCGGCGCCCGCTTTCCGCTGAGCCTGCGTTTCGAGAAGGCCGGCGAGGTCAAGGTGGAGGTGCTGGTCGCCACACAGGCGCCCAGCGCCGCGCTCCGCCCCTGACCTTGACCGATTCAGCGGCTCAGCGGCTCAGCGGTTCAGTGACTTCAGCGCCAGCTTGATGCCGTCGCTGACGCCCACGTCCGCAGGCAGGGCCTTGAGCGCGGCCTGCGCTTCCTTTTCGCTGTAGCCCAGGGCCTGCAGCGCCTGCGTGATGTCGCCTTGGTTGTCGCTGAGGGCAGCGCGCGGCAGCGCCAGGTCGGGGCCCAGCTTGCCCTTCAGTTCGAGCAGCAAGCGCTCGGCGGTTTTCTTGCCGATGCCGGGCACTTTCACCAGCCGCGCGCCGTCCTGCAGCGTCACCGCCTGGGCCAGCTCGACCACGCTCAGGCCCGACAGGAGCGCCAGCGCCGTGCGCGGGCCGACGCCGCTGATCTTGACCAGTTCGCTGAAGGTGGCGCGTTCGCCAGCGGTCAGGAAACCGTACAGCAGTTGCGCGTCTTCGCGAACCACGAAGTGGGTCAGCAGCACGACTGTTTCGCCCAAAGCCGGCAGGTTGTAGAAGGTGCTCATCGGCACGCTGATCTCGTAGCCCACGCCGTGCACGTCGACCAGCACCTGCGGCGGTGTCTTGCCAGCCAGCAGGCCGCTGATGCGGGCGATCACGACCTTGATCCCCGGTGCGGGCTTTGCGGCGCACGCCTTGCAGCGCCGGTGTTCACGCGACGACCGGCCCGGGCGCGCCCAGCAGTGTTTCCAGCCTTGCGTGCAGCGCATCGAAGTCGGGTTCACCTTCGTGGCGCCAGACGATGCGGCCGCTGCGGTCCAGCAGCAGGCTGGTCGGTGTGCCGCGCACACCGCCGAAAGCCTTTGCAATGGCGCCGGTGTTGTCGATCGCCACACCGAACGGCAGGCCACGCGATTGCGCGTAGCGGGCCACCAGGGCCGGCGGGTCGTCACGCATGGCCACCGCCAGCGTTTGCAGACCGCGTGGGCTGAACTGCCGATGGGTGGCCACGATGCGCGGCATTTCGCGCACACAGACGGCGCAGGTGGTGGCCCAGAAATTCACCAGCACCACCGTGCCGTTCAGCGCGGCGCTGTGGCGCAGCACACCGTCGAGCAGCGTGTAGTCGAAGGCTGCAGGGGTCACGGGCTGGCTCTGGCTCTGGCGCTGACAAGCGGTCAGCCCGCCCGACCCGATGGCCATTGCCAGCAGCGCGCGGCGGCGGGCAAGATCGGGTATCAAAGGCAACAGGAGCGAATTCATGTTTCGACGCGAGTTTACGGTAGCGATTGCGGCTGCCATGGCAGCGGGCGCACTGCCCGGCTGGGCCGCAGCAGCTACAGCGGCCACCACCGAAACCGAGGCCGCCACGGGCATCCGCGCGGCGCTGGAACGCGGTGCCACCGCGGCCGTCGGGCAGCTTGGGCGCACCGATGGCTTTTTGGCGAACCCGCTGGTGCGCATCGAACTGCCTGGCCATTTGAAAGACGCCGCCAACCTGATGCGCAAGCTGGGCCAGGGCAAGAAAGTCGACGAACTGGTCACCGCGATGAACCGAGCCGCGGAAGCCGCGATGCCCGAGGCGCGCACGCTTTTCATCAACACGGTGAAGGCCATCAGCGTGGAAGACGCCTTGAAGGTGGTGCGCGGCGGCGCTACGTCGGTGACCGACTTCTTCGCCGCCAAGACGCGCGTGCCGTTGGGCCAGCGTTTCCTGCCGATCATCACCAAAGCCACTGAAAAGGTGCAGCTGGCCGAGCGCTACAACGCCATAGCCGCCAAGGCCGCCAGCCTGGGGCTGTTGAAGGGCGATGACGCCAACGTGCAGCAGTACGTCACCGCGCGCGCGCTGGACGGCTTGTTCCTGATGGTGGCCGAAGAGGAAAAGCGCATGCGCGCCAACCCGCTGCAGACCGGCAGCGCCATCCTCGGCAAGGTCTTTGGGCGTTGAACGGCCTTCAGCCGCGGCGCGACAGTTCGAACAGCAGCGCGGCAGGCAGGTTCTCGATCAAACCGTCAAGGCCGACGCTGGCGTA